>NZ_JBSGJX010000066.1:0-29080 GCF_053605785.1 Nonomuraea sp. NPDC003754
GCCGGCGGCGGCCGCCACGCCGGCCTGGCGGACTCGCTGCTGCTCGGCGTGCCCGACGGGCGCGGGCGGCTGGAGTACGTGGGGCACGTCGGCACGGGGTTCACCGAGCGGGTGCGCGCCGACCTGGCCACTCGACTGGTCCCGCTGGCACAGGAGGCCAGCCCGTTCGCCGGGCACGTCCCGATAGAGCAGGCGCGGGCCGCCCGCTGGGTGCGGCCGGTCCTGGTGGGCGAGGTGCGTTTCGCCGAGCGGACCGGCGACGGCCTGCTGCGGCATCCCTCCTGGAGGGGTCTGCGCACGGACATGTCGCCGGCCGACGTTCCGCGCATCGGTCGGCGGCGCGCCGGCTGAGATGCCGCGCACAGCTCACTTCGACACACTGTCCGATTTGTACGATTTCGGCATGTCGTACTTCCGTGGGCCTGACGGGATCGAAGTCGTCCCGATCGTTCTGGACGGGCGTCCGCGATTCCGCATCGACCGCTGGCGCGGTGGCAAGCGCTGGCGGGTAGCCGACTGCCGGGACAGCGCCGAGGTTGCCCAACTCGTTGATCTCTCGGAGTTCGTCGAGATCTTCGAGTTCCCCGCTGCGGTCCGGGGCCGGCCACGACATGACGAGCTTCAGCCCCCTGTACGCAGGGGGCTGAAGCTCACGGCCCGGTCGGCGGCGCAGGCCACGGTGTGGTCTCACCCCATGTACTGACGCTTCACTTCCCACACCATGCCGAGCTCGTCGAGGGCGGCGATCTCTTCTTCAATGAGGCCGCCCTGCTTAGAACCTCGGCGCTTTGCTCGCTGATGGGCTATGAAGTCGCCGAGGCGGTAGCCCGTGGCATCGATGTAGTGGTCCGTCACCGACAGGTGGCCGTGCTCCTCACGGAATCGCCGGGCCGCAGCCAGTCCTCGCTCCCAGCGCGCCAGCCTGGGATCCCACACCATGCCGAGCTGGTCGAGGGCGACGATCTTCCACTCGGGCAGAGTGGCGCTTCTCGACACGTCGGGAGTTGAGCCACGCTCCGAGCGGGAATCCGTCTTCGTTGTGCTCCTTGGGACAGATCAAGCCGCCAGTGCGGGCATGATGGGCCCGAGCGGCCGCCAGGCCGAGCTCCCATCGTGTGTCGCTCCAGTCACCCCACTGCATACCGATCTTGTCCAGCGCGTCGATCCGGTCGGGAGTGATCTTGCCCGCCTTCCGCAGGGTGCGCTGCCGGCTGATCCAGTCCTTGAGATAGTCGTTGTCGGGCTCGAGTCTGCCGGTGCTGGCGTGTAGCGCCTTGGCCTGCTCGTAGGCCCTCTTGCCATTTCGCTTCGGTGGGCTCCCAGATGATGTGGAGGACGGATCTGGAGCCAATGGCTCGGCGTGCCGAGCACGAGGGCGAGGGTGAACAGGCCCACGCTGCCGCTGTCGGTGAGCGGGAAGATGACGAGGGCGTAGCCGGCGGCGGCCAGCGCGCCCGCCAGGACGATCGGCCGGCGGCCTACTCGGTCCGACAGGCCCGACCAGCCGAGGATGCCGGCGACCGCGATCGCGGAGGAGAGTGTCAGGCCGCTGAGCACCTGTTGGCGGGCGAAGCCGGCCTGCACGCCGTACGAGACGAGGAGGGTCGTGAGCGGGCCCTGCAGGACGAACGGTGACAGGCCCACGCCGATACTCAGCAGGAGCGTCCTGGGGTAGTGGCGCAGCACGTCCAGCAGCGGCGCGGACCGGGGCTCGGGGGCTTGGCGGCCGGCGGCGAAGACGAAGGACTCCTCGACCCGCGCGCGGACGAACAGGCCGATGGCCAGCAGGACGACGCTGATCAGGAACGGGATGCGCCAGCCCCAGCCGAGGAACGCCTGCTCGTCGATGAGCGCGGCGCTGCCGTTGAGCGCCGCGGTCGACAGCAGCATGCCGAACGGGGCTCCGGCGTTGGTGAAACTGGCCCACAGGCCGCGTCGTCCTGTGGCGTACTCGGCGGACATGAGGACGGCGCCGCCCCACTCGCCGCCGACCGCGATGCCCTGGACGACGCGGAGGACAACGGGCGCGATGGAGGCGAGGCTGCCAACCTGCTCGTAGGTCGGCAGCAGGCCGATGAGGAAGCTGGCCGCGCCCATCAGGACCATGGTCAGTACCAGCATGCGCTTACGGCCGAGCCGGTCGCCGAAGTGCCCGAAGATGATGCCGCCGAGCGGCCTGGCGAGGTAGCCGGTGGCGAAGGTGCCGAGGCTTGCGACGGTCGCGGCGAGCGGGTTGAGGTCGGCGAAGAAGATCTTGCCGAACACCAGAGCCGAGGCCGTAGCGTACAGAAAAAGTCGTAGTACTCGATGACGCTGCCGAGGAAGCTGGAGACGACGGCGCGGCGGAGCTGGACGGGGGTGGCGGAGGCGGGAGCCGACGAGGTGGACATGACGGTTCCGATCGTGGCGGTGGGGGTCTCCGAGAGAACGCGGTCAGGCGTAGTGGCGGTAGAGGGCGCGGGCGACGCAGGCGGGCTTGGCCGAGCCGTCGATCTCGACGGTGAAGTCCATGGCTATCTGGACTCCGTTCCCCTGCACGTCGTCGACGGAGACGACCGTGGCGGCCAGGCGGACCTTGCCACCGACCTTGACGGGGCTGGGGAGACGGAAGAGGACAATGCTCCTCCTGGTACGGCTGGCGCCAGCCGTACCAGGACCCCTCGGTTGGGTTTCTTGCCAGCACCCCGACACGGCGGATCTGGTGCGCGACCGCGCGGACATCCGCGCCTGGCTGGTCGCGCGCTGGAACCGTCGTTCGGGTTGGCCGGGAGGGACAGGCGGTCGTGCGCGCCGGCGGTCAGCGGTCGCCTCCGGCGGGGGTGCTCAGGCCCTGCTACCGGGACGCCTCAGGTGTTCTTCTCGTCTGCCGGAACGGGCGTGTTCTGCATACGGCTGTACTCCAGCAGATCTTCTTCGTCGATCACCTCGCCCGCGGGCGGAGCGGCGATGACGAGGTCGAATCCCCAGTCGGTGTAGCGCGTGTCGCTCCGCTTGACCAGCGGATCTTTCCCCTCTCCCACGGTATCAGCGGTGATCAGGCGCTTGAGGACACCGTCACGGTCGGCCCAGAGTTGCCAAGAGATCTTCCCTTTGCTCTTCTCGTCGATGCGCTTACCCGAGCTCCAGTTGCTGACGTGGCCCTTGGAGACCTTGTTCAGCTCCTGGCAGCTCATGGTGCCCCGGTAAACGAAACCGCCGGAGACGGGCTTGCTCGTCGAGCGCTTCAGCACGGCCTTCATCATGGACGGGTCGTACACGTTGATCGGCTGCAGGCTGGCGTCCTGGGCCATGTCCCGGGCCATGCGTCCCCTGTGGTTGTTCGGGAACCGGATCCACTTCTTGCCGTCGGGGACCGGCCCGGGGTACTGGTCGGCGTCGTCGTACACGTCTTCACCGACGCGGATCACACGGTAGGGATCCGGCTTCTTGGGCGGGACTCCCTCGACCTTCGGCAGGGGAAGGTCCCACCAGGTGAAATCCGCAGCCGCCGGACCCGTGGGGGCGAGCTGGAGACCACCGCTGATCCGGATCCCGCTCCCGGAGATCTTCGACTTCCCGCCATAGAAGTAGCGGTTGGTCTCGGCGATCCGAACGCCATGCTCGTTCCGGAGCTGCCGCTTGAGCGCGCGCGCCGGATCGGGAGCGCTTGCCTGCGCGGCGGCGGGACTCGTGGCAATCGGTACGGACGCGATCAGCACGGCGACCGCTAGGGTAACCCACCGTCTCATGGGTCATCTGTCCTGTTCTTGGGCTTTAAGGCATTCGGCGGAAAGGTGAAGCTCATCGGAGATCGTAACGGGTGTGTCCCGCCGGATACCTGCTCCGGTTTGGGTGGGGTGGCCGGAAGCTGCGGCGCGGCTGTAGGCCTGGTAGGGGAAGGCGAGGCCTCGGGTGGTGGACCGTACCCAAAGCGCGGCCCGATTTCGATGTAGGTGTCATCGATTCTCCACACCGGGCGCGGGTTCACCAGATTGTCTGGGGCGACTTTCAGTAGTCGGCAGCGGTCTTCAGGCATGTCAGCCATGTCAGGTGCACTGCCTCGCTACGCCACATTCGGCCCGATCCTTCGGACGCCCAATCAGGAACGGAATGTCACGCCAAGCCGCTTCCGCCCGGCCCGCTTAACGCGACTTTTCGTTCGTATGCTGCTCAACCCCCGGAACACAGCGTGGACGGCCGACAAAACGAAGCTCCCAGCGCTGGGGTCTTCTCGCCGTTCTGTGGACCCGCCGCTGGATGTCGGTGGCCGCGGCTAGAGATCTTTGGCCGGGGTGACCCTGTCAGCCTCCGTTGTGCGTACGATCGCCGGCACGGCCGGGTCTCCGCCTCGGAGGGGTTCAGCCCCGGCCAGGCTGCTGAGAGAGCTCCCGGTCCCAGTCGACCGTCTGCGCCCACTCCAGGTAGGAGTGCCAGCCCACCTCCGGGAACTCCGCGTGCAGCGCGGCGATGTCGGTGTGTACCCGATTGTCCTCAAAACTCTGGAACATGTCAGCGATCTCATCCCCGGCCCACTGACGGATCATCGGGATGGGAATGTTCTCGTACGGCACGTCCGAACCAACGGCTTCGGACAGGAAGCCCGCCGCCTCGAGGGTGGTCACGCTGTCGGAGACGACGTCGATCGCTCTGCCGGACAGCTTGGCGAGGTTCTCGATCGCGTGGACGGCCATGCCGGCGATGTCCAGCACGGTGACCTGGTCGAGCTTGCGATCGGGAGAGAGCGGGAAGGCGTAGACGCCCTGGTTCAGCCGGGTCAGGCCCACATTGAGGGCGTTTTCCATGAAGTAGGCCGGCTGAACGCTGGTGAAAGTGGTGCCCTGCTTGATGAGGTATCGGTGCACGACCTGCTTGGCGGAGGCGTGCTCGACAGTGAAGTCGACCTCGCTCGCCGCCCCCTTGACCGAGGAGTACACCAGGTGCGCGTCCACCGCCCTCGCCGCGTCGGCGAGGGCACGGCCCTGGGCGACTTCCTCGGCGGCGCCGTTCTGGCCGAAGGGGACGGTCAGCCCGAAGATCGCATCCAGACCCTTCGCCGCCTTGGTGAGGGCTTCGCGGTCGGCGAGATCGCCGGTCATGAGGCGGACGCCCTGTGCGGCGAGCGCGTCCGCCGCCGGTGTCGCAGGGTCGCGGACGTAGGCGACGGGCTCATGGCCGTGCTTGAGCAGGCGTGCGACGACGGCTCCGCCCTGGCGGCCGGTGGCTCCTGCGACGAGGACACGGATCATGGATACTCCTTAATCAATCAATTGAATGATTTCATGCATGAGGACGAGCCTCATGCGTGCCGTACGCCCAGAAAGGCAGAGAGAGCCTCACTCACCTGTTGCCGGTACTCCTCCGACAGCGGATCCACGCCATAGATCCCCTCGATCACCTGCGGAAGCGCAACCGGGGCGAAGGCGAGCAGGAAGGAGAGCAGCGTCACGAACTCGGCCGGGTGACCATCGCCGATCTCTCCCGCCGCCTGCCGGGCGCGCGTCTGCTCGACGGCGGCGGCGGCCACTGTGCGCCATTCCCGCGCCAGCGCTTCGGCGTCGCCGGGGTAGTCCCCCAACGCCTGCCACACCACGAGACGGGCTCGCCGGGGATCACGCAAGGTGGCGTTCAACACCATGCGGAAGCTCTCCAGGAACGGCTCGGCCTTGCTTGCCGGCACCAGCTTCGCGCGCCGCTCCTGCCAGCCCGACAGCAGCTCCTCCAGCAGGCCTTCCTTGCCACCGAAATAGTACGAGATCAGCTGCACGTTGATGCCCGCACGCTTGGCGATCGCCGCCGTGCGAGCACCGCTGTATCCCTTGGCGGCGAACTCGTCGAGGGCCGCATCAAGGATGCGCTCCCTCGTACGTGCCGCTTTGCTCGTCGCCTGAGGCTGATCTTCTGGCATGGACACAGATTATCAATCAATCGCGTGATTACAACCGATCAGAGGGTGGGGTCTCGGTAGAAATGAAGAAATCTCCAACGAAGCAGCACCCTGACCTGCGGCAACAGAGTGTCCTGCAGATGAGGTCTCAGGTCAATGACGGTGGTGGGCCACGGGCTCACCGCTCACGTCCGTGTCTTCGCCGGGTCCTGCTCGTCATGGTCGCGCAAAAGACGGTGGCGGGTGAGGGGCGCCAGCCCTTCTTCTTGCCCTGGGTGATGACGAGGCGGGCGGGCGATCTCGCGGAGGCTGAGGCCTTGCTCGCGCAGGCGCAGGGCCATGGACGGCATGGCCGTGGGTCGGTGACAGTGGCGCCGCCGATGGCCTTGCCGCGGCTGCGGGCGGATTCGCGGCCTTCCAGGGTGCGGTCGCGGATGTATTCGCGTTCCATCCCCGACAGCGCGGCCAGCACGGTGAACACGCCCCGGACGCGTCGTGCGAGCCCTGCAGCTCACCGGTGAGGAACTCCAGGCCGATGCCCGCGGCGCTCAGTTGCTCGGCCAGGAGAGCTACCTCGACCCGGACACCGGCGTGCGCACCCGGGCGATTCCATCCCTGCGGTTTCTAGCGGCGCTGCGTGCGCTCAACCCGCATCGGGCCTGCCCCAACCGGAGCGGCATCATCGATCCACCACTCTCCCGGCACCAGCCGTCCGCCCCCGGGAACTGCCCGTAGCCGCCGCCATCGTGATCGTCTGCCCGTCCCCTGAGGGCCGCGCCGAGCCTTCCGAGCATGGCAGTGACGGCTGCGGCGATCACCCTCCGTCCAGGTTCAAGACAGCGTCCAGGATGAAGGTAGAAGGCCGCTGAGAGTCGCTGGCACGGCCGTTCGTCGCCGAACTCGCCCACCATGACCGAGGTCTCGTCGCCTGGCTCCACGGGAGCGTCCGGCCATGCGAGTACGGCGGCGTTGGCTCGGATTTTCGCCAGTAGGTCGTGGATGGTGGCCCTGTCGCGGGTCATACCGTCAGGCTGCCAGTGGCCCGGGCAAGAGGTGGCAAAACCGGTCGCGGCGTCGTATCGCTTCTCGCGCTGGGGGTAGCAGGCGGGACCATCACCATCACCATCACAGGGGGAAACGTGATCAGCACCCTGCACAAGATCGGCATCAAGTCCTCGCACATGTACGCCGCGGGCTTCGCTTCCATTGCCGCGTCACTCGCGTCGTGGTGGCTGTCGGCGAGCGCAGAGCCGGCGGGTATCGAGCGGGCCGACAGGTGGGGCATCTTCGTCGGCGAGTGGGCGCCCACGTTCTTCGCTCTCGGGCTGGCGCTACGGACGGAAGAAATTCACGCCATGGGCGACGGTCAAGTGCAGGCGAAGGCCGAGCGGGTTCCGCAAGGTGTCGGTGCTCCGCTCGGGTAGAGCAGCACGGATCGGCCGAGAGGCAGTTCGAGCGCGCGTTCGAGTAGGTAGGCGCGACCGGGTCGTGGCCGGGCGCGGGAGCCGGTCGCCGCGACAAGCTCCTGCTTCAGTGGACCACGTGGGCGCTGCGCTGGGGCCACGGCGGGCGCTCCACGTCAGCCGCGGCCACCCGGTTCGCGATCAGGGTGAACCATCGGACCCGGGCGGGACGACAGCTCGGCTGCGTCTCCGGGAAGCACGACTGGACCACGGTCACCGACGGGGTGAGCATCAGCCCCAGACCCAGCCCGATCAGCAGCAGGCCGGGGGCGAAGGCCCAGGCACCGGGCTGCCAGGCGACCAGGCCCAACAGCACGGCGATGCCGGCGATCGTAACGACGAAGCCCGCCGCGATAAGGGCGCGCTGGGCACGGCGGCGGGCCGGCTTCTCGGCGGCCAGTGAGGAATCAGCGCGGCCATCACCAGCAGGAAGATCGTGATCGCGACCTGGGCACCCTGCACGGCGGTGTCCCGGTCCTCGCTGATGTCGTTGATCATCACGTTCATGTTGGAGCCGGCGAAGCTGCCTCGGGAACTCGATTCTGCAGGGTGTGGGTACGGCGCTGCTGATCCCGCTTTGCGCCGCACTTGACCTGGCACCTACCGCCACCCCCGCTCACGGGCGGCGCGGTTGGTCTGTGCCGCGGGCTTTCGACTTCAGTCGACTCTCCAGTCTTGCTTGCGCGGTGGATAGGCGAATGTCTGGGTGTCGGCCCAGCCCTGCGCAACGATGTGGTAGTCGTGTGCGGCCTCGCTGGCGGCGTGCAGGTGGCCGACGTCGAGCGTGTCGGCGGTCGTCCAGGTTCCGTTGACCTTCTGCTCGATGACGTAGCGGAATTCGTTGAAGCCCTCGGAGGAGGACACGAACGTGTTGGCGATGGCGAGAGAGCGTCGACCTGCGGTGAGAGTTCGCGGGATTTCGACGACTTGGTCCCTCCACTTGTAGATGCTGTCACCGGGCAGCGGTCGCCACACTCCGGCGAGGTTCCCGTTCACGGTGATGCTGGCGTGTTGCCAGGCGACCCCTACGTCCAGGCGGCGGACCAGCCGTACTCCGGTGTTGGATGGATCGATGGTCGCGGTGAACCGGCTTGACCCGCCAGGGCCGAACGCACGACCGTCATCGCTGATGATGTGGCCGGGATCCACAGGGCTGCCGAAACCGTCCGGCGTGATCCGTTCAGGCGTCTTCTGCTGATGGATGATGACGCTCAGAGCCGCCGCGACTGCCAGCGTCACCAATACGGTCGGCATGAAGGCTTGGCGCCAACCTCTGCTGGGGATGCGGGCCGGCCCGGCCTGGCTCGGCTCGGCCGTCGGGGCGGCGGCGGACGGCGCTCCGCTGGAAGATTCGATCCCGGGGTTCTCCTCCGGCCTGGCGGGTATGCGGGCGACCCGTACCCGCTCCCATGCCTGTTCCCATGCCGGAAGCTGGTCTTCGGGCACCTGGCACGCCCGCAGGAAGGCCACCATCACGGCCTTCTTCGGGAAGCGTCGGCCGGCCAGCATGTCCGCACAGGTCGTCCGTGGCAGCCGGGTCCTGCCCGCCTTGTCCGCCCGCATCTCCAGTTCACGCAGGGAGGTATCGGCCCGCGCGAACTGCTCGGCCAGGGCCCTCACCAGACCCTCGTGACAGATCACCGTCTCCACCCCGGGTCGGGCCACCGGTTTGACGGCCCGGGGATCCTCGCCGCGTTCCGGATACTCGCGCATCACCCTCAACCGTTGCCCTTCCGCCTCGGGCCGTTCGGCCTCACTCAACCAACCTCTTCCTGTCGCAAAGTGTATGAGTGATTACCGTGAGTGTTCGAGGGGTGGTGTCGGCGGCTGCCTGCCGTCCGGTCCCGGCCGGCCGACCGGTGGTCGAGTCCGTCCGAGTCTGTCCGAGTCACTGTTGGACACCTCGGCTGCATGGCTTTGCTGACTCGTATGGCGGCCAACCGGCCCCGATACCAGTCAGGAGCCAGGGGGCCCTCGGTCAGCCTGGCGGCCCACAACTCCCCGTACAAGGAGAAGACCGTGAACACATCACGCACACTGCGGCGCCTCGCCGCGAAGACCATGATCGCCCTTGCTGCCACGGCCCTCTGGTCGGGAGCCGGTCTCATGACGGCCGGTGCGGCCGGGGCTCAGGCCGGCCCTCCTCCTGGCCTGCCCCGGATGCACGCCTACTGCCAGCACTTGGGGCACCTCAACTCGGTGGCCACCGACCCCGGCTCGGTATGGAGCTGGAGGTGCGTCGGGCACAGGGGCGAACATCACGGAATCAACATGCACGACGCCTGCCGGTGGCACTACGACGGAAGGCTCACGCGAGCCGCCTTCCACAACGTGAACGACGCGTTCTCCTGGTACTGCTACTGACCACTGGGTGGACGAGGATGTTCATCGAGTGCTGACAAGCAGCGGGCCCGTCGCCTGGCGAGGACGACCTGGGCCCCGCGTGCGGGGCGAGCGCCGCACGCGGGGCCTGGTCGCTGCCGCTGTGAGCCATAGGCCATAGGTGTACGAGGCAGTTGGAACCACCGGACAGCGCCACGGCCAGGGCCGATGCACGCTAGTGCGCCCGGCCTGCCGTGCCAGTGCCCGCCGGCACCGCCGGTACTGGCAGAAGGTGTTCGCCGCCGAGATGATCGCCACCATCAGGACGCACCTGGAGGAGCGGGTCGGGCGGCGCTGGCCGGTCTGCGGTGTCTGGTTCGCGCCCGGCGTCGGCATTCGCCGGGACGCGATCTACTGCTCGCCGCCCTGCCGTTCGGCGGCCTGGCGGGCCCGCCGACGCCTTTCCTCGGCCACACAGCCGCTCCGAGCCGTCACACCCGCTGGCCCCTGTGAGGGTTCGGGCACGCCTATACGTGGATGACCTCGGGTGATGCTGGACCAAGGCCGTCAGGAGGTCCTCGGGCATGGCCCCCCTTGTTGGCGATCAGGTCCCAGTCGATCGGCCGCTGCTTGAGCACCTTCTCCAGTTTCGGCCACGGCACCTGGTTCGCGGTCTGCGCCTAGAGCTGGATGGCGCCGATGTTCTTCAACCTGGGCAGCAGCTTGAACCCCAGCAGCTCGGTGAAGGCCAACCCGACCAGGGACGCGCCGTGCGTGTCGGTGTAGTCGGCCTCGATGCCGGCGTCGGTGCCGTGCCGCAACAACCCCTCGATCATCGCGCGACCTCCGAAGAGGAGCACGACTTGAGCTGGGAGTAGATGCACAGCCGGCCCTTGTCGACGTGCCAGTAGATCATGACGCCGGAGCCGCCGTACCGGGCGTGGAACTCGGTCATCAGGTCGGACTCCCAGGAGGCGAATCGTCGCGGGTGACGCGTACACCGCCGATGACGCCGTACGAGCGGACCCGGATCAGGGGACCGCCGGCCGAGGGGACGCCCGGGGCGATGTGCCGATCGCCGAACAGGCTGAAGCCCTCGATCTCGACGCGCGCGTCGGCCGGCACTCGGAGCCGCACACCGCCGAAGAGGGCGACTTTGGTGAGGGTCAGACCGGAGGTGGCGCGCACGTCGGCGCCGCCGATCGGGGTGACGACGACGGTGTCGGAAGAGATCTGACCCTTGTGGCCGCCCAGGAGGGAGATGCGGTAGTTCGTCATGTATTGAACGGTAGAAAATCGCCGGTCGCGGCATAAGTGCCGGCCGTCGTGACCTCAACCGTGACGATCGTCATACCAGCCAGCCCTTCCGCTCGGCGATCTCCACCGCCTCCGTCCTGGTCCTGGCGCCGAGCTTCTGGATCGCGGCGGACAGGTGGTTTCGTACGGTGCCGGGCGACAGGTACAGGTCGCGGGCGATGTCGGCGATCGTGCCGTGCCCGCGGGCGGCGGCCAGGACCTCGGTCTCCCGGGGAGTCAGCGGCGAGGCGCCCTCGCTCAACGCGGCGATCGCCAGGGACGGGTCGATCACCCCCTGCCCGGCCGCGACCTTGCGGATGGCGTCGGCGAGCTCGGTGATGGGCGCGTCCTTCAGCAGGAAGCCGGCGGCGCCTGCGGCCAGCGCGGCGTGCAGGTAGCCGGTACGGCCGAACGTGGTCACGATGACGACCTTGGTCTCGGGCACGGCCTGCGCCAGCCGCCGGGCCGCCTCCAGGCCGTCGATGCCGGGCATCTCGATGTCCAGCAGCGCGAGATCGGGCCGAAACGCCTCGCAGGCGCCCACCACCTCGTCACCGCGGCCGACGTCGGCGACGACCTCGATGTCCGGCTCCAGCCCCAGCAGGGTCGCCATGGCGCCGCGGAACATCGTCTGGTCCTCGGCGAGCAGCACTCTGATCGTCATGATGCCCTCCAGGGGATCGTCATGATGCCTCCAGGGGGACGGCGACACGGAGCCGGAAGCCGCCTTCCGGCCGCCGGCCGACGCTGAGCTCGCCGTCGAGGGCGGCGGCCCGCTCCGACAGCCCGGCCAGGCCGTTGCCGGCCGCCGGACGGCCGCCGTCGCCGGGGGCCGTCCGAGTGGGTCCCGCGCCGTCGTCGCGGACCTCGACGGCGGCCCGGCGCGGCTCCAGCGTCAGCGTGATCGCGCAGGTCCGGGCCCGGCTGTGCCGCAGGACGTTGGTGACGGCCTCGCGTACGGCCCAGGCCAGCAGCCCTTCGACGGGCACCGGCAGGTCCCAGCTGTCCGGTACGGACACCGTGCACTCGATCCCGGCCGAGCGGGCGGCCGAGACCGCTCCCGAGATCTCGGCGGCCAGCGTCGGCTGCTTGTAGTTCGTCACGGCCTGGCGCACCTCGGCCAGCGCGCGGCGCACCACGGAGTCGACGTCGGCCAGTTCGGCGTCGGCGCGCCCGGCGTCGAGCGGGACCAGCCTTCTGGCCAGTTCGGTCTTCACCGCCACCACCGACAGGCTGTGGCCCACCAGGTCGTGCAGGTCTCTTGCGATGCGGTTGCGCTCCTCCACCACGGCCATCCTGGCCAGCTCGCGCCGCGTCTCCCGCAGTTCCTCGATGAGGTCGGCGGTCCGCCTGCTCTGCGCGGCGAAGATGCCTGGCAGCAGGACGAACGCGCCCAGCGCGCCGGCCGCGACCGGATCGTCGCCGTGGACCAGGGCCAGTGCCATGCCCGCCAGGCTGATCCCGGCCGCCTCCTTGATCCGCAGATCCCGGCCGGCCTGCCTGGTCGCCCAGGTGGCCACCACGATCCAGTGCCAGCCCGCCCACGCTTCCAGCGTCAGGCACGCCGCGACGAGCACGAGGTAGCGCTCGCGTGTGGGGCGTACCGCGACCAGCCCGCCCAGCACGACGACGCCGAGTGCCCACCCGGCGGCCAGGACGCGGCTCCAGAGCGCGGTGTGCTGGGCGAAGTGGTAGAACAGCGCCCACGCGGTGGCGCCGATCATCAGCAGCGACCGCACGTCGAAAGCCCCGGCGAGCAGGGCTCGCCGGGGACGCCACCACCTGCGCAGGCTCATCGGGCCGCCTGCCCCGGCCATCGCGTACGGCTCATCGCGTCAGGGACCTCCGCGTCGGCGACGTTCACCGGGCATGGGACTCCCGCCGCCACTGGACCAGCGTGGCCGCCGCGGCGGCGATGGCCCAGCCAGCCAGGACGGCCAGGCCGCCGGCCTGCGGACCGTGCCCGCCGATGATCGCGTATCCGGCCTGGACCAGGCTGTAGGTGGGCAGGTAGTGCTGGATCGCGGCCAGCGCGGCGGGCAGCGTACCCGAGCCGATGACGCCGCCCAGCGCGGCCAGGGCGAAGAAGATCACCGCCAGCCCGATCTGTGCCGTCTTGCCCTTGAGCGTGAGGGCGAGGCTGAGACCGAGGAGCGCGAAGGGCAGCGAGCCGAGCACGAGCTGGCCGAGCAACGCCGCCCATTGCCCGGCGGCCAGGTGAACCCGGCCGACGGTCACAGCGGCGACCCCGACCCCCGCCACTCCCGGGACGATCATCAGCATGCCCTGCACGATCTTCCCGGCCAGCCAGTGCCGATCGGCCAGCGGCGTGACCTTGAGCTGCCGCAGCCAGCCGCGCATCCGATCCTCCGCGACCCCGCCTCCGGAACCGATCAGCCCTCCGCCCGCGGCGGCGTAGACGGCCATGGCGACCATGGCGAACGCCGAGTCGGAGGTCCTGCCGTAGATCAGGTAGAGCCCGACGGGCATGACCACGAGCAGGAGCAGGTATCGGATATTCCGGAGAGCCCGGAAGATCTCAAACCTCACGAAGCTGAACATTACGCACTCCTCTGGTGGATGTCAGTAGGTCAGCGCTTGGCCAAGGTGAGCTGGAGCAGGGCCTCTTCCAGGCCGGTGCCCGAGACCTTGCCACTGTGACGTTCCGGACCGCGACTGATTCCGAACCCGGCTGATCCTCCGGCGGCCGACGACGGCGTCGAGGAAGTCCGGTGTTTCCAGCGCGGCGCGGCCAGCAGATCACCGATGCCGTGCACGGCTCGTGCGCCGTTCCCGACGCCGACCCCGTCGGGGTGGACCAGGGCGTCGAGCAGGACGTGGCCGGTGACAGCGTCGATGACCGCGCGCTCGATGCCGACGCCGTCCAGGCCGGTGATCTCGGTGTCCAGGACGACCGCGGCACCAAATTCCAGGTCGGCGCAGGCCCGGCGGATGACGTCGCCGGCCGCGGTGGACAGGCTGATGTGGTCGGTAGCGGTTAGCGGTCACCGGTGAGGGGACGTATCGGACTTGGGTGATGGCTCGGCGTTACTGTGCGGGCTTGTGCCGGTCAGCCGTGACGGGCCGGAACCGAGGATGGGGGCTCCCGTCCCGCGTGCCAGGCCCGCCGCTGCGGCGGCCGTCGGATCGGAAGGGGCATCATGCGGATGCGGTGGGAGGCGTTCTTGTCCGCGATCCAGGAGCGCGGCGAATATCCCTCGCGGGAGGAGGCGGAGCAGGCCTCCCGCGTCGTCCTGGCCCTGCTGGGCGCGCACCTGGTGGGCGAGGTGCGCAACGAGCTGGCCGCCTGGCTCCCCGAGACGCTGGCGCTGGTCCTGCTCAACCCCCTGCCGGCCTACGAGCCGCTGACGCCCGAGCGGTTCGTCCGGGCGACCGCGGCCTGGATCGAGGGCGCCACGGAGAAGACCGCGACGTGGGACGTCAGCGCCGTGCTCAGCGTCGTGGCCGACACCGCGGGCGAGGACCTGATGAAGCGGATCCTGCTGCAGCTCCCGCCCGGCTACGACCTGCTGTTCGGCCGCCCACAGCCAATCTGACGACATGCCCTCCGCAGAGGGGGTTCAGCGCACGGCGCCGGGCGGAGTTTGAGCCGTGGACGTGCACGAGGCAGCCCGCGTGGGAGCGGCTCACCGAGCGGGAACCCCCGTACGTCGCCGCCGAGCGCACCGAGGACTACTCAAAGGGCCCGTACCTGCTGCGGCTGACCGACGCCGGCACCCGCCACTACGCCGAGCAGTGGCAGGCGTACGCCCGCCTCTACCCCGCGATGAACGCCCCCACCCCGATGGAGCGCCCGCCTGGCCAGCCCAGGTCGACGCCGGCCTGGCCGCGATGAGAAATGCGTGCACAGCGCTGCGTGGGCAGCTCGCCGAGACACTGGCCGAGCACGACCGGCTGACGTTCGCCGCCAACCAGGTTCCCGTGCCTGCCGAGCGGGAATCGGCCCGGATCGCGGTACGGCCGAACAAGGCCGCCGACGCCTACGGCGCTGCGCTCGCACGCCACCGGACGGTCCTGGACGCTCAGACGCTGGAGCTCACGGGCCTGTACCAGGCGGCCTGCGTGCGGTTCGCGCTCGCTGCCGCCGTGGTCGAAGCGTGCGATTGCGGCGATGACTGCGCTTGGCTGCCCGATGGCGGGCGCGCCCTGGCCGCCGAGGCCACCGCGCACGAGGCCAACCCGGACGTCCAGGTCGAAGAGCTCCCGGACCTCCAGGCGCCTCGCACGGCAACGACCGCACCGCAGGAGACGTTCGTCTCCGTCACCCTGCACCCCGACACTGCCGAGGTGTGCCTGCACACCGAGCAGACCCTGGTCACCCTCCAGCCCGCCCGTGCCGGGCTCGTCTACCCGGTCCGCGTCTCGGTGTGCGAGCCGTGCGCGGACCTCCTCACGCCCACCCCGACCGATCACGAGCCCCCGGACCCCGATCTGTGACCTTCTTCTTCGCCCTGCCCGGCCCAGACGGCAAGAAGCTGGAGCGCTGTTTGGGCGGGTGATCCTTCCTCGGCGGTGTGCACGATCAGGGCCAATCCGGGGTCGTCCGGCAGCCGCAGGGTCTCGTAGGTGAGCTCGATCTCGCCGACCAGCGGATGCCGATACCGGTAGTGCCCGTGTCTTTTGTCCCTCACCTCATGCTCAGCCCAGATTTCACGGAACTCGGCGCTGACGCTGGAAAGCTCGTCGATCAGGGTCTGGGTGGACGGGGGGACCGGTCGGTGGGCAGCGTCCATCCGGAGGAAGCCCGCGACGTCGCGGGCCCGCGCCCGCCAGTCGGCGAACAGGTTGCGCACGCCCTCGTCCAGGAACACCAGCCGGGCCATGTTGCGCTCTGCGGCGGGGATGGCGCCGAAGTCGGTGATCAATGCTGCCGCCAGTCGGTTCCAGGCCAGCACGTTGGTGTTGCGGTCGACCAGGTAGGCAGGGGCGTTGTCGATCGAGGCCAGCAACCGGCGAATGCTCGGCCGCAGGGGCGGGCGGTCGTCCGCGGTCTCGGGGGGCGCGGCGGGCGCAGGGCGGGCCAGCCGGTGCAGGTGCGCGCGTTCGGCCGGATCGAGTCGCAACGCACGGGCTACCGCGTCGAGGACCTCCACTGAGAAATGCAGGGTGCGTCCCTGCTCCAGCCGGATGTAGTGGTCGACGCTGACTCCGGCCAGTTGGGCCAGTTCCTCGCGGCGCAGTCCAGGGACCCGGCGCCGCGCCCCGTAGGAGGACAGGCCGAGCTCCTCGGGCCGGAGCCGGGCCCGACGGGATCGGAGGAACTCCCCCAGCTCGGCGCGTCGATCCAGGACCATGCCTCCTAGTATCACCGGCCGAGACCCAAGTGATCCTGGTCAGGCTGTGCCTAGGCAGTGCTGGGCACTGTCCGAGCCGCCGTGAAACGCCGAGGGTGGGAACCCACCGGAACGGTTCCGGCTTTCCGATTCACAGGAGCGCATCACTCATGACTGTCCTACTTGGCCGTACCGGCATGGAGATCACCCGATTGGGCTTTGGTTCGTGGGCCGTGTCGGGCTCGGGCTGGACCTTCAGCTGGGGCGCCACCGACGACGCCGAGTCGGTCGCCGCGATCCGCCACGCGCTGGACGCGGGCGTCAACTGGATCGACACCGCCGCGGTGTACGGCCTGGGCCACTCGGAGGAACTGGTCGGCAAAGCTATCGCCGACCTGCCCCAAGCCGACCGCCCGTACATCTTCACCAAGGTCGGCCTGGTCTGGGACCCCGACAACCCGTCGGCCGCACCTCGGCGGATCATGAAGCCCGCCAGCGTCCGTCGCGAACTCGAGGACTCGCTGCGGCGGCTGGGCGTCGACCACATCGACCTGTACCAGGTGCACTACCCCGACACCGGCGAGTCGCTGGAGTACGCCGGTGGCGGTTTCGGGGCGGTGTCGCCCAACGCCACGCCGCTGGAGGAGTACTGGCAGGTCATGGCCGATTTGAAGGCCGAGGGCAAGGTCCGGGCGATCGGGCTGTCCAATCACGCGCCCGACCTGCTCGAAGCCGCCGAGCAGGTCGCCCATGTCGACGTCATCCAGCCCCCGTTCTCGGCGATCAACCGATCGTCCGCGGCCGAGATCGCCTGGGCACGCGCGCATGAGACCGGCGTGATCACCTATTCGCCGCTTCAGTCCGGCCTACTCACCGGGGCCTTCTCCGCCGAGCGCGTGGCCGGCCTGCCCGCCGAGGACTGGCGGACCGCGCACGCCGACTTCACGACCGGCCTGACCGCCAACCTCCAGCTCGCCGAGGCGCTGTGGCCGATCGCCGAACGCCATGGCCGTACCGTGGCCGAAGTGGCCATCGCCTGGGTGCTCGCCTGGCCCGGCATCACCGGAGCCATCGTCGGCGCACGCAAGACCGCCCAGGTGGACGGCTGGATCGGCGCGGGATCGTTCGAGCTGACCTCTGCCGACATCGAGGAGATCGCCACCGCGATCACGGTCTCCGGCGCGGGCAGCGGCCCCGCCCGCCACGCATGAAGGAGACCGGGGCCATGTCTCTCGTCGTCATCGCTGAGTTCCTCGCCGCACCCGGGCAACACGACCGGCTCCGCACAGCGCTGGAGGCCATGATCGAACCATCCCTGGACGAACCCGGCTGCATGGCCTACCAGCCCTACACCGATCCCAACAACCCCGCCCGCATGGTGGTCGTCGAGCAATGGGCCAACCGGCAAGCCCTCGACGAACACTTCACCACCCCCCACCTCCACCACGCTCGGCAGGTACTCGACCAGATCCTCGCCGAACCCCTGACCATTCGGACATTGGTCGAAGCCCCGACCGTATGAACGAGCCACCGCCGGGCACGCACCCCGTGCCCGGCGACTTGGCCATGATGAGCTGGAGCGGCGACCTCGGGCGTCATCTTCGCGCGCAGCTGTAGCGGCAGCGTCAGTCCTGGTCCGCCGGGGCCGCCGGGGTTGGTCTGGATGATGCCGCGCCGGCGTGCCGGGTCGGTGGCTTCAGCCGGGAGATGGCCACGGCGATGGTGCGCTGGCCGGGGTTGGCGTAGTCCAGCGGGACGGTGAGGCGGGCGCACTCGGCGCCGGCCTCGGCCAGGCTCTGAGGGCGCTGCTGACGGTCGCGACCGTGACGGCAGGCCTGGCCCTGCCCGCCGCCGAGCGCGCCATTGGCCGCAACGTAGGGATGGGCGGGGGCGCGGTTCGATCCCGCGGGCTGGCCGGCCGATGGTGCTGGCTACCGCACCACCATCGGCCGGCCAGCCCGTAGGAAGGAGGGTTAGGGCAGCGGGGTGGCTGCCTCGACCCGGTTGAGGTGCACGATCACGTCGAAGGCCGCTCCCAGGGCCAGCGGCCGGTTGAACTGCTCGGGCACGTAGGTGGCCGGGATGGTGAAGGTCGGACGGGCGGTGTCCAGCCACGCTCGGGTGGACGGGGTACGGCCGGCGCGGCGCAGGTCCACGTAGTAGTCGCGGTAGCGTACCCGGTCCAGGACGGCCTCGCTGCTGTCCGGGACGGGGGCGCCGGTGTCGAAGACTGCGACCTGGCCGGTCTTGGGGTCGATGGCGCGGAAGCGGCCGCTGTGGATGGTGGTGCCGATCGCCACATAGGAGGTGCCGGCCAGGGAGCGCAGGACGGCGCCCTGGGTGACCGGGTACTGGTGGGGCCAGGCGGAGACGTAGCCGATGTGCCCGTTGTGCGCGGCCGCCACGGTCTTGGTGCCGGTGTGGCGCTGCCACCACACGGTGTTCTCGGCCATGGCCCGGTCACGGTGACGGTGCAGGGCCGACCCGTCCAGTGCGTACATGGTGGTCATCTGGACGATGACGCGGGCCTCCTGCAGGACCGTCGGGCTCACCTTTCCGCTGTCGTCCAGCAGGCGGTAGGCGGCCTGAGCGTCGCCGGCCAGGGCGGCGCGCTGCTCGGCCGGCAGTGTGGCCAGGGCGTTCATCCGTTCGGCCACCCCGGCGGGCAGGGCGAGCAGGCCCGCGTAGCGGCGACGCAGTTCGGGCTCCAGCGACGGCTCGTGCTTCTCGGCCCAGGCGAGGATGCGCCGGTACTGCTCGGGGTGGACGTCGCCGATGTCGAATCCCATCACGCGCAGCTTGCGTGAGGCGGTGCGGTTGTAGTCGCGCATCCACTCATACAGGTCCATCCATTCCTGGGTCTTCCACGCGCCGTAGGACTGCTGGAACTCCTCGGCCATGATCGTGCGCAGGTCGCCCTTGCCGGTGCGCACGTACGCGTCCAGGCGGACGCCGGCCGACCAGGTCGCCTCCAGCGCCAGCGTGGTGAAGCCCTGGGTTTGCACCAGGTGCCGGAACATCCGGTGCCGCAGCGTGAACAGCTCCTTCGAGCCGTGCGTGACCTCGCCGATCCCCACGATGGCGGCGCCCTTGGTCATCGCCGACAACGCCCGCAGGTCGCGGGACTGACCGCTCGGGACGGTGCCGCGCAGTTCCTGGGCGTTGCGCTCAAGGTCCGCCACCACCCGCTCCTGGCCGGCGCCGACGGCCGCCGTGGAGACGCCGGCGGGGGCGGGGGTGGCGAACGCCGGAGCGCTCAGGCTCGTCAGACAGGCCGCCAGCGCCAGGGTGACCGGCACGGTACGACGCAGAGTGTTGCTCGACAAGATAGATCCTTACGTTGGGTGTCGGATGAAGCAATCACCAACGTAGGGAGCGGCGCGGGCGGTTTCGATCCCGCCCGCTGGCCGGTCGATGGTGGTGCTGGCTACCGCACGCCGCCCGCGGTCCAGCTCACAAGGCCGTTTCCCTGAGGCCGGGTGGCAGAGGCCGCTTCAGGCGCCGAGGTAGCGCAGCACGGCGGCGACCCTGCGGTCCATACGGTCGCTGGGAGCCAGGCCGAGCTTGGCGAAGATGTTGCGGATGTGCTTGTGCACCGCCCCCTCGGTGATCACCATCTTGTCGGCGATGGCCAGGTTGCCCAGTCCTTCGGCCATCAGCGCGAGCACCTCACGTTCGCGCGGGGTGAACTCCTCCAGGGGGTCGCGGCGGCGGGTGAACAGCTGGGCCACCACGTCCGGGTCGATGGCGGTGCCGCCGCCGGCGACCCGGTTCAGCGCCTCAAGGAACTGCTCGACCTTGCCGACCCGCTCCTTGAGCAGATAGCCGACCCCGTGCGTGCCGTCGGCCAGCAGGTCGGTCGCGAACGCCTGCTCGACGTGCGCCGACAGCACCAGGACCCCCAGGCCCGGCTGCAGGCGCTTGGCCGCCACGGCCGCCCGGATGCCCTCGTCCGTGTGGGTGGGCGGCATGCGCACATCCACCACCGCCACATCGGGCCGGTGCTCTTCGACCGCGGCCAGAAACCCCTCGGGGTCGCTCGCGGCCGCGGCCACCTCGATGCCCTCCCCGCTCAGCAACAGCACCAGGCCCTCGCGCAGCAGCGCGTCATCCTCAGCGATCACGACTCGCACGGCAGTTCCACCTCGATCACAGTCGGCCCCCCATCGGGGCTGGTCAGCGTCATTGTTCCGTCATGGGCCTCGACGCGGCGGCGGACGCCGGCCAGCCCGGTGCCCGCGTCATCGCGGGCACCGCCCTTGCCGTCGTCACGCACCTGGACGCGCAGCACCGGGCCGACACGTTCGACGAGGACCTCCGCGTGCTGGGCGCCGCTGTGTTTGCCCACGTTGGTCAGCGCCTCGGCCACGGTGAAGTAGGCGGCGCTCTCCACCGACAACGGCACCACGGCGAGCTCACCCACCCGTACCCGGCAGGGCACCGAGCATCCGGCGGCCAGCGCGTCCAGCGCGCCAGCCAGCCCCTTGTCCTCCAGGATCGGCGGCAAGATCGCGCGCACCACGCCGCGCAGCTCCGCCAACGCCTGCTCGGCCGCGCTCCTGGCACGCTCCAGGGCGTGCGCGGCCCGGGCGGGATCGCGCTGCAGAGCACGCTCGGCCGCGGCCACCGTGACCACGACCGCGTTCAGCCGGTTCTGCGCGCCGTCGTGCAGGGCCCGCTCGATCCGGCGCAGTTCGACGGCGTGCGCGCGCAGCGCCCCCGCGCGGGTCACGGTCAGCTGCGCGATGCGTTGCGACAAGTCGATCGAGGCGTGCGGGACCAGCAGTTTCCTGGCGGGCAGCGCCTGCAGGCGCGCCAGCGCAGGGAAGAGGCGGATCAGGGCGACCACGACGGCCAGGCCGATCACCGAGGTGGCGATCGCGCCCGGCCAGGTGGTGACCGGGACGGCGAAGTTGGTGAGCTGATCCTCGCGCGCCAGAAACTGCCAGTAGAGCGGGTAGGTGACTTCCCGCAGCGCCGCCACCGGCATGAGCAGCCCGATCAGGCCGCAGGCCGGGCCCACCACGGCGTAGAGGACCAGCCAGCCCAGATCGCGCCAGGTCGCCGGGTCGGCACGGGCCGCCCGCATCCTGGCAGCCCAGCCTCGGGGCAACTGCTCGGCAGACATCTGGTACGGGCTGACGATCTCGACACCCGCGCCGGCCAGGCGCCTGCGTTCCCACTCGGCCGCGCCCCTGGTCATCGCGATCATCGCCGGCACCAGCGCCAGCCCGACCCCGACCAGGCTCAACGCGGCCACCACCAGCCAGCACAGCGCGACGACGACGGCCATGAACGCGGTGCCCAGCCCTCCGGCCAGCCGTTCCAGACTTTCAAGGATTCCCCGCAACACTGGCGCCATGGTAGGTGAAAGGGGACACATCTTGCTCCAGCCCGCTGTACCACGGCTCGGCAGCGTGCGGGATTTCCGCAGATCGGGCCCGTTTCTAGGGTTCTGGCCATGACCGACCCCTATCGCATCTCCAGCCCTGACTCCGACCGCGCCACGCCGCGGCCCACCACCTCCCGGCACGCAGCGCGCAAGCACGCGCTGAGCAAAGGCGCTCTCGCGCTGCGCGCCCTGCTCTGGCTCGTCCTGATGGCCAGCGCGGTCGTCAACCTGATCGCCAACAGCATCGGCCGCGCCTGGCCGCTCGGCCTGGCCTCGGGCGGCGTCGCCGTCGCGTGCATCGCCGCCCTCATCGTGCACCACGTGAGCAGGCGCAAGGCATGAACCACGTCGTCACCCTCACCGGCGTCACCAAGAAGTAGGCCCACTGCTCGGATAGCTATCACCGAAGGAAGGGCAGGGGCGTTCCCGCAGGTCGCAGTGTGTAGCCGATCCTCACTGGGGGCCGGGTTTCGGTCCAGGTGTTCGGGGATGAGTCCGGCCCAGGGCTGCGCGATAACGCGATGAGCGACGTCTCCCCAGCTCACAACGCCGAGTCCTGGAGCACCCGCGGGCCCACGCCGAGACCGTGCCGGAGCAGACAGGAGACCTGTATCTCGTAGCACCCCGCCAGGCGCTCCAGCCAGGAGGTCAGTGCCTCTCCCGGGGCGGGTGCCGGATGCATCGGCCACCGCCGCAGCGTCAGGTCGATCACGCCAGCTCGCGCTCGAACAGCCTCCGCCGCTCGCTCGGTCCGCTGGAGCCGGCCAGCAGCAGGGTCCGGTCGTTGACGGCTTCCTCGCCGCAGGTGATCGCCGCGGCGGCCGCGCTGGTCAGCAGCGCGGTCAGCTCACCGATCGTGCCTTCACTGCGGGTGATGAGGTGTTCGGCCATCTCCGGTGTGGCGATCGGCGACGGCGAGCGCAGCGGGAACGCCGCGACGAAGCTGGCCAGCAGTGACCGTGCCTCCTCATCGGTCTGCCATCGCGGCAGGACGAACGGCTCAAACCGGTCCTCCAGCTGATCGTCCGATCGGATCGCCAGGTAGGCGTCCCGGGCGCCGACTCCCACCACCGGGATCTTCAGCTGATGTCAGTGCCCCGCGGAGTGGATGTCAGTACGGCTCACACACGTTCGCTGGCCGGACCGCACCGCGTATCACCCCTGGTGTGTCGGCCAGCTGTCGCGGGGTCGGCAAGATGCGCAGCACCTCGTCGATCTCGCGCGGAGGATCGGCCTGCCTGCGAGGTTCCAGCTGGCCAGGGACCGCGGGGGCGCACCGCACATCGCCCCGGGGGTGCGGCGAGGGGGCGTCCGGCGGCTGTGAATACCCTGGGGTGCTCATTCACACGTCCAACGCCGGGGAGTCTCCACCGTGTCTTTCGCGCCGTCGCTTGCCTTCGCCTTCGAGATTCGGGCCCAGATCGCGCCGACGCTGCACATTGGCCACGGCGACGGGGAACGCACCGAGTTCACCCCGATCGTCGGCGGAACCGTCACCGGCCCACGGCTGCGCGGCACGGTGCTCCCCGGAGGCGGTGACTGGCACAGCACTCGCGGCGAGGTGTGCGAGCTGGACGCGCGCTACCTGATCCAGGCCGACGACGGCGCGGTCATCGACATCGTCAACCGCGGCTACTACCGACCCGGTCCGGAAAGCCCGGACCAGCACGACGAGGGCCTCCAGGTGACGCACGCCGGCCTCTACTACCGGACCTCGCCCGTCTTCCGTACCGACGCCGCCGCCCACCGATGGCTCGCCGAGACCGTGTTCGTCGGACTCGCCCGCCCCGAAGGCGAGAGCGAGGACGTCGTCGCGATCCGCATGTACGAGGTGCTGTAGCCCGCCCTGCGGCAGCGGAACGGCCGCCCTGTCGGTGTCCGTCGTGACCGCCGGCTCGCTCCGGAGCTCAGGGGCAGAAGCTGCGGCGACGCTCGGAATGCATGCGCCTGGACGGCCGGATCCGGCTCATACTGCCCGTGTCGCCGCCAGGAAGGGGCATGTCCGGAGGCGACACCAAGGTGTGACGGAGAGGCAGTACGACCACCCGCGGCCTGAGGTGTTCCGCGCTTGGACGGCTCCAGAGGAGATGGCGCTGTGGCGCGGCAGTCCCGGTTGGCACGTGGAGCCGGATACGGTCACGTCCGATCTGCGGCTCGGCGGACGTCACCACCACGTCAAGGTCCGTGACAACGATCCCACTACCCGGGTGACGACCAATGCGGTGTTCATCGAGTACTTCGAGCCGGATGTCTTCGTCGCACGCCAGCGGATCACGGGTGACCCTGGCATCGACCAGGCCACCGGCCCGCGAACCGGCGCAGCCGGTACGTCCGCTACGACATCGACGAGGAGGAACACGGCGGCGTCAACGACATCGCCACGGAGTGGCCCGGTCTGCGCGGCACCATCTTCACCAGCGACATCGAAGCGGTCTGTCCGGTCGCCGGCAGCTTCAGCGACGTCTACCTGTTCAAGGGCGACCAGGTCATCCGCTACGACGTCCGCAACGAAACGGTGCTCCACGGCGGCCCCTGGGACATTTCCGTCGCCTTCCCCGACCTGAAGGACACCACCTTCGACTCCGGCCTGTCGGCCGCCTGCCTGGTTCCCGGCCTTGTCGGCGCCTTCACCGTGTTCTGCGTCTTCAAGGGCGACCGCTACATACGCGTCCGCAAGCAGAGCTTCTGGCCCGGCCCGGCCACCGCTCACCCGCCTCCCGCACAGGACCTCACGGTCTGAGCGAGAGGCGCCCGGCACGCTGGCACGACAGCGTAGGCCCGAAAGTCGAGCGTATGGCGTTAGGTCGGCTCCCGGTCGCGGGGCTGGCGGGCTCTGTACTCCTGGGCACGGGCGGCGAGTTCCCGGAAGAACACCGGTGGTGGTGTGACCTGGCCCTCGCGCCCGATCGGGGAGGGTGCCAGCGGTATGAGCAGATCGGTGTTGGGTGAGTGCAACCACAGGGCAACCTGGTAGAGCTCGGGGATCCGCAGGAGTCGGAGATCGAACCCGGCCAGTTGGAGCTGCGGCAGGGCTCGTGCGGCTCTGACCGCGGTCGCGGTGGCTCCAACGGATGAGCTTCTGTAGAACGTGGGCGGGAAGGTGCGTTCCGGCGTCTCGGAGACTTCGGCGCCGGCGAGCACATTGCCGCCGGACTCCAGCAGGAATCGCCAGCCCACCGGCTGCGCCGTTTCCAGGCCGCCGCCGGCCTCGATGTCTCGGACGAGCAGGGCGAACACCCGGTGTGGGGTGGACACCTCCACGTCATCCGGGGCGATCTCGCCCAAAAGTTTCGGGCCCTCTCCGCCGGCTCTGGCGATTAGGCCGAGCTGGGAGCGTGTTTCGTCCCGGATCCGTCCCGGCGGTTCAGGCATGTTCAACGGCATTGCAAAGCTCCCTGAGGCTAGTTTCGGCGAGTCTTGAAGGTCCGGTTCCAGGTGCCGTTCGCGCCGCCCGGGTAACCGCCGAAGAGCGTCTCCCATGCGATCCACATGATGGGAGAGTCCTCCATGCCCGCGTATACCCCGCCCGTGTCCTCCCACGGGTCATGCACCCATACGTGCACCAGCTCACCGGTCTGCGGGCGGTAGCTGTACCCCCAGATGTTGACGATGTGGCCGGAGAGGCCGCCACCCCAGCCGATGTTCATCATGACTGGGCGTCCGGCGTCTATCTCCGCTTTGACCTCGTTCTTCGTCAACTCCCTGAGCCTTCTGACCTCCACCCACCTGTTGCCCACCCACGTCGCGTCGACGGAATATCTGTCACCATCGGCAACGGGGACCTGGACCCCGGCTTGCTGTAGCGGCCCGAAATCCGGCCACCAGCCCTGGTTGCAGTCCCCGCGTAACTCGCCATCCGGGCAGCAGCGGAACGGTCGCTGGTCGGCGAGCCTGGAGTCGTCCCTGTTGAGGACTGCGGCGGCGAATCCGCACTGGGTCCAGACCTGCGCGTTGGCGTAGAAGTTCGCGATGCTGATCGTCGTCGCGTTCCAACACCAGAGTGTTTTTTCCTGGTATTGACGCCAGCGCCAGTATGTCGAGCCGAGACTCTTGACCATTACGCTCTCGTCTGGTTGTGACACGCGACGTCATCCCTTCACTAGGCCGGTTACGTCGCCGCCGTCTTCTCGTAGAAGCCCCACCGTTGCGCCTCCTGACCGGGGCCCGGGAGGGCCCACGCCGCTCCACGTTCCAGGTGAGCCGGTCCAGGGCGTCGACGAGGTCGACGTCGGCGCCGGGTACCTCGCCGCCGTCGTGCCGGGCCCGGCGCGGCCGCAGTCCGGCGATGTCGCCGACGCTGGCCACCAGCGGCGCCGGCGGTGCCAGTCCCGATGCTGGCTGGAGGTTGACGGTCCGGCGGGTGGTCGGATCCGCAGGGGCCGTCCCCAGCTTCCGGAGCGCTGCCGGGGGCATGTACCGCGGTCGGCTCGATCACATCGCCGCTCGCCGGACCCGTCGGCGCCGCGGCGGACATGACGGCCGAGGTCGGCGGTGGCCCGGATCGGCTGATCATCTGTTGTCCTGGGCGGTGTGGGGCCGCTCGGCTGCTCGAGTGCCGCCCCCTGTGTCACGCCGGGCCGGACTGGCGGCCAGCTGGGCATCGCGGCGGGCGAGCAGCTCGGGCAGCGAGGCGTGCAGCGGCGGCCAGTGGCACCGGTCCGGATCGACGGCGCCGCCGGGCAGCCGTCCGTGCAGCAGGCTCATCCGGACACCGATGTGCTCCGGTCCGACCACGGCCAGCCAGCCGGCGCACAGGCGGAAGGGGTGGGCGGTGTCCGGCTGGTCCTTGTGGCAGGCCATGCGCGGCGCCGAGGTCAGCCGTGCCACGTCGGCGGCCGTGGTGTCGTCGCGGCGCATCACGCCCCGCTGCGCGCGGCGCAGCCGCAGCATGTCCTCCTCGCTGGACGCGGTGTGTGACCGCGGTTGCGTGACGAGCACGGCGCGCGGCATACCCGGATCTCGGCACCGGGCGGATACAGGCTGTGCGATGGCTCGGGATGCGGGCGAGCGGTCCGTGGCCCGCCTACGTACCCGCCGTTGCGACCGCTGGTCGCCCGTGAGCGTAGCGGTTGCGCATGGCGTCGCTGGCCGCAGGACCCGCTGCGAAGACGTAGGCATGGCTGTCGTCGAGTCGGCGGCCGGTCCTGGCGTCAACGACCACGGGCTCGACCTCCTCGCCGCTTTCCGCGTCGACGAGAATCATGCTGCGTTCGTGCGGCTCCAGCCGGGAATTGCCCCACGCGGCCAGGGCGACGATTACCGGGCGCAGGGAGCGCCCGAGGTCGGTCAGCACGTACTCGCGGCGGACCGGGTTGGTCTGGTAAGGCCGACGCTCCAGCAATCCGTCCGTCACGAGGGACTTCAGGCGGGCCGAGAGCATGCTCGAGGAGATGCCCAGGTTCTCATGGAACTGATCGAAGCGGGTGTAGCCATCGAAGGCGTCGTGGAGGATCAGCAGCGTCCACCACTCGCCGACATGCTCCACCGTCGTGGACAGCGGGCACTCCCGGTCCTCCAGCCTGATGCGGCTCACCACGGTTACCATCCCTTCGGTTACTGCTAAAGTCGAAGTCAGTAGCTTCTACTTTAGCAGTAACCGAGCGTCGCACCGTACGTGCGCACCAGGGATCGGAAGACACCATGACCAGCCCCATCAACGAATCACTCGAAGGCCGCCGCGCCCTGGTCACCGGCGGCACCAAGGGCACTGGAGCCGCCATCGCCCGGCGGCTCGCCGAGGCAGGCGCCGACGTGCTTGTCACCGCCCGCAGCCGCCCCGACAAGGTCGAGGATAAGACCTTCATCGCCGCCGACCTGTCGACCGCCGAAGGGGCCGACCGGGTGATCGCCGAAGTGGGAGCACGCCTGGAAGGTGTCGACGTCCTGGTCCACACGCTCGGCGGCTCCGAGGCGCCGGCCGGCGGATTCGCGGCGCTCGGCGAGGAGGACTGGGCAAAGGAGCTCAACGTGAACCTGCTGGCCGCCGTCCGCCTGGACCGCGGCCTTTTGCCTGGCATGATCGCGAGCGGCAAGGGCGTGATCCTGCACGTCACCTCGATCCAGCGCCGCATGCCACTGTGGAACGGCACCCTGGCCTACGCAGCAGCCAAAGCGGCGCTGACCACCTACAGCAAGGGCCTGGCCAACGAGGTCGCCCCACATGGTATCCGTGTCAACACCGTTTCTCCGGGCTTCATCCAGACCACCGCCGCCGACAACCTGGTCGCCCGGATCGCCCAGGAGGCCGGCGTCACGCAGGAAGCCGCCCTGGGGCGGCTCATGGACTCGCTCGGCGGCATTCCCCTCGGCCGCCCCAACCGACCGGAGGAAGTTGCTGAACTCGTCGCTTTCCTCGTCTCCGACCGCGCCTCGGCCATCGTCGGCGCCGAACACGTCATCGATGGCGGCACCACCCCCACCGTCTGAGCCCCAGTTAAGAGGACCGTCATGCCGAGCCATCAGCCCCACACCATCGCCCCGAGCGACTTGCCCGAGACGATCACACGCTACCTGAGGGCCCACAAAGACCACGACACCGCCACCGCAGTCACCGCCTTCACCAGCGACGCCACCGTGACCGACGACGGCAGGACGTACCAGGGCGCCACGGCAATCGAACAGTGGCTGAACCGCTCCGCCACCGAATTCACCTACACCATCGAGCTCACCGATGCGCAGCAGACTGATCCGACCCACTACGTCGCCACACACCACCTCGAAGGCAACTTCCCTGGAGGCAGTGTCGACCTGCGCTATCAGTTCGCCCTACGCGACGACCTGATCGAGCGTCTGGTCATCGAGACCTGATCGCCTGGGCGTCTCGATCCCGCACTCGGATGAGCTCTTCCGTCCGGCGGCTTGGCCGCGCTTTCATGAAGCCTCCGCCTGGTGCAGGTGCCCCCAGGTACGTGCCCCGGCGTAGGAGGCACCGAAGCGCGGTCAGATCCAAGTACGGTGCTCAGTCACAGTTGGAGGTCGAGCCCGGTCTTGGCGATGAGACCCTGGAGGAGGCGGGAGCGGTACTGCATGCGTTTGAGCCGTGTCTTCACCAGCGCGGTGAGCTGCTCGAGGCTGTGTTTCGTGAGGTTGGCCAGCGACCTCTTCAGGTGCGACCACACGCCCTCGACGGGGTTGAGCTCGGGAGCGTACGGCGGCAGCTGATAGACGGTCAGCCATAATCGGGCGGCGATCAGCTCGTGCATGGCGCGGCTGACGTGCGTGTTCAAGTTGTCCCAGACCAGGACGATGGCGCCGAGCTGCTGGTGCGCGGCATCCAGCAGGTGGGCGGGTGACGTCGTTGCGGTTGCCGCCGGTCAGGATCACTGCGAGGGGGATGCCGGTGGCGTCGGTGATCCGGTGGTGCTTGCTGCCGGGACGTCCTCGATCGACCGGGGACGGGCCGGTCTGTGCCCCCCTTTTAGGGCTCTGATGTGGGAAGAGTCCACCACAG
>NZ_JBSGJX010000067.1:0-27008 GCF_053605785.1 Nonomuraea sp. NPDC003754
TCACACCACCGCCGCGCCCACCAAGCCGGCGCTCGCAGCAGCCACTACTGGAAACGCTGGCTCCGGCACAACAAGATCCAGCTATAGATCACAAAGCCTGGCTGTAGTACTAGACTAGGCGTCACCGAACATCCGCTGCTTGTCGCTCTCCGGAGCATCGAGGACGCGCAGCGCACGTTTCAGCGACCCCTCCTCGAAGCCGAAGTGCGCCTTCATAGCACCCTTGATCTCGTTTATCTGCCGGAAGAGCTCCTGCGGCGACGACTCGGAGGAGTCCAGGGCCCGCTGGAAATCGGCCAGGAGCTGTGAGAGGACCTCGTGCTCGCGGGTGAGCTGGGTGATGATGGGCTCCAGCTCAGGCATCTGCTCGAGCAGGGCAGGGAAGAACTCGGCGTCCTCGCTGCGATGATGGCTGCCCATCGCCGAGCAGAACGTGTAGCAGAACTCGCGCAGTTCAGGCTTGAGCGCGGAGGCACGATTGCCCTCGCGGATGGCCTTTCTGGCCTCCTCCAGCGCCTTCTCCAGGCGCTGGTGCACGTTCTTCAGCTCCAGATGCCAGGCGAAGATACGGTTACGCAGCATGGAGGGGCTCCTTTCCCTTGGCGGAGTCGGGGGCGTCGTCGCTGTGCTTGGGCAGGGCGAAGACGAGTGCCATGGCGACGAGCGCGAACATGACACTGGCGCCCATGGCGTACGTGGCGCTCCGGGTGAAGACCACGTCGGGGGAACCACCGGTGGTGAAGTCCAGGGTGTCGAACAGGACCCGCCCGGTCACGGCGATGCCGATGGCGCTGCCGACCCGCTGCATGGTCCCGATGACCCCGCTGGCGGCGCCGGCGTCGCGCCGCGAGACGGTCGCGACGATGAAGTCCATGTTGGGCGGGATGAACAGCCCGCTGCCGATGCCGCCGACGACCAGCGGCGCGACGAGCGTCCAGCCCCGCAGGCTGCCGGGCGGGACCACAGCCAGGATGATCAGGATGGCGGTCATGCTCGCTGTCACGAGGGCCAGGCCGATGATGAGCACGGTACGGCCGAAGCGAGCGGCGAGTTGGTCACTCTGTGCGGCCCCGATGATGGTGCCGATCGCGAAGGTCATCAGCAGCAGGCCCGACTCCAGGGCCGACGCGTCCAGCCCCGCCTGCCACAGCAGCGAGATGGTGAAGAAGATGCTGGTGAACGCGGCGAAATAGACCAGGGCCAGCACGACGCCGCCGGTGAAGGCGGGGCTGGTGAACAGGTGCGGCGGGACCAGGGGGTTGCCGCCGCGCCTGGCCACGCGGCGCTCCCAGAGGGCGAACACGCCGAGCATCGGCACGCTGAGCAACGAGACGAGGTAGGACCACAGCGGCCAGCCCTGGCTGTGGCCCTCGACGAGCGGGACGAGCAGGACGACCAGCGCGACGGTGAGGATGACGAGGCCGGCCCAGTCGGCCCGGTCGTCCTCCTCGGTCCTGCCGGCGGAGGGGAGCAGCCAGAATGCGGCGAGGACGGCGATGACGCCGATCGGGAGGTTGACGCCGAAGATGTAGCGCCAGCCGTTCTCCGCGCCGAAGGCCTCGATGATCAGGCCTCCCGCGAGCGGGCCCATGGCGCTGGAGACGCCGATGACCGCTCCCATGATCGCCAGGGCCTTGCCGCGGAGGCTGCCGGGGAACATCAGGTGGATGAAGGCGGTGATGGAGGTGTAGAAGATGCCGGCCGAGAGTCCCTGGGCGGCGCGCGCGAGGTTGAGCTGCAGGTCGTTCTGGGCGAGCGCGCAGGCCACGCTGGTGAGCGTGAACAGGACCAGCCCGGCGATGAAGACCGGCTTGTGGCCGTACCGGTCGCCGAGGCGGCCCGCGGGAATCAGCGCCAGGCCGTACGCGAGCATGTAGCCGGACAGTACCCAGGACAGCGTGGCCTCCGACGCGTTGAGGCTGGTGTAGATCGTCGGAATGGCGACGTTGACGATGGTGCTGTCCAATAACGCCATGAAGGCGCCCGCCAGCAGGACGGCCAGCGCCAGCCAGGTGGAACGGGTGGTCACCGGGGTTTCATGTTGCTGGGTCATGCGAGTTCCTCCGGGCTTTCTCGTCGAGGATCAGCTGAGGCAGCTGCGCCACGAGCTCCTGGTGCCAGGCGATCTCGGCTCGCAGCCGCACGACGTGGTGCCGCATGGCGAGGGACTCCGCCATGGACAGGTAGCGGGCGACTGTATGCATGTGCGCCTCGTAGTCGGTGAGCATCGCCTCCAGCGAGGTGAGGCGGGCCGCGATGATGGACTCCAGGCCATCGAGCCGGTCCGGGTCGAGCCGGGTGAGGGCGAGGTCGAACGGGTCGGGCCGGAGAACGATTTCACGCAGCCCGCTGATCTTGAGCGATGACAGGGCCTGGGCACCTGCCTCGGTGATCCGCCAGATCTTGCGCGTCGGGTAGGAGCCCACCGTCTCCTTGAGCATCTCCTCGATCAGTCCTTCGGCGGCGAGGCGCTTGATCGCACCGTAGAGCCCGCCGGTGGTGATGTCGGTCCACAGGTCGAGGTGCTCCTCCTCGGACAGGAGGCGTAGGTGGTGCCCGTGCATGGGGCCGCGTTCCGACAACGCGCTGAGGATGAAGATGCGTATTGACGACACGCGACTAGTCTCGCGAGAGTAGTCGTAGGAGGCAAGAGTCTGAGGTCCACAACATCGCGCGGCCGGAAAACCGGCGCCGGATGGAGGGAATCGGCGAACCATGCGTATCTGGAACGCCCCCGACACGTCTGATACGTATCCCTTCGATCGCCGTCGCGATGCGATCAGCGTCGGCGGCGACTGCAGTCCCTTGGACCTGTGCGACCGAACGACCACTCCACGATCCCTCACCAGAGGAGACGGATCATGAAGACTGTCGCAGTTATCGGAGCAGGCGTGGCGGGCCCGACCGTGGCGATGGCCCTGCAGTTGGCGGGGTTCGAACCGGTCGTCTACGAGTCGCATCCCAGCGGCTCGGAAGGGGTGGGCGCGTTTGTGATCCTGCACGTCAACGGCATTGACGCCTTACGCGCGATCGACGCGGACAAGTGCCTTGACGGGCTGGGATTCGACACCCCGCAGATGCGTTTCCGCAGCGGGACCGGGCGTTCCCTGGGCGTGGCGGGCACCGGCCTCCCGCTGGCCGACGGGACGGTCGGGCGCACGATCCGGCGAGCCGACCTGTGCGGGGCGCTGAGGGACGAGGCGTTGCGGCGCGGGATCGGATTTGAGTACGGCCGGCGGCTGGTCGGTATGAGTGGCGAGGACGGCGGCATAACGGCTGTCTTCGAGGACGGCGCCAGGCGTGAGGCCGATCTGCTCGTCGGGGCGGACGGCATCAAGTCCAGGGTGCGTGCGCTGATCGATCCCGCCGCGCCGCCGGCCAGGTACATCCCCAACCTCTACATCAGCGGTTATGCCAGGGCCGGGGTGGTCGACGTGCCGCCAGGGGAGTATCAGATGGTCTTCGGCCGGCGTTGTTTCTTCGGTTACACCGTAGCCCCGGGCGGTGAGGTGTGGTGGTTCGCCAACCCGCCGTACCCGAACGAGCCGAGCCAGAACGAGCTGCGACAGCTTGGCGACGCCCATTGGCGGGCGGTGCTCGCCGACCTGCTTGGCGTGGATCCAGGACCGGCCCGGAAGATCGTCGAGGCCACCGATCACGAGCTCGCGGCGTGGCCGTTCCACGACATCCCCACGGTGTCGCGCTGGCACCGCGATCGCATGATCATCGTCGGCGACGCGGCGCACGCGACGTCGCCGGCGGCCGGGCAGGGGGCGTCGATGGCCATCGAGGACTCGGTCGAGCTCGGCCGCTGCCTGCGTGACCTGCCCGATGTCCGGCAGGCGTTCCGCGCCTACGAGGCGCTTCGCCGTGAGCGGGTGGAGCGGGTGGTCGCCACGGGCGCCAAATGGTCAACCTTCAAATCGGTGGGGCCGGTCACGCGAATGATCCGCGACATGATCATGCCGGTGATGCTCAAATATTACGCCGGCGATGGCGGAGCCTCCCTTGGCTGGATGCACCATCACCACATCGAATGGAATGAACGGGTCTCGGCCTGATTTCGCGGAATTCCGCGAACACGTATGAATTTCTACTTGACCCGCTGAATCTGCTCATTCGCAGATCGGACGGGTTATTGTGCTGCCCGGTTTCATCCTTTCTTTGCGGAGTATTCGCAGATGAGAGCACGTATCGCCGGGCGAGGCGTTTGGCTGAATTCATTCACACAACGATTGACATTTCGCGCTTTCCGGCATGAGACTGGTAGCCGAGTGGCAGATTTTACAACAGGCGACACATGGGGATTTGGCCGATTAGTGGGGCCAGGTGTCGTCACGGGGAGATCGAGGGGTTGCTTTGAACCGCAGAAAACGGATTTCGGCGGCTGCGCCATGTTCCTTACCGGGGAAAGCGCAGTACGCCGGTGAAGGCAAGGAGGATTTCCGCAACGACCGCCGTCTGGAAGAGCTGGTCAAGCTGGCCAGGGACGGCAACCAGTGGGCGTGGAACAGCCTTCTGTGCCGTTTCCTCCCGCTGGTCCAGCTGATAGCGCGCAGACACGGGCTCCAGAGTCAGGACGCCGAGGATGTGAACCAGGTCGTCTGGCTGAAGCTCCTCCAGCACATCAAGAGCATCCGCAACACGCGGTCGCTGGCCGGCTGGATCGCCACCACGTCGAGGAACGAGTGCGTGAACGTCATCCGGCGGTCGCGGCCCCTGGTGCTGTTCGACGACTGGCCCAGCTTCTTCGACGCGGCACACACGGTCAGCTACGACTGGATCGAAGAGGCCGCCGCCCACGAACGCAAGCGTGCGCTGGCCCGCGCACTCAAGGGTCTGAGCAGCCGGCACCGCCAGTTGCTGAACCTGCTCGTCGCCGATCCGCCCCTGTCCTACGTGGAGATCGGGAAGCGGATGGGAATGCCTGTGGGCAGCATCGGGCCCACCCGGCTGCGTGTCATCGCCCGGTTGCGGGAGTCGATGGGCATGGCCGGGGATTCGCCGGAGCGGCGGAGGGAATCGGCCTGAGCGGGTGATGGGGCGGCCGCGGCCGCCCCATCACCCGTTTTTGCGGGAGGATGTCACGTCAGGCCGAGCAGTAAGGCGCGGATCTCCTCCGCCACCGCCCCCGGGCGTTCCATGTACATGAAGTGCGCGGTCTCCTGAATCACGCGCAGCCGTGCGTCGCGGTGGTGCCGCTGGATCCACTGGGCCTGCTCGACGGTGGTGCATCTGTCATGCTCGCCGGCGATGACCAGGGCCGGGACGGTGAGCCCGCGGATCGTCTCCTCCAGATCCGGATGGCGCATCCTGACGAGGTTCTGGTGCACCTCGAAGGTGATGGCGGACCAGGCGGCGCTGACCCGCCTGGCGACGTCCGGATGCTTGTCGTGGAAGAAGAAGGGAACGGCGCGGGTGTTGGCCTCGCGCACGTACTCGGCCCAGGTCTCCTTGGTCGGCACCTGCTCCGGCCGACGGAAGGGCAGGCTGAAGGAAGCCGCCGACCCCATGAGGACGAGCCCGCCCACCAGGTCGGGCCGCCGGCCGGCCAGCGTGATGGCCACCGCCGAGCCGAGCGAGTGCCCGGCCAGGACCACCTTCTCCCAGCCGTAGTGCAGGATCAGCTGCTCGATGTCGTCGGCGAACAGCGTCGCGCTCGGCGGGACGTCCAGCGTCGAGGACAGGCCGTGGCCGCGGAAGTCCACGGCGACGGTGTGATGGTCCGGGCTGAGCAGCTCCTGTAGGTCGGCGTAGTGCGAGTGGTTGTCGCGGTTGCCGTGCAGCATGATCACGGGCAGTCGCGCCGCCGTACGCGGACCGGCATGGCGGCAGAACAGCTGCACACCGTCGCGCACGTTGACGTAGTCGGCCAGGGTGCCTTCTCGGTCGAGCATGGTGACTGACTCCTCGCGCCGGTTCACTGGTCGATCAATGCGACGGGCCGCGCCCAGCCGGCGCCGGCGCCCTGGACCCGGACCGGGGCGCAGAACACCGTGAAGCCCGTGGGCCCGGGGAGCCGGCCCAGGCCGGCCATGCGTTCGATCTGCAGATACTCGCGCTCGCGCCCGAACATGTGGCAGGGCCACAGGTGCCGGGAGTCGCCCGTCTTCACGAACTGCTCGATCATGTGGGCGGTCGGCAGGTCGAAACCGGCGGTGTCGACCCCGATCAGCTTCACGCCGTGGTCGACGATGACCTCGATCGCCTCGGGGGACATCGCCGGGTGCGCGGAGTAGTACTCGGGATCCGGCCAGCGCTCGCTCCAGCCCGTCTCGATGAGGGCCACCTCGAGCGGCCTGAGCCGGTGGCCGATCCGGTCCAGCTCGCGCCGGACGTCGTCGGCGGTGATGACCTCGAGTGCCCTCTTGTCGCGGAACGACAGCCGCACCCCAGGGCCGCAGCACCACTCGAGCGGCACCTCCTCGATCGTCTTGGCCGGCCGGCCCGCCGACGACGGCCCGTAGTGATATGGAGCGTCCACATGGGTACCACCGTGCACGCTGAGGGTGACGATCTCGTTGCTCATGAACACGCCGTCGGGAAAATGCTCCCTTTCCAGGAAAGGCACGGGAGAAATTCCCTCGCGTTCGGCGATCTGCTGGATCAGCGATTTCGCGGCATTGCCCAGCCGTTCCGGACCGCTGTCGTGAGTCCACCGGTCGATATCCCGGACGCCCGGGTCGTCAGGGTGCTGGGCAATGGTCATGCTCAGGTCGATCAAGCGCATGGGATCAGCCTCGCGGAGAGGGGACTCGGAGCGAATAGAACCGCATCTCGCTGGGCCGGAGGAAGAACGGCCGCATCTCCGCCGTCATGCTGTCGTGGGCGGGCGACTCCAGCCATGCGGTGAATTGCTCGCGTTTTTCCCATTCGCTGACCAGGACATAGGATCCGGCCGTGTCCTCCAGCCGGAGGAGCTCGTCCCTGATGTGCCCCGGCATGGTGGCGACGCGTTCCCTGACTTTGCTGAACGCGGCCTCGAATTCGCGCTCCCGCTCCGCGTCCACGGTCGAGAAGAGCATCATGCGAACGGTCATCCGGCATTCCTCCTTAGACAGTGACCGAGAACAGCGCGACGCTGCCACGGGTGTGTAGCGTGACATGGGTGAACCGCTTCGCCAGCGCGTTTTCGAGATCCTCCAGGGAGTCCTGCTCGTTGGCGAAGATGCCCATTTTGTTCATGTAGCCCAACTGCGAACGCGACAGCCTGGTCTGGGGCACGCCGAGGCTGAGAATGGTCGAGCCGAACAGCCTGCCGCCCGGCCTGAGCAGCGGCGCGAGCTGGTCGAAGACCTGCGCCTTGTCCTGGATGTTGCCCGGCAGGCAGTGCAGGACATGGACGAGGGCGACCGAGTCGAACTGCCTTTTCCGCAGCGAGAGGGGTTTCAGCAGATCGGCCCGGATGCATTGCGGCTGGTGCCGGGCGATTCGCTCGGCGGCGCGGCGGAGAACGTCGGAGTTGACGTCCAGCAGGGCTATTCGCGGCTCCGCGGCCGGGAACCTGCATTTGTTGAGGTACCACCCCGTCCCGGGGCCGACGTCGAGATGGTCGCTCGACGCGTTCCCGCGATAAAGCGCGAGCAGGGCTTTGCTGGGACAGCGCCAGGTGAACCTGTTCTGGAAACGGATGACGAGCGGGTCGTAGACGTATTTCAGAAAGAATGGGGTGTAGGCGGCCTGGCCCGCGTATGCCGGGTCTTCAGGCTCCAGGCGCCGCTCAGGCTCATAACCGTTGTTGCTGACGCTCGGCGTGTAAGGCATGCCCTACAGACGGGGCAGCCCCGCCGTAGATACCGAATATTTTCCTGTATCAGGCGATGCCCACCCGCGTCTGAATGGCATACGCGTTCTCCACTAGCCCCCTCCGTCCCAGGGAGAATCATGCCTTCTGACGAGTCGACCCTCGACCATCGCATTCAGGGCAGCGTGGTCAGGCCCGGTGATCCGCACTATGACGAATACCGCAAGGTGTTCAACGGCATGATCGACAGCCGACCTGACCTGATCATCCGCTGCGCTTCATCGGCCGACGTGGCCGAAGGAATCGCCCACGCCAGGCGGCAGGGCCTGCCGCTGTCTGTGCGGGCCGGGGGTCACGGCGTGACGGGCGACGCCGTCCTCGACGGTTCGGTCTGCCTCGACCTGCGGCCCATGAACTCCGTCACCATCGACCCCGACCGCCGGCGCGCCCGGGTCGGGGGCGGCGCGAACTGGGGTGAGTTCGACGCCGCCGCGCAGAAGTACGGACTGGCCGTCACCGGCGGGCGGGTCCGCGGCACGGGAGTGGCCGGGCTGACCCTCGGCAGCGGGAGCGGCTGGCTGGAGCGCAAGCTCGGCCTCAGCTGCGACTCCCTCGCTTCCGTCGAGATCGTCACCGCCGGCGGCAAGGTGCTCAGAGCCTCGGAGACGGAGAACCAGGAGCTGTTCTGGGGCGTGCGCGGCGGCGGCGGCAACTTCGGCGTGGTCACCGAGTTCGAGTTCCAGCTCCACCCGGTCGGACCGCAGGTTCTCGGCGGGCTCGTCATGTACCCGCCGTTCCAGATCGCCGACCTCATCCGGCATTTCCGCGACTTCATGGCGACGGCGCCGGACGAGGTCGGCGCCGGGCTCGCCTTCATCTCCGCGCCGGACGAGCCGTTCGTCCCCGAGTTCGCGCGCGGCAAGCCCGTCGTGGGCGCGGTCCTGTCCTACTTCGGCCCCATCGAGGAGGGCGAGGAGGTGCTCAGGCCGCTGCGCGAGTTCGGCCCGCCCGTGCGTGACATGGTCGCGCCCATCGCCTACACCGACCTGCAAGGGCTGCTGGAGCCCGGCACCCACGACGGCATGCAGAACTACTGGAAGGCCGAGTTCCTCGCTGAACTGCCCGATGAGGCGATCGACCACATCGTGCGTTTCACACAGAGCGTGCCCTCCCGCTTCACGCAGACGATCCTCATGCCGCTGGGCGGCGCGCTGGCCCGCGTCGACAACGACGCCATGGCCTTCGGCCAGCGCGACGCGCCCTTCAACATCCACATCCTGTCCATGTGGGAGGACCCGGCCGACTCCGAGCGGCAGATCTCCTGGACCCGCGAGTTCCACCGGGCGATCCAGCCGTACAGCACCGGCGGCGCCTACCTCAACTTCATCGGCAAGGAGGGCGGGGACCGGATCAAGGCCGCCTTCGGGCCAGAGAAGTACGAGCGGCTGGTAGAGCTCAAGCGGCGCTACGACCCGGCCAACGTCTTCTCCGGAAACCAGAACATCCCGCCGCGGGCTGAGACGGTCGAGGAGGAGCCCGAGGAGGCGGAGCAGCAGGGGCACTTCGCCCCGCTCGCCGTACTCGAGCTCCTGAACGGGATGTGGATCGCGCGTGCCCTGCAGGTCGCGGCGCAGCTGCGGATCGCCGAGCAGCTCGGTGAAGGGCCGCGCACGCTCGCCGAGCTCGCCGCCGAGTGCGGCTGCGATCCCGCGGCGCTGGGCCGGCTGATCTCGGCGCTCAGCACGGTCGGCTTCTTCGCCCGCACCGGCGAGGACAAGATCCAGCAGACACCGCTGTCGGCCGTGCTGGCCGACGGCCACCCGCACTCCGTCGGAGCCGTCGCCCGCCTGTTCGGCTCGAACTGGCAGTGGCAGGCGTGGTCGCAGCTCGAATACTCGGTACGGCACGGCAAGCCGGCTCTCGACCAGGTAGTCGGCACGAGCCTGCCGGCCTTCCTCGACACCATGTCGCCCGAGGACGGGGTCCTCTTCGACCAGGCGATGACCGGTCTGTCCCGCTTCCTCAACCGGACGATCCTGAACGCCTACGACTTCTCCGACGCCGGCCGGATCGCCGACGTCAGCGGCGGCCACGGCACCCTGCTGGTCGACATCCTCGCCGGCGACCCGTCGCTGACCGGGGTCCTGCTCGACCGGCCCGCGGTCACCGCCAAGGTCCGCGAGAAGGCGCGGGAGGCCGGGCTCGGCGACCGGCTGGACGTGGTGGACTGCGACTACCTCGAGTCGCTGCCGGAGCAGGCCGACACCATCGTGCTCAACCGGGTGCTGCACGACTGGGACGACGACTCGGCCGCCAGGATCCTTCGGGCCTGCCGCGCCGCCCTGCGCCCCGGGGGCCGGATCGTCGTGGTCGAGCAGCTCATGACGGGCGACAAGCGCGCGGCCTTCCTGGACCTGCAGATGCTGGTGCTGCGCGGCGGCCGCGAACGCACCAAGGCGGAGATGGCCGAGCTGTTCGAGCGCTCCGGCCTCAGCCTGGCGGAGACGATCAACACCACCTCTCCCATGTGCCTGCTCATCGGCCACTCCCTCGACCACTGAACGGGGCCTGAGACATGACAACCACCACGAAGGTCATCAACGCCGCGGACGTCACGCCCAACCGCCACCGCGGCGGCGAGATCCGGGTGACGCTGAGCCAGAAGACCTGCGGCGCCACGTCGGGGTTCGGCGGCTCCGTGCTGCTGCAGCCCGGGGAGTACGTGAGCGAGCACTATCACCCGTACTCGGAGGAGTTCATCCACGTCATCCGGGGCGAGCTCGAGCTGAAGGTGGAGGACGAGCCGATCGCCCTCGGCCCGGACGACTCGTTCCTGGTGCCCATCGGGCAACGCCACCGCCTGGCCAACGTGGGCGACTCGACGGCGCACGTCGTGTTCCATCTCTCGCCGCTGGCGCCGCGACCCGACCTCGGCCACGTCGACACGGAACCCCTTCCGTCAGTGGGAGAGCCGTGATGAGACGTGCCGTCATCACCGGGATGGGGGTGCTCGCCCCCGGTGGCGTCGGGCGGGACGCGTTCTGGAAACTGCTGGCCGGCGGCCAGAGCGCGACCCGCACCCTGACCATGTTCGACCCCGCTCCGTTCCGGTCGCAGCTCGCCGCCGAGGTCGACTTCGACCCGCGCGCGGCGGGCCTGACCGAGCGCGAGACGCGCCGTATGGACCGCGCCGCCCAGTTCGCCGTCGTGTGCACGCGGGAGGCGCTCACCGACAGCGGTCTTGACCTGTCCGGCGTGGACCCGGCCCGCGTCGGGGTCAGCCTCGGCAGCGCGGTCGGCTGCACGATCTCCCTGGAGGAGGAGTACCGGGTCCTGTCCGACGAGGGCCGCCAGTGGCTCGTCGACCACACCTACGGTGTCCCGCACCTGTACGGGTACATGGTCCCCAGCACGCTGGCCACCGAGGTGGCCTGGCAGGCGGGCGCCGAGGGGCCGGTCCAGCTCGTCTCCACGGGCTGCACGTCCGGCCTGGACGCCGTCGGCATGGGTGCCCGGCTGATCGAGGAGAACTCGGCCGACGTCGTCATCGCCGGCGCGACCGACGCGCCCCTGTCACCCATCACCTACGCGTGCTTCGATGCGATCAAGGCCACCTCGGCCAACAACGACGACCCAGAGCACGCCTCGCGCCCATTCGACGCCCGGCGCGACGGCATCGTCCTCGGCGAAGGCGCCGCGATCCTGGTGCTCGAGGAGGAGAGCAGGGCGCGGTCGCGCGGCGCCCGGATCCAGGCGGAGCTGGTCGGGTACGGCCAGCGCAACAACGCCTTCCACATGACCGGCCTGCGCCCAGATGGCCGGGAGATGGCCGAGGCGATCCGCGTCGCCCTGCGCGAAGCCCGGCTCGACCCCACCGCCGTGGACTACATCAACGCCCACGGGTCGGGCACCAAGCAGAACGACCGGCACGAGACCGCGGCCTTCAAGGACAGCCTCGGCGACCACGCCCGCCGGGTGCCGATCAGCTCGATCAAGTCGATGATCGGCCACTCCCTGGGGGCGATCGGCTCGATCGAGCTGGCGGCCTGCGTGCTCGCCCTGGAACACCAGGTGGTGCCGCCCACGGCCAATCTGCACGTGCCCGACCCGGAATGCGACCTGGACTACGTCCCGCTCGTCGCCCGCGATCACCGCATGAACGTGATCCTCAACGTGGGCAGCGGCTTCGGCGGATTCCAGACCGCCGTCCTGCTGGCCGCACCTGGAACGGTTCGCCCATGAGCACGCTCGCGATCACCGGCATGGCCGTCGTCGCGCCGACCGGCCAGAGCCTGGACCAGCACTGGTCGTCGGTCCTCACAGGCCGCAGCGGGATCCGTCCCATCAGCCGCTTCGATCCGGCCTCCTACCCCGTCCGCGTCGCCGGTCAGGTGGAGGACTACGTGGCGAGGGGCACCATGCCCTCCCGGTTCGTGAGGGAGACCGACCGCTTCACCCAGATGGGGCTGAGCGCGGCCCAGGCCGCGCTCCAGGACGCCGCGCTCGACCCGGCCGAGCTCCCCGAGTACGCGGTGGCCGTGGTCACGGCGAGCTCGTCGGGCGGCACGGAGTTCGGCCAGAAGGAGATGGAGCGGCTCTACCAGCACGGCCCCTCGTGGGTCAGCCCCTACCAGTCCATCGCCTGGTTCTACGCGGCGACCTCCGGGCAGATCTCGATCCGCCACGGCACCAAGGGGCCGGCCGGGGTGCTCTGCGCGGAGCAGGCGGGCGGCCTGGATGCCGTCGCGTTCGCGCGGCGCCTGGTCAGGGACGAGGTGAAGGCCGCCATCGTCGGCGGCACCGACGCCTCCCTGTGCCCTTACGGGCTGACGGCCCAGCTCACCTCGGGCCGCCTGTCCACCGTGAACGAACCGGAGCATGCCTACCGCCCGTTCGACGCCTCCGCGGCCGGCTACGTGCCAGGAGAGGGCGGCGCCATGCTCATCGTGGAGCCCGCCGCCGAAGCCAGGCGGCGGGGGGCGCGGATCCACGGCACCGTGCTCGGCCACGCCGCGGGCTTCGACCCGGCGCCGTGGACCGGCCGCCCGTCGGCGCTGCGGCGGACCATGGAGCGGGCCCTCGACGACGCCGGGATCGGGCCGCGAGATGTGGACGTCGTGTTCGCGGACGGGATGGCCGTCCCCGCGGACGACGCCGACGAGGCCAGGGCCATCGGCGAGGTGTTCGGCGGCGGTGGTGTCCCGGTGACCGTCCCGAAGGCGCTCACCGGACGGCTCCACGCCGGGGGCGGCGGACTCGACCTGGTCACGGCCCTGCTCGCCATACGCCACGGCTGCGTGCCCCACACGGCGGCGACCACCACGGTTCCCGATTTCTACGACCTCGACCTCGTGCTGAACGAGCCGCGCCCGGGCGTGGTCAGGCACGCGATGGTCGTGGCCCGCGGGCACGGCGGCTTCGTCTCGGCCGTCGTGCTCGGCGCATGACCCTTAACCGATTCGACTCACCGATTCGACTCACCGATTCGACGAGGAGAGAGCGACACCATGTCAGAGCCTGCAACCGGCGTCTTCACCCTCGAAGACCTGCGGTCGATGTTGCGCGTCGACGACGCCGACGAACTGACCGAGAGCAACGCCGATGAGGAGTTCGAGTCCCTCGGCTACGACTCGCTCGCCAAGTACGAGCTGGTCTCCCAGCTGGTGCGCCGGCACGGCATCCAGATCTCGGACAAGACGATGGAGCACTTGCGCACGCCGCGGCAGGCCGTCGACTACGTCAACGCCTTCATGGCCGCCACCCCGGACAACGCAGTGAGGTCCTGAAATGTCAGCACACACCGACAATGCCATCACGATCGCCGCGCCCATGGACCTCGTGTGGGACATGACCAACGACATCGAGTCGTGGCCGAAGCTGTTCAGCGAGTACAGCGCGGCGGAGATCCTGCACCGGACCGACACCACCGTGCGGTTCCGGCTCTCCATGCACCCCGACGAGAACGGGGTCGTGTGGAGCTGGGTGTCGGACCGGACCGCCGACCCCGCCACCAGGACCGTGCGCTCCCAGCGGGTCGAGCTCGGGCCGTTCAAGTACATGTTCCTGTTCTGGGAGTACCTCCAGACCGACGAGGGAGTCCTGCTGCGCTGGGTGCAGGACTTCGAGCTGAAGCCGGAGATGCCGGTTGACGACGCCGGCATGGCCGACCGCGTCAACGCCAACTCAGCCGTGCAGCTGAAGCTGATCAAGGAAGCCATCGAAGCGGAGGCGCGCGGCTGAGCGCGCCCCGACGCTCCTGACCGACCTCGAGGAGTCTTGCTCATGGCCATAGCGAAGGATGCCGGTGACTGGGAGCTGTGCCGGGAATGCGCCGCGCTCGTCTACCGGCCGCGGCTGCTGCGATCGCGCCGCGTCTGCCCCGAGTGCGGGCACCACCAGCGGCTCGCCGCCGGGGAACGGATCGACACCATCGCCGACCCCGGCTCCTTCACCCCCGCGCCGCAGGTCAGCGGTGGCGACCCGCTGGGCTTCGCGGACTCGCGGCCCTACCCCGAGCGGCTCGCCGAGGCGCGCAGCCGTACGGGACTGCAGGACGCCATCCTGTACGGCGGAGCCACCATCGGCGGCCGGCGGGTCGTGGTGGCGGCGATGGACTTCGCCTTCCTGGGCGGCAGCATGGGCTCGGCCGTCGGCGAGACGGTCGCCCGCGCCTGCGAGACGGCGCTGCGCGAGCGGATCCCGCTGATCCTGGCCATCACCTCCGGCGGGGCCCGCATGCAGGAGGGCGCGGTCTCCCTCATGCAGATGGCCAAGACCGCCCAGGCCATGCGCGCGCTGCGTGAGGCCGGGCCGCTCAGCGTCTGTGTGCTCACCGATCCCACCTTCGGCGGGGTCACCGCCTCCTTCGCGACCCTCGGCGACGTCCTGGTGGCCGAACGCGGGGCACGCGTCGGCTTCGCCGGCCCCCGGGTGATCGCCGCCGCCACTCGGGAGGAACTGCCGCCGGGCTTCCAGACGGCCGAGTACCTCAAGAGCCGCGGCCTGATCGACCGGGTCGAGACCAGGGACGGCCTGCGCCCGCTACTGGCCAGGCTGCTGGCGGTGACCTCGGCCCGGGATCCGGGCCAGGTCACCGCGTGGGAGCGACCACTGGAAGAACTGCAGGAGGCGCCGGGGGGACCACAGGAGGCGCCGACGCCGTACGAGACGCTGCGCCTGGCCCGCGACACCCGCCGCCCCACCGCCCTGGACTACGTCTGGCGGATCTGCACGGACTTCGTCGAACTCCACGGCGACCGGCTGGAGGGCGACGACCCGGCCATCGTCGGCGGCCCAGCGCTCCTCGACGGCCGCCCCGTCATGATCATCGCGCACCAGAAGGGGCACAGCACCGACGAGCTGGTCGCCAGGAACTTCGGGCTGGCCCATCCGGAGGGCTACCGCAAGGCGCTGCGGCTGATGCGGCTGGCGGGCAGGCTCGGCCTGCCGGTGGTCACGCTCGTGGACACGCAGGGCGCGGCTCCCGGGATCCGCGCCGAGGACCGCGGGCAGTCCTGGGCGATCGCGGAGTGCCTGGCCGGCATGTCGGAACTGCCGGTGCCGGTGGTCTCCGTCCTGATCGGCGAGGGCGGCAGCGGAGGAGCGCTGGCGTTGGCGGTGGCCAACCAGGTGCTCATGCTCCGGCACGCGGTCTACTCGGTGATCAGCCCGGAGAGCTGCTCCACCATCCTGTTCGGCGACCCGTCCCACGGCCCGCGTATGGCCGAGGCGCTCCGGATCACCGCACCGGACCTGCTCCGCCTGGGCATCGTCGACAGCATCGTGCCCGAGCCGCCCGGCGGTGCCCAGACCGCCCCGGCCGCCGCGGCCGAACACCTCAAGGCCGGTGTACGGCAGGCCCTGCGCGAGCTCGCCGGGCTGAGCGGCGACGAGCTTCGCAAACATCGCTACGAACGCTTCCGGGTGCTGGGGATGATCGCCGATGACTGAGCACACCGACGAGCGGCACGCGGTCCTCCGCCTGCTGCGCGAAGAGGCCGGCAACATCGTCAAGACCGTGTCGGGTCCGCTGGCCAGCCTCTCGCTGCGGATGGGCGAGTGGGCACTGGACATCTCGTGGGCGCACGGGACCGCACCCGCTGCCCCGCTGCCGCTGGTGACGGCGCCGGAGGAGGAAACGGAAGCGGACGATACCGGTCTGCACGAGATCACCGCCCCGCTGGTCGGCACCTTCTACGTGGCGCCGGAGCCGGGCGCCCCGCCGTACATCCAGGTGGGGGAGCACGTGCGGGCGGGACAGACCGTCGGCATCGTCGAGGCGATGAAGCTGATGAATCCGGTCAAGAGCGACCTGGCGGGCGAGGTGGTCGAGGTCGTGACCGGCGACGCGACGCCCGTGGAGTACGGCCAGGCGCTGGTGCGGATCAGGGCGGAGGAGCCGTGAGCTTCAGCAAGATCCTCATCGCCAACCGGGGTGAGATCGCCCTCCGCATCGCACGGACCTGCCGCGAGCTGGGCATCGAGACGGTCGCCGTCTATTCGACGGCCGACCGCGACGCCCGCTTCGTGGCCTACGCCGACGAGGCGGTGCACATCGGGCCGGCCCCGGCCAAGCGCAGCTACCGCTACCCGCCCGCGATCATCGAGGCCGCCCTGCGCACCGGCGCCGAAGCCATCCACCCCGGCTACGGGTTCCTCTCCGAGGATGCGGACTTCGCGCGGATCTGCACCGACCACGGGGTCGTCTTCATCGGGCCCAGCCCGGAGGTGATGGAGTGCGTGGGCGACAAGGCACGGGTCCGCGCCCTGCTCGCCGCGGCCGGGCTGCCGATCCTGCCGGGCAGCGACGGTCCCGTGGCGACGCAGGCCGAGGCCGAGGAGGTGGCCGAGCGGATCGGCTACCCCGTCATCGTCAAGGCCGCCGCCGGTGGTGGCGGCCGTGGCATCGAGCCCGCGGGCGACCGCGCCGAGCTGCGCGAGGTCTACCGGCGCACGACCGCCCTGGCACGCCAGGTTTTCGGCAACGGCGAGGTCTACCTGGAACGCCTGGTCCAGGCCCCGCGCCACGTCGAGGTCCAGTTCCTGGCTGACACGCACGGCACCGTTCTGCACCTGGGCGACCGCGACTGCTCGCTGCAGCGCCGCAACCAGAAGCTGGTGGAGGAGGCGCCCTCACCACTCCTGCCGGACCGGGTTCGCGAGCGGCTCGGCGAGTACGCCGTGGCCGGGGCGCGCCGTGTCGGCTACACCGGGGCGGGAACCATGGAATTCCTGCTCGACGCCGCGGGCGAGATCACCTTCATGGAGATCAACGCGCGCATCCAGGTGGAGCACCCGGTCACCGAACTGCTGACCGGTGTCGACCTGGTGCGAGAGCAGATCCGCGTCGCGGCCGGTGAACCCCTGGGCATCACCCAGGAACAGGTCACGCTGACCGGCACCGCCATCGAGTGCCGGGTCAACGCCGAGGATCCGTCGGCGGGCTTCCGCCCCACGCCCGGCCGCCTGACCTCCTACCACCCGCCGGGCGGTCCCGGGGTGCGGGTCGACTCCGGATTCGGCCAGGGCGACGTGATCCCGCCGGACTACGACTCGCTGCTCGCCAAGGTGATCGTGTGGGCGCCGACGCGCGAGCAGGCGATCGTCCGCGCCGACCGGGCGCTGGCCGAGTTCGCCGTCGAGGGGCCAGGGATGGCCACGACGATCCCACTGCTGCGGCGGCTGCTGGCCCAGCCGGATTTCGTGGCGGCCAGGCACTCCACTGCCTTCGTCGACGCGTTAACAAACGAATTCAACCCTGTTGGAGAAAACCAGTGAACGTCCTGCAGACCATCAAGGGAATTCTCGTCTCCGAGCTTCTCGTCGACATCCCGGCGGAGCGGATGCAGCCCGACGACAGCCTGCGCGATGTCTACGGCCTCGACTCGCTCGGCTACGTCGAGCTGCGGGTCTGCATTGAGCAGACCTTCGGGATCACCATCGACGACGACGATTTCTCCCCCGAGCACTTCACCACGCTCGGCGGGGTCCAGGCGCTGGTGGAGCATCTCCAAAAAGACGAGGAAATGGTCAGCTGACTTCCCGCGGAGAAAGAAAGGACCGCCCCATGCAACTCCAGACGGCGTCACCGCAGGCGGATCAGTCGTCGGCCGACCGTACGCTCGGCTTCACCGAGATGAAGAAGTGGCTGCGCCACCGTCACCCGATGATCTACATCGACCGGGTCACCGACCATGAGCCCGGGGTGTTCCTCAGGAGCCTGCTGTCCGTCTCCGGCAACCTCGACGCGATCGCGGGACACTTCCCGGAGCGTGCGATCTACCCGGGCAGTCATCTCATGCAGGCTTTCGCCCAGTCGGGCATCATCCTCTACCTGCTGAGCACCAGGCCGCTGGCCGAGGACGAGCTTACCCTCATCGGCTCTGTCACCGCCCGCTTCACCAAGCCGGTCGTGCCCGGCGACCAGGTCGTCTTCGATGTCCGGGCTGATCGGCTGCGTGGCGACGCGTTCTTCTTCTCGTGTCGCGCGTCCGTCGGCAGCGCGACGGTCGCCGCCTTCAAGGGGACGCTCACCCGGACAACGGTCGCCGCGATGGGCCGGCAGTTGTGGTGAACGCGCCCGTGGTCGTCGTCACCGGGATGGCGTGGACCACGCCGCTCGGGGACGGGCTCGACGAGGTGTGGCGCCGGCTGTGTGCGGGCGCCACCGGCGTCGTCCCGGTCGGCTCGCCGCACCGGCTCCGCACGTCGCTTGCCGGGCAGGTGCCGTGCCCGCCGTATGTGTCCGTGGCTCCGGAAGAACGGCAGATCGCCCTTGCTGTCCGCACGCTGGCCGAGGCCTTCGCTGAGGCTGGAGTCGCGGTGGACGATCCCTCGGTGACGCTTGTGCTCGGCACCAGTTTCGGAGGGCAGCTCGACGCGGAGGAGGAGCCCGAACGGCACTGGACCCAGGAGGTCGCGCGCCGGCTCGGGCATCCGCGTACCGCGCTGTGTGTGACGACTGCCTGCTCTGCGGGAGCCGACAGCCTGCTCGTCGCGGAGGCGCTGCTCCGAAGTGGCAGGGCCGGGATCTGCGTGGCGGGTGGAGCCGACGTGCTGAGCGAGGCCAAGCGCCTGGGCCATTCGGCGCTCGGCACGATGAGCAGGACCGGGCTGCGTGCCTTCGACGCCGGTCATGACGGGATGGTGCTCGGTGAAGGCGCGGGGTTCCTGGTCCTGGAGCTGGAGGAGACGGCTCGAGCCCGGGGCGCTCGCATCCTCGCCCGCCTGGACGGCGTGGGCTCCGCCAACGACGCCACCGGTCTGACCGCTCCCGATCCCACCGGTGACAGCGTGGTCGCCGCGGTGCGCAGATGCCCGGGCGGCACCGGAGACGTCGCCGTGGTGTGCGCCCACGGGACGGGCACCCCTGTCAACGACCAGGTGGAGGCGACCAGCCTGCACGAGCTCTTCGCCGGATCCGAGAGCGATCCGGTCGTCTTCGGGACGAAGGGCGCCCTGGGCCACAGCCTGGGCGCCACCGGCGCGATCGAGGCGATCGCCACCATCCTGGCGCTGCGGCACCGGGCGACGCCGCCGCTCGCGGGACTGGACTCGCCGATGCCTGGCTTCACGCTGCGGCTGGCGGACGGCACGGCGCAGGAGTTGCACGGCGGGGCAGGGCTCAGCCTGACGCTGGGGTTCGGCGGGTTCAACACCTGTGTCCGGTTCTCGCACGGCGAGGGCACGGCGGGAACGGAGAGCAGGTCCGAGGAGCGGAGGGCCGGAGAAGAGGTCACCTGGCCCGGTCTTCCGGCCGTCGCCGGTCATGGTGCAGTCACGGTCGAGGATCCCACCACCCGCTCCGCCAACCGCCCTTCCCTCTACGCCGACCCGGTGGCCTGGTTGACCGCCGCGGCGGTCGAGGCGGCCCTGGGCGAGAGCGGCTGCGGGGAGGACGTGCTCGCCGCCCGGAACGACGTGGCGGTGATCGTGCTCACCGGCAGCCGGCCCCTGCCGACCTCCAGGGCCCTCGCAACTCAGGCGACCACCCGCGGCCGGGTCTCGCCACTGCGCTTCGCCGGCGCCAACCCGGGCATCCTGGCCGGGCTCACCTGCATCCAATGGGGCCTGCGCGGACCGTCGCTGGTCCTCGCGGCGGCCGACGACGGCACCGTCGACACAGCTCTGACGGTCGCGGAGTCGTGGCTCAGCTCCGGCCAAGCCCGCTACGTGATCGCGGTGCGACACCAGGCGCACCCTGAAGGACACACCGCCCGGTGCGCCGTACTGCAGGCCGCCACGGAGCCGGGCACCGATCCCCGCGCCCTCCTGACCGCCCCGATCGCCTCTCTCGCCACGACGGCATGAAGGGAATGCCTCTGATGTCCACCACCAACCACGGACCGCCGCTGGACGTGAGACCGGTCGCCGACTTCCTGGCCAGGTCGGCCGACCTGGCCGCCCGGACATCCCATGAAGGGATCGACGGCACCCTGGACGACCTCGCGAAGCTCGGCCTCGAACCCGGTGACGCGGTCATCATCGCGCTGTCCAACTCCATGCGGACGGTGCGCACGTATCTGGCCGCCCTGCTGCTCGGCTTCGTCCCGATCGCCATCGCCCCCAGGACCCCGCCTGCCCGGACAAGACGGCTCGCGGCCACACTGGGAGCGCGGGCCCTGCTGGCCGCCAGACCGGATCCGGAGAGGTACGGCGCAGCCGCCAGCCATGCCGTCGGCGAAGTTGAGGCGGTGCTGCTCGACGGCGACACGCCGGTCGGCCGGGGCGGGCGAGCGCGACCCGAAGCCGGCACCGCCTCGCCGTACCGGGCCGGGCATGCGCAACCCGACGCCGACGCGGCGCCGCCGTACCGGGCCGGACAGGTGCTCATGTCCACCTCCGGCACCTCCGGAGCCTTCAGCGCCTGCCTGCACCGCGTCGACGCCCTGTTGCGCAACGCCCGCCGCCACGCCGCGGCGGTCGGCATGACAGCTGACGACACCGTGCTGGTCAACCTGCCGCTGTACTACTCGTACGCGATGGTCGCCCAGGTGCTGGCCGCCTATGTCACGGGCGCTCGGATCGTCGTCACCGGGCCGCCCTTCACCCCGGCCGGCTACGAATCGGCCATCGCGGCCCACGGCGTGACCCACTCCTCCATCACCCCGGAACTCGCCCGCAGACTCCTGGCCCACGGTGCCCTGCCGTCACCGGGTCCCCGGGTCATGACCATCGGCGGGGACCAGATCCACCCGGCCCAGGTAGCCCGGCTGCTGGCGGCCAGGCCAGACGGCGAGCTGTACCTCACCTACGGCCTCACCGAGGCGGGCCCGCGCGTCCTGACCCTCGCCGCCCACGCCGAACCGGCCCACCGGCACGCCTCCGTCGGCCTGCCCCTGCCGGGGGTACGGACGTCCCTACGCCCGGAGACCGGCGAACTCCTGGTGGAGTCCGACACCGTGCTGGAGAGGAAGATCGGTGGATCGGCGGCCGCGCGCACCCTGATCGCCCCCGGCCGGATCGCCACCGGCGACGTCTTCACCGTCGACGATGACGGCTACCACTACTTCTGCGGCCGGCTGTCGGACTTCGCGATCATCCGCGGCGAGAAGGTCTCGCTCAGCGGCCTGCGGCAGACCGTCAACGCCATCGCCGGAGTCGTGCGCTGCGTACCGCGGTTGACCGAGGGCGCGGGCGGCGAGAGTGCCCTCGACCTGGAGATCACGGTCACCGACACACGACCGGACACGGAAGCGAGGCTCCGGTCGGAACTCGACTCCCTGCTCCTGCCCGCCGAACGCCCTCGAGCCATCCAGATCGCCACCGCCGACCCTGAGGACTTCCACAAATGACGCTGCTCTTCTGCGTGCCCTACGCCGGCGGATCAGCCCGGGTCTACCGCGGCTGGCAGGAGTGGTTCGCCGACGATGCCGAGGTCGTCCCGCTGGAGCTCGCAGGCCGCGGCACCCGCTCCGCTGAGCCGGTCGCGCCTTCCGTGCGCGCGGCCGCCATGGATCTCGCTCGCCGTGTGCGGGAGAGAGCGGGGGGCGGGCCGTACATCCTGTTCGGGCACAGCATGGGCGGCCTCATCGCCTACGAGATGGCTGCGATCATTGAGGATTCGGCGAGCGACGGGCCGTGCCTGGTGGTCGTCTCCGGGCGCAACCCGCCGCAGACGAGGGCGAACTGGGGGGATGACGCTCTGGAGCTGACCGACCTGGAGCTGTTCGAGGCGCTCCAGACCGTGGGTGGCGTGCCGGCCGGGCTCAGCCCGTCGATCGCCGCCACGCTCTTCGTGCCGCTGATCCGTGCCGACGTGCGCAACACCGTCTCCTACGACTCCGGCTCACCACCGCGCCGGATCTCCGCTCCGTTGCTGGTGATCCAGGGACGGGAGGACCCGCTCGTAGGGCCGGACGCGGGCGCGGGCTGGGCGCACTGCACGCAGCGGGAGTGCACGGTCGTGCGCCACGACGGCAATCACTTCTCGATCTTCGAACGTGTTGGTGAGCTCGCTGAAACGCTGAGGCCGTTCCTGGCGCGCGGGCGGGAGCACTCTGGCGGGTGCACCAAGTGATCGAAATACTGGCCGAAGAGCTGGCCGCGGGTACACCGGTTCAGTACTACCGCATCTATCGATCTGCAGGTTCAGCCGCCGACATCATGATTTGAAACAGCCGCGGCTGACGCTCTGGCTGCTTTAAGCCCTTGCTCACCGAGGTCCGCCACGTTCTGGTACGCCTGTTCGTTCCGACCGCGAACGTCGTCGATTCCGTGCCGGGCCGGCCGTACTTCCGGCTTTGTCCATCAATCCCCGGTACGGATCAGCCACTATCGCCGACGTGGCGAACCCTAATCTAAAGATCTACGAATGCGGCAGGTTCTGGAGTTTCGTCGGACGTCTTCTGCTGATTTTCGCAAACAATTTTCAGGCCATGCATGAGAAGGTCGAGGCCGAATTCGAAGCGCGCGTCGCCGCTACCGGAGAGCAGGGTCTCCGCCATCGCCGTGGTGTGCGGAAAGTGCTGCGGTGGAAGGCTGGAGTAGTAGTCGCCCAGCCGCCGCCAGTGGGCCTCGACGTTGGGCTCGGTCGCACGCCCCCTGCTGAAGTGCTGGCTCACCTCGAGCGCGTCCGCGGTGATGTACAAGGTCAGACGGCCCACCGCCCAGCCGCACTCCTGGTCCGACAGCCCGGCGGCGCGCAGTATGGACAGGAATGCTTCGGCCACCCATACCCCGTTCGGACCGCAGGGCGCGAAGGCGCTGACCAGCCGCGCGATATCCCCGTGCCTGGTCAGCGCCCGCCTGAGCTCGAAGGCGAGTTCCCTCAGCTTCTCCTGCCAGTGCTCGGCGTCAGTCTGTGGGACCGAGACCTCCCCGAACACCATATCGATGAGCAATTCCAGAAGTTCGTTCTTGTTGGCCACGTGCGCGTAGAGGGAGGCCGGCCCCGTCTGCAGGTCGTGGGCGACCCGGCGCATGCTCAAGGCGTCCAAGCCTTCTCTATCGATAATTCGCAGGGCCGTTTTCAGGATGAGATTCCGCGTCAACGGCTCCTTGTCGGGCTCCGGCCTGGCGACGGTCCGCCACGGGGGCGCGGGGATGGCGGGTGGAAGTCTGCGATTTGCCATATGGACTCCTCTATGCCTTGCTAACACGGTACCGGATTGCCACAATTTGGATAGGTCGAACAGCGATCGTAACCAGATCGACTTTCGATCAACCGCAACCGCATCTGGGACGTGGTCCCAGATGCGAGCCCTCACATGCGCCTCTTCAACATTGAATGTCAAAGTCGGCATCAGGCGACATCGCAGTAGAGCGGTGGCGAGGGCTGGTTGCATTGCGGGTAAGCCTGTTGGGTCCATTGCAAGTATTGCGTGATGGGGATTTGGCCACGCCGGCCGTGGGAAACTCAGGAAGTTGCTCAGGCGACGCCGCCGGCAAGCGTCTCCACAACCCCGCAGACCCATATCCACGTGCCGGGAAGAGACCTCAGCTTGGGCCGCTCCCCGTCACTCTGCAGCCCGTCCGCTGAGAGGGCGGAAACCACCCCTACGGCTATCGGCTCGGCCTGTGCCCCGGTGTCGGCATTGAACGCCCGGAGCCAGACGTCGTCGTCGATGACGTACCGCTCGCGGCGGCCGGAATCCTGTGTGCGCCTGACCAGCTCGATCTCCTCGAGGTAGCCGATGGCCTTGGACACCGACGCCGGGCTGACCTGTAGCCGGCGTACGAGCTCGGCGGACGTCGGGCTCCCGGAGTCGGAGGTGAGCAGGCAGACGAACAGGCGAGCGGGCATCCGGGGAAGGCCGGTCCCGACCAGCAGCGTCGCGAACTGCTCCACGAAACCACGCACGATGGCGGGCGGCCGTCCGTCGGCCGGTGACTCCGTGGCCCGAACCGGTCTGCTGCGGCGGGCGCGCTGCCCGGTGGCCTGCTGGGCGCGGCCGGCCAGGTAGCCGCCGGGAGCGCTGTTGCGTGCCACTTCGCGGCTGATCGTGGATGTGGGTCTGCCCTGTGCCGCTCGAATATTGAGTTTCGTGGGCTGAGCTGTGGTTAGGCGGCGTGGTGGTATTCGTTGATCATGCCTGCGACGACGGGTCTTCGGCGGACGGATCGCAGGTCGGCGGTTGCCATTGGTCAAGGACGTGTGATTGCTCGCTGGTTGCTCGTGTGCATGCGGTACGACGCGCCAGGCGTCGTCATGGTCCGGCACGTCGGCAGGGGGGCAATCACGGTCAGAGTGACAGAATGCGGTACGGCGCGGCATCAGACGTCATTGATCAAGCCAACTCATAATCCGTGGGTCGTGGGTTCAAGTCCCACCCGCCCTACTCTTCCATACCGTGTCTGACCTGGGGTTTCACGATTCCCTAGGCTCTCCGCGCGAGTTGTTGATCATGTTTGGTTGCTCGCTGGTTGCTCGCGTGTACGGATCGTGTACATCGGTAGATCGTTTAAGCGGCATCGTCAACTCAGACCCCCGCGACGATCATCAGAAGGCCAAGCCAGAACGCCGCTCAAGGTCGTGACGTCAGCGGCACCCATGCGATCACTCAAGCGTTCTCCAAGCCAGGCTTTCCTGCCAAGTGGGCCATGACCAGGCTGGCCGCAACGGCCCGGGACATCGCAACACAGCCCGCCCGAGATGTGACCGAACTCAACGACCTGCGATCCATGCGCCGACGACTCGTCGTCGCAGGCATGATGCGGGGTGATCAACATGGCGCGGGTCGTGGCGGAGAATGATCTGCCCGACGGGCACGTGCGATTGGACATCGAGTGTCTGGCTCGGATCTTTCGGGTGCCGAAAAAGGTGTAACCCAAAGCGACCTAAGCCTGCACCAGGCGATCGACTGGCTGCTGCTCGCACCATAGGCCCTGTTCGGTTGCGATGGGTGAGGTGAAGCGCGAGGCTGAGCGGGCGGGGTTGGGGACGCACCACGCATGGACGGCGGTACGGCCTTGCAGTGGAACCTGGAACCTGCGGATTAAAAGTCCACAGCTTTATTAGCCCAGCGTGTGCAGCTTTTCTTTCTTCATTTTGATGATTGCGCCACGGTCGGCTGTGTCGGGTCGTGCCGTCGGCTGCTCGCTCATGTCGGTATGTCCTCGTGCCTGTTCCCGCTTTCTGTGGCGTCAGCGGAAATGACCAAATCTTGCCCTGCGCGGCTGTCCGATTTCGGGTCTGGCGGTAGGTATTTGGACTGGTGACAGGAGATCCGTCGTTGACCGTCTGCGGTCGACATCGGTGTGCCCATCCGGATGGGGGCGGTGGTGGTCGTGGAAATCCGGAACGACGATCGGATTGGGCTTGACGGGTGCCGTGGAGGTGGGCGTCGATACATCCCCGCCCGACGCGGCCGCGCACCGGCCCCGGGTGTTGGTGAGGGCGTGCTCGCCTGACCAACGCCTCGGGTTGTGCCCGTGCGCTGTTCGTGTCTGCGCGGGAGAAGACGTCACGGAGTGAAGGGAGACAGGTGATGGCTGACGGCACCACGTATAAGCGGTGCTCCTGCACAGGAGTGGACGGTAAGGAGTTGGGGCAGAAGTGTCCCAAGCTACGGCGCCCTGGCGGGGGCTGGAGTAACCGGCACGGCATCTGGTGCTACCAAATCGAGTTGCCCGCCACCGTGGAGGGAAGGCGCCGGGGCCCGCTGCGCCGTAGTGGCTTCGCCTCCCAGGACGCCGCGAACGCCCAACTGATGCAGGTGCGTGAGCTGCTGGCGTTTGCCGAGCCCAGCGAGGTGCTGGTCCGCAATCAGGTCGCGGATCTGGTCAAGCGGACGCTGGCCGAGACCGGCGTGCTGCCCAGCGTCGAGGTGGTGCGGCGCAGGGTGCGGACCCGGCAGGACCTGACCCAGGACGTGACGGTGGCGCAGTGGCTGGAGGAGTTCCTCAAGCGCAAGCGGAAGATCGAGGAAACGACCCGGCGCTCCTATGAGGGCCACATCCGGCTGTATCTGACGCCGTATCTGGGGCATATCCGGCTGGATCAGCTCAGGGTCGGTGATGTGGCCGGGATGTTCGAGCAGATCGAGGAGTTCAACGACGTCATCGCCGAGCGGCGGGCCAGCGCGGACCGTGAGGTGCGGGCCAGCGTCAAGTATCGGCGTGCGGTCAGCACGGCCACCATGCACCGCATCCGGGCGACGCTTCGGCACGCGCTGAACGCGGCTATCCGCCAGGACCGGCTGATCGACTTCAACCCGGCTGCGGTGCTGGAGATGCCGGCCATTGCCCGGCCCAAGGCGCTGGTATGGACGGGGGACCGGGTCGAGGAATGGCATCGTGAGTTGCGTGACTATCGCACGGCGGAGAGGGCGCGGCGCGGTGGCCGGAGGGTCGATCCGATCGATGCCTATGTCCGGGTGTCGCGTCCGTCGTCGGTGATGGTGTGGACGCCGGAGCAGACTCGGCTGTTTCTGGAGGAGGCCAGGAGACATCGGCTGTTCGCCTTGTATCGGCTGATCACGCTTCGGGGGCTACGACGCGGGGAGGCGTGCGGGTTGCGCTGGAAGGATGTCGATCTCGACGTGGGATCCGCGCGTATCGCCTGGCAACTGGTGCAGCTTGCGGGGCAGATCCACGAGGGCAGGCCCAAGACCGATGCCTCGATGCGTACCATCGCGCTGGATGCCGAGACGGTCGGGATCTTGCGGGCGCACAGGCGGCACCAGCAGGAGGAACGGCTCGCGGCGGGGGAGGCGTGGAAGGAGACCGGCTTTGTGTTCACCCAACCGGATGGGGATCGGCTGCACCCGCAGCACGTGTCCGACCAGTTCTTGTGGTTGGCCTATCTGGCGGGGTTGCCGCCGGT
>NZ_JBSGJX010000068.1:0-23361 GCF_053605785.1 Nonomuraea sp. NPDC003754
AAAAACATCTTTGGGGTGTGGTCAGTAGATTTCGCTTGCGTGAAGTTCATGGGGGGGGGGGGCCCGGCCGGGGCGCGGCGCCGGCCCCCCCCCCCCCCGCGGCCCATCTGAGGGACAGGCGCATGCGGGTCCTTTCTCGGGGGGTCTCGAGGGGCTCTCGGGGGTCTCGAGGGGTTCTCGGGGGGTTCTCGGGGGGGTCTCGGGGGGTCTCGGGGGCCTCGGGCGGGTTCTCGGGGGGTCTCGAAGGGTCGGTCTTGGAGGGGTTCTCGCGGGGTCAGTACAGCTGGAGGAAGGGGGCGGCACCGGGGGTCTCCCTGTCGCCGATCCCGACCGCGAGGGTCCTGTCCGGGGCGGACAGCGCGTAGCCGCCGCCGAGGTGGCCCGTGACGTCGACGGAGTACCAGGCGGGGGTCTTGCCCGTGACGGTCACGGTGCCGATCGGCCGGCCGAGGGCGGGCCTGTCGTTCCAGGTCAGCGTCGCCTCGTCCCAGCCCGAAGCGGGAGCCTCATAGAGGGTGAGCGTGGTGGAGTCGCCGTCGGCGTCCTGGACGGCGGCGCGGATCCAGAGGGTGGCCGGCCCCGTCGTGGCGGGCGGCGGGTCGAAGCGCAGGTAGCTGATCCTGGTGTAGCCCGGGTCCGCCGACACGGTCTTGACCACGAGGCCCTTGCCGTTGAAGGAAGTGCCCGCGTGGACGCCGCCGCGCACGTAGGTGTCGGCGGCGGCGACCTGCCTGGCCTGCTCGCAGGAGGGCCCGGTCAGCGCCGGTCTGGCGGTCGGCCTGACCTTGACCTTAAGCTTGACGCCGGCGCCGAGCGCATCGGCCGCATCGACGGTGAACCTGATCGTCGGCGAAGTGGTCAGCACGGTGACGCGCGGGTCGGCGGCGAGCACCTCGCGGCCTTCGCGGGCCACCTCGAACAGCATCCGGCCCTGCTTCCACGTCGGATCGGCGACCGCCAGGTCGAGCGTGGCGCCCTCCTGGTGCAGGGTGACGGCGGCCGGGCCGTACGCGCGGACGGTGTCCTGGGTGGTGGCGCAGCTCCAGAAGGTGGCCGCCAGCCGCGTGTTGACGCCGTCGGCCGTGACCACCGACTGCACCGCGGCGGTGTTGTCGCCGATGCGGACGTTCGTCCGCCTGGCCGCCTCGGCGGTCTCGGCCGCGCTCCTGCCCGGCAGCAGGTAGTAGGCGTAGGAGGCCGCGCGCGGGTCGTTCCCGTGGTCGAACCAGAGGGTGGTGTAGTCGCGGGTGAGCGGTTCGCGCCCGCCGGTGCCGATGTCGGACCACGCGCCCGTCCTGCTCTCGCGCAGCGTCTTCGGCAGGCCGTGCGGGAACAGGTAGCCGCCGACGCCCTCCAGGTGCATCCAGTGCTCGCCCTGGGTGAGCCGCCCCGCGCCCATCCGGTTCTCGACCGTCGTCTGCGCGGCGACGCCCGCCGCGGTGATGTCGGAGCCGAGCGCCACGATGGTGTCGCCGACGGTGAACCACGACTTGCGGGCCTTCAGGTCGATGGGCTGCTTGCTGTGGTAGTCGCGCTCGGCGATGAGGCGCATCCCGAAGGCCGACAGGTCGCCCATGGCCACGCCGCCGGTGTGCGGGTCGCTCTGGCGGAAGCCGTACCAGTTGGTGTCCCTGGCGGTGCGCGGGTAGGTCTCGGCGGTGGCGTTGGTGACGCCCGGCAGGCGGTAGGGGTCGACGGTCGGCCAGAAGCCGTCGCTGTACTGCGGGCGGTCGTTGTAGATCGACGTCATGCCGTCGCCGGTGTACCAGCCCTTGAGGTTCTCCCCGTTGCCCGCCTCGTAGGCGCCGACCCTGCTGCCGCGCGCGGAGACGGAGAAGGCGTGACCCGGCCGGTGGTGGACGAGGCGGTCCATGCCGGCGAACACCTTGGTGAGCGTCAGGTCGCCCCGCGGGGCGACGCCCTCGACCAGGCCGCGGACGAGGGAGACCTGCGCGACGGTCGCGTGGTCGTAGAAGGGGGCGGCGCTCACGTGCTCGGCGACGACGCCGGCGATGCGCTGCCGCACCTCCGCCGGGGCGCCGTGGGCGAGCATCGCCATCGCGGCCACGACCGCCCGGCCCTCGGCGAAGTCGTCGCTCGCCGGGCGGGAGATGCCGCGCCCTCGCACGTTGGCGAACATCTGGCCGCGGAACAGCACCGGCTCGAAGCCGTCGAACACCCAGGTGGTGACGTTGCCGCTGTCGGGGTCGGTGATCTGCCACGGCGTGCCGGCCAGCAGGGTGAGGACCCTGGCGACGCCGTCGAGCAGGACGGTGCCGTAGCCGCCGGTGTAGGCGAAGTAGAAGTGCTGGATGAGCGAGCCGTCGGGGTACCAGCCGTCGCCGCTCGCCGTCAGGTCGAAGACCGGGCTGAGCTTGTCGCGGGCCATCGACAGGACGGCCGGGTCGCGGGCCAGCAGGCCGCGCCGTACCGTGATCGAGACCTTGTCCACCAGGTTGGCGCCGACCTCGGGCACGCCCGAGATCTTGCGCCTGGCCGGGTCGGGCACGAAGTGCGCGACCGTCGCCAGCACCCCCACCCGCAGGTCCTCCGGTACGGCGTCGCCGAGCAGCAGGAGCGAGTCGAGCAGGTGGTTGGGGCCGCCGATCTCCCAGAACCACCAGTTGCCCAGCTCCTGCGCGCCGGGCCGGTAGCGGTTGTCGTGCAGCCAGCGCAGGGCCGCGACGGCCGCGTCCGCGGCGGCCCGGTCGCCGTGGTACCGCGATCCCGCGGTGGCGTAGGCGAGCGCGATGTCCTTGATCCTGGCGGCGGCCGTGCCGACGGTGGCGCCGTCGGTGCTGGTGGCGTCGGGCCAGCGGCCGTCGGCGAGGGTGGCCAGGTTGGCCGCGGCCTTGTCGTCCAGGGCGGCCAGCGGTTTGGCGTAGACGGGGTCGGCTGGGGTGACGGCCGCCCCGCCGGTGACCAGGTCGCGCCAGCGCTGGACGGGCGCCCCGAAGTCGTCCGCGGCGGGCGCCGCCGCGAGGTCGGCGCTCCCGGTGCCCGCGGGCGCCGGTGACGGGTCGGGGCTGCTGGTGTCCGCTGGCGCGGGCAGTGGGGCGGGGGTCCCGGTGTCGGTGGGTGCGGGCAGGGGGTCGTCGCTCCCGGTGTCCGCTGGCGCGGGCAGGGGGGCGGCGCTTCCGGTGGGGGCCGGGGCGGGTAACGGGTCGGCGAGGGAGGGGGCGGCGGACAGCGTGAGGGAGGAGGTGACGGTGACGACCAGCAGGGTCGCCGGCAGGGCACGTCGGAGCATGGGGGGTGCCTCCCGGGAAGGGGTTCAGGCGGAGCGGGACAGACTCGCGGGCTCCACCGCGTACTCGAAGGGCAGGCCGCGGGCGTATCGGGCCAGCTCGTCGAGCGCGAGGTCGGCCATGCGGGCCAGCTCCCCGCCGAGCGAACCGGCGATGTGCGGGGTGACGAGAACGTTGTCCAGGTCGTAGAGGGGCGAGGACTCGGGCAGGAACTCCGGTTCGGTGTGGTCGAGGACGGCGTGGAGCCGCCCGGACAGCAGCTCGGCGGTCAGCGCGTCCTGGTCGACGAGCGCCGCCCTGGCGGTGTTGATCAGGGTCGCACCGTCGCGCATCCGCGCCAGCCGGGCCTTGTCGATCATGTGGCGGGTCTCCGGCAGGTCGGGCGCGTGCACGCTGACCACGTCGCTGCGGCTGACCAGATCGTCCAGGCCGACGTGCGCGACGCCCAGGTCCTCGGTCAGGTAGGGGTCGCTGACCAGCACCTCCAGGTCGAAGGGACGCAGCAGCTCGATCACCCTGCGGCCGATCCTGGAGGCGCCGATGACGCCGACGGTCCTGCGGTAGTTGCCGAAGCCGGGGTAGCGGGTGTCCCAGTCGTCGTGGCTCCGGTCCTTGCGGTAACGGCGGGCGATGTCGATGACCCGCTTGTTGGCGAACAGGATCGCGGCGAGCGTGAACTCCGCGACGGGCTCGGCGTTGGCCGCCGCGGCCGAGGAGACGGCGATGCCGCGCTGCCAGACCGCGTCGGTGACGTGGTGCTTGACCGATCCGGCGGCGTGCACGACCGCGCCCAGCCTGGGGGCTCGCGCCAGCACCTCGGCGGTGACCGGCGGGCAGCCCCAGGAGGTGTACAGGACCTCCACCTGCGACAGGTCGGCCCGCGCGAAGTCCTGGACGACCAGGTCCACGTCGACGTCGGCGAGCATCGCCAGGCGGCTCCTGACCGGGCCACTGACGAGCCGTTCGGCGACGTGGGCGCTCATGGCGACGAGAGTCTTCGGCCTTTTCACGTTCTCCCCCGAGAAGTCGTTCACTTGACGCTGCCCGCCGTCATCCCGGCCTTCCAGAAGCGCTGCAGCGACATGAACACCAGCAGCAGCGGGACCACCGACAGCAGCGATCCGGTGATCACCAGGCTGTGGAACTCGGGGAAGGCGTTGCCCTGCTTCTCCCAGCTGAACAGGCCCAGGCTGAGCGGGTAGAGGTTCTGGTCGTTGAGCATCACCAGCGGCAGGAAGAAGTTGTTCCAGATGGCGGTGAACTGGAACAGGAAGATCGTCACGTAGGCCGGCATCAGCATCGGCAGCGCCACCCTGGTGAAGGTCCTGATCTCACCGGCGCCGTCCGACCTGGCCGCCTCGAGCACCTCGCCCGGCACGTAGCCCGACGACAGCACGCGCGCCAGGTAGACGCCGAACGGGTGCACCAGCACCGGGATGAACACCGCCCAGAAGGTGTTGACCAGGCCCACCTTGGAGGCCAGCAGGTACAGCGGCAGCGCCGTCGCCGTGGTGGGCACCAGCACGCCGAGCAGCACCAGGCCGAACAGCTTCTCCTTGCCGAACCACGAGTACTTGTCGAAGGCGTAGCCGCACATGACGGTGATGAAGGAGCTCACCGCCGCGCCGACGCCCGCGTACAGGACGCTGTTGAGGTACCAGCGGAAGAAGATGCCGCCGTTCTCCTCGCTGACCGCCCGGATGTTGGCGATCAGGTTGAAGTCGCCGAAGGCGAAGCCCGGCGTCGAGTACAGGTCCGACAGCGACTTGGTCGAGGCGAACAGCAGCCAGGTCAGCGGCAGCAGCGTGTAGAGCGTGGCGACGATCAGCAGGACGTTGACCGTCGCGCGGGACATCCACTTCATCGACGGTTACCCCACCTGGTGACGACGTAGGAGAGCACGGCGGCCAGCAGCGCGAGGATGATCGAGGCGGCGCCCGCCTGGCCGTAGTCGTTGTTGCCGAAGGCCTCGTTGTAGGCGTACATGTTCGGGGTCCAGGTGCTGACGATGCCGTCGCTGACGTTGTCGAGCACCATGGGCTCGGTGAACAGCTGCAGCGAGCCGATGATCGTGAACAGGACCGTGGTGATGACGGCGCCGCGGATCAGCGGCACCTTCACCGACAGGGCGGTCCTGACCGCGCCCGCGCCGTCCATCCTGGCCGCCTCGAGCACCTCGGCGGGGATGGCCTGGAGCGCGGCGAAATAGATGATCATGTTGTAGCCGATCCACTCCCACAGCGCGATGTTGACCACCGAGCCGAGCACCTGGTCGCCGCCGAGGAAGTTGACCCCGCCGAGCAGGTCCACGATGGGGCTGATGCCGGGCAGGTAGAGGTAGAGCCAGATGAGGCCCGCGATCACTCCCGGCACGATGTGCGGCATGAACAGGGCGAGCTGGAAGAACTTCTTCGCCCTGGCCAGGCCGGAGTCCAGCAGCAGCGCGAGAGCGAGCGCGCCGCCGATCATCAGCGGGATGTACAGGACGCAGTAGCCGAGGATCACCAGGAAGCCGTCGGTGAAGGCCTGGTCCCTGAGCGTGTCGAGGTAGTTGCCGAGCCCGACGAAGACCGTCTCGGCGCCGCCGAAGCCGAGGCCGGACGACTTCTCGCTGAACAGGCTCAGGTAGACCGCGTACGCCAGCGGAGCCATGATGACCGCGGCGAACAGCGCGAAGAACGGGCCGACGAAGAGCAGGATCGCCCCCCGCCTGCGCCACGCCTCACCCGGGCCGCGCGCCGGTGTCTCTGGTGTGCCGGTCGTCATCTCCACCTCTTCTTCGCTGTCTGGTACGGCACGGCCGTCCGCCGCTCCCACACCGCCTGGACCGACCGCCGTCTCATGGCCCCTCGCCGCCCGCGCGCGAGGGTTCCTTGAAGGGGGGCGGGTTCCGCCGGGTGGGTGCCGGGGGGCGGCCACCCGGCGGACCGGAGCCAGGCAGGCGTGCCGTACGGGTTACTGCTGGGCGGCGACGTTGAGGCCGCGGCCCTTGATCTCCGTGACGGTCGCGGTCTGGACGCTCTCCAGCACGTCGGGGATCGTCGTCTCGCCGGTGCTCACCTTGCCGAGCGCGTCCTTGAAGGAGGTCAGCGTCTGCACCATGCTCGGCCCCCACGCCCAGCCGGGCTGGATGGTGCCGTAGGCCTCGGTGAACAGCGCGTAGATGTCCTGCCCGCCGTAGAAGGAGGCGTCGAAGCTCTTGGCCGCCACCGGCACCAGGTCGGCGATCGCGGGGAAGCCGCTGGAGGTGCCGGAGGACAGGCGGGCCGTCCACGCCTCGGGGGAGCCGGTCAGCCACTTGATGACCTCGACGGCGGCCTTGGTGTTCGCGCTGTTCTTGGCGACGGCGAAGGTGGTGCCGCCGAGCATGCCGCTGGCGGGCGTGCCCCAGTGCGGGACGGGCGCGATGGCCCACTTGCCGGACTGCCCGGCGTGGTTGCCCTTCATGACGCCGGCGCCCCAGTTGGCGCCGACGTAGCCCCACAGGCTGTCGTCCTCGAAGGCGGCGTTCCACTCCTGGCTGAAGGACGGCTGCACCTTGACGAGCTCGTCCTTGACCAGGCCCTGCCAGTAGCCGGCGACCTTCTTGCTGGCCTCGTCGTTGATGGAGACCTTCCACGCGTCGCCCTCGGTGCCGAACCACTTGGCGCCCGCCTGCCACGACAGGGCGGCCAGGACGCTCGGGTCGTCGGGGAAGAAGGTGGCGATGCGTGCCTTGCCGTCGGCCTTCTTGACCTTCTCGGCGGCGGCCCTGAAGTCGTCCCAGGTCTTCGGGACCTCGATCTTGTTCTTCTCGAACAGGTCCTTGCGGTAGAAGAACACCTGCGGGGCCGCGTCCATGGGCACCGACCAGGTCTTGCCGCCGAGCTCGACGAGGCTGAAGACGCTGGGCGGGTACTTGCCCTTGAGGTCGGCGACGTCGGCGGTGATGTCCTGGAGCGCGCCCTGGTTGACGAAGTCGGGAAGCTGCGGGTACTCGACGGACATCACGTCGGGGGCGTTGCCCGCCTTCACCGCGTTGGAGAACTTGGCGTAGCCGCCCGCGTTGCCCGAGGGGATCTCCTCGAACGTGATCTGGATGTCCTTGTGCGACTTGTTGAAGGCGTCGACGACCTGCTGCGTGCCCTTGGCCCAGCCCCAGAAGGTGACCTGGGTGGGCTTGCCCGCCTCGCCGGACGCGGGCGCGGATCCGCCGCTGCCGCCACCGCAGGCCGCGAGAAGGGTCATACCGGCCAGCATTCCGGCGATGCCGGCGGCGGCGCGCTTGCGTTCCATGATTGCTCCTAATCGCTTCCGATCGCTAGAGCATCATTCGCTCACAAACGAAGACTTGTCTAGATATCGATCAGTAACGAAATGAACGCGAAACATCAACCGCGCGGAGCGGTCGATTCGCGCACCCGGAGTTCCGGCAGCAGCGCCACGTGCTGGCCCGGCAGGTCCGCGCCGTGCTCGATGCGACGAACCAGCAGGTCGACGGCATTACGGCCGACCGCGGACTTGGGCGGGGCGACGGCGGTCAGCGGCGGGTCGCTGAGCGCGGCCACCTCGTCGTCGTAGGCCACGATCGACACGTCGTGCGGGATCCGCACGCCCGCGACCCTGAGGTGCTGCACCAGCAGCAGCGCGTCCTCGTCGTTGTGCACGAGCAGCCCCGTCACCCCTGCCTCGCGGACCGCCGCCACCACCTGGGCGACCTGCTCCTCCGACGGCCCCTCCTGCTCGATCCCGAACTCGCCGGGCGTCTCCAGGCCCAGGTCGCGCACCGCGGCCAGGAACCCCTGGCGCACCCTCGGCGCGGTGGGACTGCTGCGGCTGACCATGGCCACCCGGCGATGTCCCAGCTCGGCCAGGTGCCGAACGCCCACGAAGGCGCCGTGGGCGTGGTGGGAGGCCGCCGCGTCGAGGAAGGAGGCCGGGCCGCCCAGCTCCGCCACCCTCTCCACCAGGACGGCGGGCACGCCCAGCCCGGCGAGCCACTCGACGTGCGAGGCGTCAGGCTGCCTGCTCAGCGTGAGCAGCAAGCCCTCCGCGCCGCCGCCGATCAGCTGGCCGACCTGCTTGCGGTCCTCCTCGTCGTCGTAGCGGGAGACGCCGAGCACCAGCCGCGCGCCCAGGTCCTGGGCCCGGTCGCGGGCGGCCTTGATCACGCTCGGGTAGTAGTACGTGGCCGACGGCACCAGCATCCCGATCGTGAGCGCCCGGTCGTTCACCGGCCGGAAGGCCGGCGCTCCCGCGAGCGTCCCCTCGGCGACCGGCCTGGCCGGCTCCTGGGGCAGCGTGATGCCGCCGTGCACCCTGGTGACCAGCCCCCGGCCCGCCAGGTGCTCGACGTCCCTGCGCAGGGTGACCATGGACACCTGCAGCCGCTCGACCAGGTCGGCCAGCCGGACCGAGCCGCGCTCGCGCACCTCGCGAAGGATGAACTCATGGCGTTGCTCGACGAACAAGGGGGGCTCCTAACACTCGACGGGTCCGATCCTAGCGAGGTAGCTTTCGTTCGTGAACGTATTGTTTCGTTCGATCAGTTCCCGGAGGCCGCGTGCTCACCCTTCCTGATGCCGACCGATCGCTCAGCCCCATCACGGGATGGACGCGCGCCCACTGGGAGGCGGCGGCCGACGGCCTGCTCGCGGCCGTCGAACCGTACCGCTCCCATGATCGCGCGTTGGTCGACCTGCCGGGCCGGGCCAGCTGGTCGCGGTGCGACGGGCTCGAGGGATACGCCAGGACGTTCCTGCTGGCCGCCTTCCGCGTCGCCGGCGGCGGCGACCCGGCGGTGCTGGAGCCGTACGCGGAAGGGCTGGCCGCGGGCCCCGGCGGCGCGTGGCAGCCGATCGCCGACCACAGCCAGCCGATGGTCGAGGCCGCCTCGATCGCCATCGGGCTGCGGCTGACCCGCGCCCACCTGTGGGACCGCCTGCCCGCCGCCGTCCAGGAGCGCGCCCTCGACTGGCTGGGCGACGCGCTGATCCGCGAACACGTCGACAACAACTGGCACCTGTTCCCCGTCGCCGTCGCCGGACTCTTCGGCGACCTCGGCCTCGACGACCGCGGCGCCACCGAGCGCGGGCTGGCCAGGATCGAGGCCTGGTACGAGGGCGACGGCTGGTACCGCGACGGCGACGGGCGCAACTTCGACCACTACAACGGCTGGGCGATGCACCTGTACCCGGTGATCCACGCCTACCTCGGCGGGCCCGCCGAGCCGTACGCCTCGCGGCTGCGCGCCTTCCTGACCAACTACGGCGCCGCCTTCGACACCAACGGCTCGCCCGTCTACCACGGCCGATCCGTCATCTACCGCTTCGCCGCCGCGGCGCCGGTGTGGGCGGGCGAGCTGCTCGGCGTCTCGCCCTACTCCCCCGGCACCGCCCGGCGCCTGGCCAGCGGCGCGGCCGCCCACTTCCTCACCGGCGGCCGGGCGCTGTCGCGCGAAGGACTCCTCACGCTCGGCTGGTACGGCCCGCACGAGCCGTCCCTGCAGGCGTACTCGGGGTCGGCCTCGCCGTACTGGGCGGCGAAGGGGTTCCTCGGGCTCCTGCTGCCGCCCGACCACCCCGTCTGGACCGCGGTGGAGGAGCCAGGACCCGTCGAACGCGCCGACCAGGCGATCGGCCTGCCGGGGCCGGGGCTGCTGATCCACTCGACGGCCGCCGACGGGCTGGTCAGGCTGGTCAACCACGGCAGCGACAAGCAGCCGCCCGGCGGCGCCCCCGACGACCCGCTCTACCAGCGCATGGCCTACTCGACCCGCACCGGCCCCACCACGCCCGCGCCCGCCGTACCCGCCGCCGCACAGGACGCGCCCGCCTCCCCCCAGGACACGGCCGCATCCTCCCAGGACACGCCCGCATCCTGCGAGGACGCGCCCGCCGACAACCACGTCGGCCTGGTGTTCGACGGGGAGGTCACCCCGCGCGGCCCGATCACCCCGCGCGGCGCCGGACCGGGATGGGCCGCCTCCTCCTGCCGCCCGACACCCTCGACGCTGATCGAGTCCGTGAGCGTGGTCCACGGCCCGCACGAGGTCCGCGTCCACCGCGTGACCGCCCCGGCCGGCACCCTCGTCCGCCAGACGGGCTGGGCCCTGCCCGCCGCCGGCGCGCGGACCGTGACCGGCGCGGACGAGCCGACCGGCGCGGGCGAGCTGACCAGTGCCCTCCTGCCCCTGCACGGGTTCACGGCGGCCACCGAGCTGAAGGCCCCCGGCGGCACGGTCTTCGGCCCCGACGCGGTCGTCCCCGCCCTGGACGGCACCGTCCCCGAGCCGGGAGCCGTCTTCGCGTGCGTCGTCACCCTCTCGGCGGCCCCCGTCACCTCGGCGCCACCGGCGTTCCGGCTGGCCGGCGGCAGGATCACCCTGACCTGGCCGGACGGCACCACTCACGAGCTCGGCACCGAGGAGGGCCTCACCCTCGTCTAGTCCATTAGGGCGTTCTGGGGACCTGGAACGGATCCACTCCCGGCGCGGGCGGTTCCCCTCCGCCCCCGCCGACGAACTGGATGATCGCCAGGATCGCGGCGATCTGCGCGAGCAGGAAGGTGGCCTGTGACGGCAGGGTCTCCAGCCGGTAGATGTCCAGCACGTACCTGCCGACCCTGCTCCAGGGCGGCAGGACGTTCCTCATCGTGCGGGCGTCCACGTACAGTCCCGTCGCGGTCAGCACGGCCGCCAGGACCACCGCGCGTACCACGAGGCCGTTCAGGTCGCCCATGTCGAAGAGCTGGTCCAGCCCCAGCCTGACCAGGGTGTAGACCAGGTACGTCACGATGAACGGCAGGGCCTTGATGGGGCCGCGCCGTCCCGGTAGCTGGTCCCAGAACAGGCCGAGCAGGTAGCCGGGCACGAACCAGAAGGCCGCCTCCCCGAAGGCGAACACCGGCTGGGCGAGCCCGGCGAACCAGTCCAGCCGTCCCGGTCCACCCGTCAGCACGATGTCGTGCCAGACGATGTACCCGGACGGCACCGACCCGAGGGCGAGCGCGAAGAGCCCGGCCCGCCAGGCCAGGTCGGCCTGACGGCCCGCCCGCCAGGTGACGCCTCCGGCGCCCCGCGACCTGTCGGGGCCGGCCAGCAGGGCCAGGTCGAGCGGGGTCACGTCGGCGGGCAGCACCTCCCTGCCCGAACGCGGCCCCCTGCGCAGCGACCGGAACTCGGCGCGCAGCGCGTCCGCTCCCTCGTGCCAGTCGTCGAGCCCTTCGGCGGAGTCGAGCGGCTTGGCGTCCCACTCCCTGCCCGACCGCCGGGCCCACAGGTACCGCCCGGCCGCCTTCCGCACCTGCTCGATCGTGCCGGCGCGCAGTTCGGCGTGGAGGGGCCGGCCGTCGGCGAGCCGACGGGCCGACAGCACCCAGGGGCGTGTCGCCTGGAGCACCGCCCAGAGGGTCACCGTTCCTGCCACCAGGGCGACCGGCAGCCAGAGGCCGCCGTAGAAGTGGGAGTAGCCGAAGGCGTTGGCGACGAAGACCCACACCACGAGCGCACGGGCGCCCCCGCCGTCCGGGCCTTCCCGCGCCAGCGCGAACGTCCTGAAGCGCAGCGCCACGACCAGGACCGTCACCGGCCACAGCCACAGCACGTAGCCGGCGAACCAGGTGACCAGGTTGAAGGGCATCCAGAGCAGGTCGGAGGTGACCGAACCCATGACCTCCTGGTCCTCGGCCAGCCACATGACCCGCAGGCGGTCCCTGGCCAGGGCGAAGCACGCGTATGCCGTGGTGAGCGCGGCAAGACCCCAGCTGACCACCCACACCCAGCGCGGGACGGCACCGCCGTGCTCGCGCAGGAAGGCGCGTCGCATCCCGTTGATCCACGCCGCCGACAGCAGCGCCACCAGCAGGAGATCGGCCGCGGCGATGCCCGCCAGGGTCCAGGGCAGCCCGCCAGGCTCGTCGTCGGGGAAGCCGGCCGTCAGCCACCCCGCCAGGCCCGCCCCGAGGGCGCCCGCCAGCACCGCGGACAGGCCAAGGACCAGCTGCCACCCGGGCAGGCCACCGGCCCACAGGACGGCGGAGGCGGCGATGACCAGGACGCCGCTCGACACGCTCCAGAACACCATCCGAGCCGCCCCGTCCGCCACCGGCGGGCCCAGCAGGTCGTAGGTGAGCAGGCGCACCAGGTGCAAGCCGCTGAGGACGACCGGCACCGCCACGAGCGCCCGGTCCCGCCGGCCCCACCGCAGGTGGATCAGCAGCCCCGCCAGAAGCGTGAGGAACGTCCAGAACTCGCTGAGGAGATCGCGGGCCATCCGCTCGGGATAGCCGCTCATCACGGCGGCGCCCCAGCCGTCCAGATCAGGGGTCAGCGTGAACGACACCCTGGCGGTGACCGCCTGCTGCCGCCAGGTGGCGGTGTTCTGGCCCCACGTGCCCGGCGGCGGGCTGGGCGAGCTCAGCCATCCGTCGGGGTGTTCCACCACGATCTCCCGCCAGGGCAGCCGCCACAGGTCCGGTTCGGTCCGCAGCACGAAGTGCCAGTGGCGATCGTTGACCTGGTAGAACTCCCACGGCCCGAAGACGGCGTCGGGCACGCAGCGCCACTCCGCGTCGTCGTCCCTGGCCACGTGCCGCACCCAGCCGTAGTCGGGAACGCTGCACAGGTCCTGATCGCCGAGCCCCTGGCCGTCGGCGACCAGTTCGATGCCCACCCTGACCGTGTCGGTGACCGTGACGCTCTCCTGCCCGATCTCGATCCGGGGCAGGCTCTCCCGCTTCTCCCTCCACCTCACCTCCGGGTCACCGCCGTTCAGCAGGCAGTTCATGGCCGCCTGGTAGCCGCCCTCCCTCGGCTCGGCCAGCAGGTCGGCCACGACGGGATGCGCGCGCGGAACGGTGACCACGGTGACGGCGGTGAGGGTGGGCGCGTCGACGTCGGTGTTGTCCACCTGGAGGCGCGTCGTGCGGACGGTGTCGCCGCGCGTGCCGTCGGGACAGGTGGTGGTGGCGGGATCGGGACCTCGCGAAACCACCCCGACACCGGCCACGATCGCCGCGGTGACCAGGGCCGCCCATAACACCGCCACGAGGGTGCCACGCATGTGATCATGATGAACCCGGCGCGACCGGAAGGCACGCTCGGTGACGTGATCGTGACATTCAGCCGAGGAAGGCGCGCAGCAGGGCGGCGGTGCCCTCCAGGTGTTCGGCGACCGCCCGGCTGGCCGCCTCCGGGTCGCCGTCGAGGATGGCGGCGACGATGGCCTCGTGCTGCGTCGCCGCGTGCTCGATGTTGACCTGCAGCATGGGGATCGCGTTGAGCAGGTCGGTCACCCGCAGCCGCGCGTCGGCGCAGGCCGCGGCCAGCAGCGGGGAGCCGGTCAGCTCGGCGATCGACAGGTGGAAGGCCGTGTCGAGGCGGCGGTACTCCTCGGGGCCCGCGGCGTTGAGGTCGGCCAGGCGGCCGAGCAGCACCTCGCGCTGCTCCTCCGACAGCGACGAGCCGGCCAGCACCTGGGCGGCCCCGCACTCGACGGCCATCCGGAAGGTGAGCGCGTCGGCGATCGAGTCGGAGCCCATCTCGGCCACCGCCTGGCGCAGGTCGCCGCTGCCGGGCGCGGGCGGGGCGTAGATGACGAAGGCGCCGCCGTACCTGCCGCGCCGTACGTCGAGATAGCCCGCGTCCTGCAGCGCGCGGATGGCCTCGCGCAGGGTCACCCTGCTGATTCCCAGCTGGACGGCCAGCTCCCGCTCGGGGGGAAGCTTCTCCCCCTGGGCGACCATGCCCAGCTTGATCGCCTGGAGCAGCCGCTCCACGGTCTCCTCGAAGGCGTTGCCCGCCCGGACCGGGCGCAACACCGTCAACGGGTTCATGGCCCCCCTCGGCAGAGGTCTTGACTGCGGCTTACCAATGGTCTAACACTAGCCCAATAGCAGGGAGGGTGACTGTGCCGGGTGGCTTCCTTTCACTAGACGAGTTGCGCGACGAGGTGGCCGAGGGGCGGATCGACACCGTCCTGCTGGCCCTGGTCGACATGCAGGGCCGGATGCAGGGCAAGCGCCTGTCCGCCCGATACTTCCTTGACGAGGTGCTACACCACGGCTCCGAGGGGTGCAACTACCTCCTGGCCGTCGATGTCGACATGAACACCGTCAGCGGCTACGAGATGTCGTCATGGGACCGCGGTTACGGCGATTTCATGATGAAACCCGATATGTCGACGCTGCGGCGCATCCCCTGGCAGGAGGGCACCGTCCTGCTGATGGCCGATCTGACCTGGGAGGACGGCACGGACGTCGTCGCCTCGCCCCGGCAGATCCTGCGCCGGCAACTCGCCAGGCTCGAGGAGCGCGGGCTGGCCGCCTACGTGGGCACCGAGCTGGAGTTCGTGGTCTACGACGACAGCTACGAGGAGGCGTGGCGGCGGGCCTACCGCGACCTGACACCGGCCAACCTCTACAACGTCGACTACTCGCTGCTCGGTACCGCCCGCATCGAGCCGCTCCTGCGCCGCATCAGGCGCGAGATGGAAGGCGCGGGCATGTACGTCGAGTCGGCCAAGGGCGAGTGCAACCTGGGCCAGCACGAGATCGCCTTCCGCTACGACGAGGCCCTGCGCACGTGCGACAACCACGCGATCTACAAGAACGGCGCCAAGGAGATCGCCGCCCAGGAGGGCAGGTCGATCACCTTCATGGCCAAGCCGAACCAGCGTGAGGGCAATTCCTGCCATATCCACATCTCGCTGCGGTCTGTGGACAACGAGCCGGTCATGGCAGGGAGCCGGCCGTACGGGCTGTCGGAGCAGGGGGCCTGGTTCATCGCCGGACAGCTCGCCTGCCTGCGGGAACTCACCCTCCTCTACGCCCCGAACATCAACTCCTACAAGAGGTACGTGCCGGGCAGTTTCGCGCCGACCGCCGTCAAGTGGGGTGTGGATAACCGTACGTGCGCGCTGCGCCTCGTCGGCCACGGGCCCTCCCTGCGCGTCGAGAACCGCGTGCCGGGCGGCGACGTGAACCCCTACCTCGCGGTGGCCGCGCTCATCGCCGCCGGACTGCACGGCATCGACAACGAGCTGCCGCTGGAGGAGCCGTTCACCGGCAACGCCTACACCAGCGGCGCCGACACCGTGCCCCACACCCTGCGCGACGCGCTCACGTTGTGGGAGGGGTCGAAGCTGGCCCGCGAGAACTTCGGCGAGGACGTGGTGGCCCACTACGCCAACAACGCCCGCGTCGAGCTGGCCGCCTTCGACGCGGCGGTGACCGACTGGGAACTGTTCAGGGGATTCGAGAGACTGTGAAGATCATCAATCCGGCGACCGAGGCCGTGGTCGCCGAGGTCGAGCTCGCCGACGCGGCGGAGATAGACAGAGCGGTGGAGCGTGCCAGGACCGCCTTCCAGACCTGGCGGCAGGTCTCGCCCGGCGACCGCGCCCGCCTGCTGCGGCGCTTCGCCGAGAAGGTCGACGCGCACGCCGAGGAACTGGCCCGTCTGGAGATCGCCAACGCCGGCCACACGATCGGCAACGCCCGCTGGGAGGCGGGCAACGTCCGCGACGTGCTGCACTTCTACGCCGGCGCGCCCGAGCGCGACCACGGCAAGCAGATCCCCGTGGCGGGCGGCCTCGACGTCACCTTCCACGAGCCGCTCGGCGTGGTGGGCGTGATCGTGCCATGGAACTTCCCCATGGTGATCATGACGTGGGGCGTGGCCCCCGCGCTCGCCGCGGGCAACACGGTGATCGTCAAACCCGCCGAGTGGACCCCCCTGACCGCGCTCCGGCTGGCCGAGCTGGCCCTCGAGGCCGGTCTCCCCGAGGGGGTGCTCCAGGTCGTGCCCGGCGCGGGCGAGGTCGCCGGCGCCCGCCTGGTCGAGCACCCGGACGTCGCCAAGATCGTGTTCACCGGCTCCACCGAGGTCGGCAAGCAGATCGCCGCCACGTGCGCCGGGCAGGTCAAGCGGCTCACCCTGGAGCTCGGCGGCAAGTCCGCCAACATCGTCTTCGCCGACTCCGACCTCGACAGGGCCGCCGCCACCGCCCCCTACGCCGTCTTCGACAACTCGGGGCAGGACTGCTGCGCCCGCTCCAGGATCCTCGTCGAGGCCTCCGTCTACGACGACTTCCTGGTACGGCTCTCGCAGGCCGTCACGAACGTCAAGGTCGGCGACCCGCTCGACGAGAGCACCGAGATGGGGCCGCTCATCAGCGCCGAGCACCTGGAGCGGGTGCGCGGCTTCGTCCCCGACAACCCCTACCTGCAGACGTCCTGCCCCGACGGCCCCGGCTTCTGGTTCCCGCCGACCGTCCTCACCTCCGCCGTGACCGACCGCGCCTTCACCGAGGAGATCTTCGGGCCGGTGGTGTCGGTGGTCCCGTTCGCGGACGAGGCCGAGGCGGTGCGGATCGCCAACGACACCCGCTACGGCCTGAGCGGCTCGATCTGGACCCGCGACGTCGGCAGGGCGCTGCGGACGGCCAGGGCGGTCGAGGCCGGGAACCTGAGCGTCAACTCCCACTCCAGCGTGCGGTACTGGACGCCGTTCGGCGGCTTCAAGGAGTCGGGGCTCGGACGGGAGCTGGGGCCCGACGCCCTGGCCGCCTTCACCGAGACCAAGAACGTCTTCATCGCCACCGACTGACCGGGGTCACGGCCCTCCGGCCCCGTCATGAGGCCCCGGGACCCCCGCCCGGGTTCCTGGGCCCGCGCGAGAAGCAGAGCACCCACCGAGAGAAGGACATATGCAGCGCTTGCAGGACCGCGTCGCCGTCATCACCGGCGCCGGCAGCGGAATCGGCCTGGCCACCGCACGACGGTTCGCCGACGAGGGCGCCAAGGTCGTCTGCGTCGACCTCGACGAGCCGACCGGCGCCAAAGCCGCCGACGAGGTGGGCGGCCTGTTCGTGCGGGCCGACGTCACCGACGAGGACGACGTGGTCAGGATGTACCAGACCGCCTTCGACACCTACGGCAGCGTCGACATCGCCTTCAACAACGCGGGCATCTCCCCGCCCGACGACGACTCCATCCTGGAGACCGGCATCGAGGCGTGGCGCCGCGTGCAGGAGGTCAACCTGACGAGCGTCTACCTGTGCTGCAAGCACGCCATCCCCTACATGCGGCGGCAGGGCAAGGGCTCGATCATCAACACCGCCTCCTTCGTCGCGGTGATGGGCTCGGCCACCTCCCAGATCTCCTACACCGCCTCCAAGGGCGGCGTGCTGGCGATGTCGAGGGAGCTCGGCGTGCAGTTCGCCCGCGAGGGCATCAGGGTCAACGCCCTGTGCCCCGGCCCGGTGAACACGCCGCTGCTGCAGGAGCTGTTCGCCAAGGACCCCGAGCGCGCCCAGCGCCGCCTGGTCCACATTCCCGTCGGCCGCTTCGCCGAGGCAAGCGAGATCGCCGCCGCGGTCGCCTTCCTCGCCTCCGACGACGCGTCCTTCATCACCGGCTCGGAGTTCCTGGTCGACGGCGGCATCTCGGGGGCGTACGTTACACCGCTATGACCAGACCCTTGATCGGCATTACCTGTTACGTCGAGCCCGCGCGGTTCACGGTGTGGGAGATGACGACGGCGCTGCTGCCGTACATGTACGTGGAGCAGGTGGTGCGGGCGGGCGGGCAGCCGGTGATCGTGCCGCCCGCCGGCGATCCGGCGTCGATCGTGGACAGGCTGGACGGGGTGATCCTGGCGGGCGGGGGCGACATCGACCCGTCGCGGTACGCGGAGACGGCCCACGAGCGCACGGGATTTATCCGGACATTTCGCGACTCGGCGGAGTTTGCGATAGCGGACTCCGCGCTGAAGGCGGGCATGCCCTTCCTGGGCGTCTGCCGAGGGCTCCAGGTGCTGAACATCACCCTCGGCGGCAGCCTCCACCAGCATCTTCCCGACGTCGTCGGCCATTCGGGGCACGCCCCGGCCCCGGGCGAGTTCGGGCACATGCCGGTCTCCGTCACCCCGGGCAGCCACCTGGCCGCGATCCTGGGCGAGGAGACCGTGACGGTCCCGCACTACCACCACCAGTCGATCAGGCGCCTGGGCACGGGACTCAACGCCACCGCCCACGCCGCCGACGGCGCGATCGAGGCGGTCGAGTTGCAGGGTCACCGCTTCGCCCTGGGCGTCCAGTGGCATCCCGAGGCCGGCGAGGACGGCTCGCTCTTCCGCGCGCTCGTCGAGGCCGCCGGGTAGATGCGCCTGCACGTCAGGAAGTTCGAGGGGCCCTCCGACCGCACGCTGCTGGTCGTCCACGGCGGGCCCGACTGGGACCACAGTTACCTGGTGGAGCCGCTGGACCGGCTCGTGGGCGAGCACCGCCTGCTCTTTCCCGACCTGCGAGGGTGCGGGCGCTCCCCCGTGGCCGAGCCGCTGACCCCCGACGCTATGGTGGACGACCTCGCCGAGCTGGTCGGGTCGGCGCCGGTGGACGTCCTCGGCTTCTCGTACGGCGGGCTGCTCGCCCAGCGCCTGGCCATCCGGCATCCCGGGCTGGTGCGGCGGCTGATCGTGGCGTCGAGCAGCGTCCTGCCGGTGCCGCCGGACGCCTTCGCGGGGTGGGCGGAGTACGAGCGCAGAAAGCGCGCCCATCCCTCGGTATGGGAAAGCTCGCCCCTGGAGGGAGCGGCTCTGGTGCGTGCCGAGGCCTTCGCCACGGCGCCGCGCGACGTGTGGAGGCAGGAGTCGCTGCCCGGCTATCTCCGCAGGCTGGAACGGGTCCGGTTCACTGCCACCTTCCTGGAGCGCTACCGGAGCGGCCGGTTCCCCTCGGCGCGGCATCCCGACGCGCTCGACAGGTTGGCGGGGATCCCGCTGTTCCTGCTGCACGGGCGCCAGGACATGACCTTCCCCTCCTCGCTGGTCGCCGCGACCCCGTGCGCCGAGGCGGTCATCCTTGCGGAGGCCGGACACATGGCGCACATCGACCAGCCCGAGGACTGGCTGGCGGCGGTCAGGCGCTTCCTGACCGCATGACCGACCACCGGACGACCGGTACCTCAGGAGGAGACGTGACCGATCAGCGCGCGGAAGGCCGGAAGGCGACCGGCGGGACCGTGGCCGCCGCCGTGACCGAGGTGTTCGCGCCGCAGTACGTGGCGATCGCCATGCCGCCCGTGGTGGGGCTGCTCGCCGACGGCTGGGCCGGCCTGGCGTGGGGGCTGCTGGCCGCGGCGCTGTGCGCGGGCGTGCCGACGGCCGTGATCGCGCTCGGGGTACGGCGGGGCCGCCTGGACTCGATCCATGTGGTCGAGCGCAGGAGCCGCAAGGGGCCGATGCTGGCCGGGTTCGTCGCCGTGGTGGCCGGGCTCGCCGTACTGGTGCTGCTCGACGCCCCGGACATGGTGGTGGCGACGGCGGCGGTGATGCTGGGCTGGGTGGTGGTCATGGGCCTGATCACGCTCGCGTGGAAGATCTCGTTCCACGCGGGGGTGTCGGCGGGCACCGCCGTGGTGCTGGCCCAGGTGCTCCCGGCGCTGCCGGTGCTGCTGGCGGGTGCGGTCGTGGTGGCCGTGATCGGGTGGGCGCGGGTGCGGGTCTCGCACCACACGCCCGCCCAGGTGCTGGCGGGCGCCGTGACGGGCGCGGCGGTCAGCGCGGCGACCCTGGCGATCACGACGTAGGGTCGGAGTCCTTCAGCCGCTCCCGTACGGCACGCACGCCGCCGGCCAGCACCGGCGGGACGGTGATGAGGATGACCACGGCATCGCCGAGCCGGTCGGCCGCCGTGTCGAGCACCAGCCAGGCGAGCGGCGGCCCGAGCAGCGCCCACACCCGGGCGTCCGATCTGAGGAGCCACCGCAGGCAGCGCGTCGCCGGGCGCAGGACGCTCCCGGCGGTCAGCGTCGGCCCGCGTACGGCCGCCGCCATCCGCGGCAGCCCCCAGAGCAGGTGCGCCACGAAGCGGGCCCGTGCCCGCCTGCCGGGCAACGCGTGCAGTTCGCCCAGCCACTCGGCCAGCCACCGCGCCCGGACCTCGGCGGGAAGGACGAGCGCGCCCACCGCGAGCGCGTGGAAGGAGAAGCGGACCTCGGCGGGCGCCGACAGCACCGCGCCGGCCAGCTCTTCCAGCTCCACCCTGATCCCGTCCAGGCCGAGCCGTGCGGCGGCCGGCGCGAACGCCTCCAGCGTTTCCCGGGACTTGCGGCGCTGCTTGTCCCTCGGCAGGAACTCCATCGTCCGCTGGTTGTGCAGCCGGTCGGCCAGCTTGAGCATGAGGAGGCGGTCGTCGGCGCACCTTTCCAGGTCGGCCGGGTCGTGGAGGGTGCCCATGCTGCTGACCAGCGTGACGATCTCCTCGCCGAAGTCGCGCAGCAACGCCTCCTCGGTGCACGCGGAGTCCTCGAGGACGTCGTGGAGGAGCGCCGCGCAGAGCATCTCGTATCCCGCGTCGAGTTCGGCGAGGATGGCGGCCACCGCCACCGGATGCCCGATGTACGGCTCGCCGCTGCGCCGGCGCTGTCCGCGGTGCCAGAACGCGGCGACCGCGTGAGCCCGCTCGACCAGGTCGAGCTGCGCGGGAGGTAAGGCCCTCGGGAGGGCGTCGAGGATGGGCCGGATGCTCATAGCGCCTCGCCGGTACGGCCGAGCCACCAGGGCGCGGGCTGTCCGCGCGAGCGATGCGCCCGTGCGATGGCGGCGCGGCCGCTCTCGAGGCCGTCGGGGGTGAGCCGGTAGTAGCGACGGGTCGGCCGCTTCTCGCGGATGCCGACGCCGGGGTCCTCGTGCCGGCTCTCCACCCAGCCCAGGCCTTCCAACCGGCCGAGGATGGGATAGACGGTGCCGCTGGCCAGGCCGGTGGCGTTCATGAGTTCCAGGCCGTAGAACTCCCGGTCGGGAGCGTCGAGGAACGTTCCGAGCACCAGCTGGAACGTCATCGTCATCTTCGGCAAAGCTCGAACTCTACATAGGCTCCTGCCGTCCGGCCTGTCTCCCGAGGGCCACACCCTCCTGGCGAAATTCTGACATTCGGCTAACATTTGTCATTGTTGTGACAGAATGTTCCGCATGAAGGAGAGCATTCCCCTGGTGCTGCGCGACGCACGCCGTACCAGACGACGTCACGCGTGGGCGGCCGTCCAGCGGCGGCGGCTCGCCGACCTCGTGGAGCACGCCCGCACCCACTCCCCCTACTACCGCGACCTCTACCGGGGGCTGCCGTCCGGCCTCGACGACCCCGCCCGGCTGCCCGTCACCGGCAAGGCGGCGCTGATGGCGCACTACGATCAGTGGGCCACCGACCGGGAGGTGACGCTTGAGCGGGCCCGCGCGTTCGTCGCGGACCCCGCGCTGGTGGGCGGTCGCTTCCTGGACCGGTATCTGGCGGTCACCACCTCCGGCACCACCGGCAACCCCGCGATCTTCGTGAAGGACGACCGGGACATCGCCGTCAACTACGCCCTCGGCATGCGCATGATGGTGTCCTGGCTGGACGCCGGCGACGTCCCGCGCATCGTGGCCGGCGGCGGACGGATGGCCATCGTGGCCGCGGCCAACGGGCACTTCCTGGTCTCGGCGGGCGCCGCCCGCATGCGCGCGAGCCGGCTGCGGCGCAGGACCGTCCGCCTCTTCCCGGTGCACGCCCCGCTCGACGCGCTGGTCGAGGCGCTCAACGAGTTCCGGCCCGCGCTCCTGCTCGGCTACGGCAGCGTCCTCGGCATGCTGGCCGCCGAGCAGGAGGCGGGGCGGCTGCGCATCGCTCCGGCGCTGGTGGAGCCCGCCGGCGAGACGCTGACCGGCGGCGACCACGAGCGGATGGCCCGCGCGTTCGGGGCCAAGGTGCGCGACACCTACGGCGCCAGCGAGTGCCCCTTCCTGACCGAGGGCTGCGCGCACGGCTGGTACCACGTCAACAGCGACTGGGCCGTGGTCGAACCGGTGGAGGCCGACCACTCCCCCACCCCGCCGGGCGAGCCGTCGCACACGGTCCTGATCACCAACCTGGCCAACCGGGTGCAGCCGATCCTGCGCTACGACCTCGGCGACAGCGTCCTGCGACGGCCCGACCCGTGCCCGTGCGGCGACCCGCGGCCCGCCCTCCGCGTCCAGGGACGCGTGGCCGACCTGCTCACGTTCACCACCGGGCGGGGCCAGGGCGTCATCGCGCCGCTGATGCTCAACACACTGGTGGACCGCACGCCGGGGGTCCAGCTCTACCAGATCGTCCAGACCGGCCCGGCCGGCCTGTGCGTACGGCTGCGCGCCACGCCGGAGGCGGACCCGGAGACGGTGTGGCGCGCCGTCCGCGAAGGGATCGCCGGCCTGCTCGCCGAGCACCGTCTGGAGCATGTCGTCCTGGAACGCGCTGACGAGCCGCCGCAGCAGTCCGCCGGCGGAAAGTATCGGACGGTCATCCCGCTGAAGGATCCCGCATGACGTCACCCGAAGCACCCGGACTGCGGGAACGTAAGAAGGCCGACACCCGCGCCGCCATCCAGCGGCACGCCCTGCGCCTGTTCCGCGAGCAGGGCTACGACGCCACCAGCATCGAGCAGATCGCCCAGGCCGCCGACGTCTCGCACCGGACCGTGTTCCGCTACTTCCCGACCAAGGAAGCGCTGGTCACCCTCGACGACTACGACACCCTCATCGCCGCGGCCTACGCGGCCCAGCCGGCGGAGCTCGGCCCGGTCACGGCCCTGCGCAACGCCTTGCGCGCCGTGCTCACCGGCGTGACCGACGCGGACATCGCCGCGAAACGGGAGCGTCAGGCGCTGGTGCTCAGCGTCCCCTCCCTGTGGGCGGCCAGCCTTGCCAACATCACCAGAACCAAGCAGACCCTCACCGACCTGGTCGCGGCCAGGCTCGACCGCCCGCCGTACGACGACCGCGTGCGGGCCGTCAGCGGCGCGGTGTTCGGCATCCTGCTGTCGACCTGGCTCGACTGGGCCCACGACCCCGGCATGGACGCCCCGGCATCACTGGACCGCGCCCTCGCCCACCTGGAGAGCTCCCTCAACCAGGACCAACCCGACTCGTCAGGGCCCGGCTGACCGACGACCGGCCTGGCGCGTCCACCCGACGCCGCCGGGCCGCGGGTCAGCATTCGATGACGTTCACGGCGAGACCGCCGCGCGAGGTCTCCTTGTACTTGTCCAACATGTCCCGACCCGTATCCCGCATCGTCTTGATCGCCTTGTCCAACGACACGAAATGCTGCCCATCCCCCCG
>NZ_JBSGJX010000069.1:0-23054 GCF_053605785.1 Nonomuraea sp. NPDC003754
GTCAGTGAGGTCTCCACGCGCCATGTCGATGGCCTACACGATCGCAGACCAAAGCACAGGCGAATCCCGCTGATCTCAACTCCGTACAGGCCCTAAAGAAGCGAAAGATCGGCTAGGAGTGTCAAGCATCATCCGATGCCAAAGCGTCAAGCATCAAGTGAGACCAGACACGCCGTCAGCTGTCCTGTGTCCTGTCCCGGGACATGCTTGACGCGTCAGTCCCAGGACATGTTTGACGGGTGCCGTTGTCGGCCGATCTTTCGTGCGCGCTCGAATGTCGCTCGCGTTTGGTGGATCATCGGCTGGATGAAGATCCTTGCGTGTGCGGCGCTGGCCACGATGTCACTGGGTCTAGCCCTCGCGGGGTGCGGCGCGCAACAGCCCAGTGTGGGCACGCGGCCGACCCCGTTCCCGTCGCACTCGGCCAGCTTCGAGATCACAGTGAGGAAGAAAGGGGAGAAGGTAGACATTCCAAACCCGGGAACAGGCTCGGGCGATGCACGGCTACTGTCCGCGCTGCTCACCAGTTTCCAGGTGGCACAGGAGTCACGCACGCTACCAGGAGCGGTGGTCGCCCTGCCTGTCACCGACCTGGGATCGATGTTCATACCACTCCGCATGAACAGCAGCCCCATGAGTGGAGCTCCAGCATGCGACAAATGGACCGGTGGACTGTGGACTACGGTCCTCCGGGACTTCAACGACCCGGGCGTCCAGATGGCCGTGACCACGCTTGAGACACCCGCCCCCACCTCGGAGACAGACGAGCCCCGTGACGCCGAGTCGTTGTTTCGCGAACTGCGGAATCCCGCCGCCGGGGTACAAAGTAAGCGGGGCTCCGCGGCGTCCGCTGGCGACCATCTGATATTCAGCGAGGCCATCATCACGGGACCCGCGCAGATGCTGGCCAGTTTGGCGGATACCAGCGAGGTGGCATCCTGTAGGCGCCTGACGGGTATGGGAGGTGACTCCGGGACCATCGAGCCGTTCCAAGTGCCACCTATCGGCCAGCGATCCTGGGCCTACCGCATCACCGGCACCAGGGAGGTCCCCATCTGGGACTGGGTGCAAGTGGTCCAGACACCCCGCTATGTCATCGAGGTGCGGATCCCCGTACAGATGCCGGCTCCTCGCAGCGATCCCGCGAAACTGCTACCTCAGATCGCCGAAGCCGCCTATGCCAAAGCCGAGGCGGCCCTCAGGTAGCGCGGCTCGGCCGAGTCCTGTTCCCTGGACTGCATCACAGGTGTGCGAAGCGCGGGCTGCCTCGCTACTCATCTTCTGGGACTGAAGAGCCATCAGGCTCGGGCTGGCTGACGAAGCTGCCCATGCCTCGGACGGTGTACAACGAAACCCACTCGACAGCCCAGCTACCGCATGCCCGGCTGCACGATCTCCGGCACATCCACGCGACCACGCTCCTCCTGGCGGGTGTGCCCGTCCACGTCGTCGCGGCCCGCCTCGGCCACGCTGACCCGTCCATCACCCTGCGCGTCTACGCTCACGTGATCCGCGCGGCCGAAGCCTCCGCGGCAGACATCTTCGCTCAGGCGATCGGCGAGTAGTGGGAGCCACACTGTTAGCAGAGGCGTTAGCAAGATCCCGACATTGTCCTGACAAACACGAAGGCCCGCTACCAGGTTTTCCCTGGTAGCGGGCCTTTCGACTGAGCGCGGCCGAGAGGACTCGAACCCCTAACCTTCTGATCCGTAGTCTCAGGCAGGGGGTTTGCGGGGGTCTGGGGCGGTTCGTTGCCCCTGGATACAGGGCGGTGCGAACCGTCGCGGACCCCTGCGTACTGGCGGCAGTTGCTACAGCCGTCGCTACAGCGGCAGCTACAGCACCTTCATGGCCTCACCAGGGCGAAGCAGTGATCCACGCGACCGCCGGCGAAGCCCCGGTAGACCGCCGTCGGACACGGAAGCGGTGCCGGACGCCCCCACGGTTCCCCGGCGGTGCCCACTCGCCCTTGATGGCCTACAAGCGCCTACTGCCATCGCTGATCTCCGTCATCACGCCGGTGCTGCTGCGCGGCCCGGCGGGAGGAGTTGAGTTCCGCGCGCGTGCGTGGGCCTGTCCGCGGAGTCCAGAAACGTCCAAGCGCATACCCAACGGATAACCCCGCCAGCCCTGCCAGCGGGAGCAAGGCGGCCGAGGCCCGGTGACTCCAACACCGAACCCCGGCCTACGACCCAGCAACCTGATCAACCCAGGAGCCAGGCCATGAGCCACCACCCTTCCACACCCCCGATCGTCGAGGAAGCGAAGCTCGCGAACCGGATCCCGCCCGCGCGCTTCCGGCGCTTCTTCACCAAGCCGTTCCACGCCCGTCGCACGCACACCGTGCCGGTTGCTGAGGTGCCCGTAGCCACTGGCGCGGGTCGCATCGGAGACCGGGTTATCCTCGGCTTCGCGGTGGCCGTCCTGCTGGCCGTCGCGGCAGCCGCCGCCTACGTCTCGTACCACCACTTCTACGGCCTGGCCATCACCCTCGGCGAGCGGCACGACATGGCCGTCCTCTACCCGGCGATGTCGGATGGTGTGATCGTCATGGCGTCGCTGGTGATGGTCTACTGCTCGCGCCGGCGGATCCGTGTGCCAGTCCTGGCGTGGGTCGCTCTCGCCTTGGGAGGGGCGGTGACCCTGGCGGCGAACGTGGCGCACGGCTGGTCCGGCGGGCTCGGATCGCGCCTGGTCAGCGCCCTGGCGCCGTTGGCGTTCGCGGGCGCGTACGAGTTGCTGATGTGGATCGTCCGCAACACCCGGCGGCCAGCCGCCGAGCCCCAGAGGGAAGAGCACGTGTGCCAGCCCGTCGAGACCGTCGTCGAGGTGGCACGCGAGGTGCCGGTGCTGCCCGCCGACCGGTACGAGGCGGCGCGGTTGGCCTACCTCGACAGCCTCGGCGAGGGCAGGCAGCGCCTGGGCCGTCGCCCACTGATGAACCGGTGGGGACTGGAGCAGCGCGAGGCTGAGGAGATCATCGCGGAGGTGGACCGGGGGCGGGCGCCGGTAGTCGAAGCCAAGGAGGCCGAGACCCCCAACGCGGAGGCCACCGTGCCGTCGCTGAGTGGCGTCGAGCCGACCGGCATGAGCCAGGCGGAGGCGGCGTGATGACGAGCTTCCTGGTCCCCGCCGTAGGCGTGTGCGTGCTCCTGCTGTGTGCCACGCGGGAGGCGAGCGCGGATGCCCGGAGCGCCGGGCAGATGTGGGCGGCGGTGCGTCGTGCCGGATGGGGCCGCACGGCCGTCACCGTGGCGCGTGTCGCCGTGGTGGTCGTGCTGCTCATCCTGGCCGACGTGTGCCGCCTGGCCGGGCACGCGGTCAACGGAGTGCGGATCGTGATCGAGGCGCTCGCCGTGCACGCCGAGATCCTCGGCGCGTTGGTCACTCGGACGGAGGTGCGGGCATGACCGCCACGGAGGAGATGCACGACGGCATGGTGATCGCCCTCCAGGACGAGGACGCATGCCTCGCCGCCGACACCGCGCCGCAGAAGCCCGCGCAGGAGATCCCGTACGAGAGCGACGGCGTCCTTGAAGGCACCGTGGTTCTCGTCGACCAGCCTCACCAGCCCGAACCGACAGACCTGCTCGCCGAACTGGCCGCACGCCGTCAGGAGCGGCAGCCGCTGATCCCCGTGTGGCTGCGGTCACGCGCCGACGCCCTCCAGGTACTGAAGTGGCAGGCCGAGCACACGGGCTACGTGCTGGCCTACCACGCGCTGCGCGCCCCGAAGTACGCCGCCAAGCTCGCGGCCCGCTCCCCGGCCGGTGTCTGGCGGCTGCTGGTGACGCTGGTGCGCTGGCTGTTCGACTTGGAAGGCCGTCCGGTACGCCGGGCTGCGGCCACGAAGGAGGAGGCCGCGGAGTACCTGGCGCTGTCGAGGCAGCGTGACGACCGGGTCAAAGCGCGTCTGTGGACGCTCCTGGTCGGTGCAATCACGCTGGTGCTGGTCGGCATCTTCGTCGCGGTGGCCGCGCCGACCTGGGTGCAGTGGGCGATCCTCGGTGTGCTCATCGGCGTGGCGGGCGCGATCGGCTCGCCTGCCGACCAGCCGCTGCTGGACCGGGCAGTCATCCCCAGTCGCGTGCGTAAGCTCACCAGTGAGCAGGTGCTGGACGCGCTCGGCTCGCTCAGTATCTCGGCCATCAACCAGGCCCTCGGTAAGAACGGGCGCGGCATCACCTTCCCCGCCCCGATCATGCGGGACGGACCCGGCTGGCGAGCTGAGGTCGATCTTCCGCTCGGCGTGACCGTGTCCGATGTGCTGGAGAAGCGGGACAAGCTTGCCTCCGGCCTGCGCCGCGCCCTGGGGTGCGTGTGGCCCGAGCCGGTATCAGAGGAGCATCCCGGCCGTCTGGTGCTGTGGGTGGGCGATCAGGAGATGCGCAAGGCCACGCAGCCCGCCTGGCCGCTGCTGAAGTCGGGCCAGGTCAGCCTGTTCGACCCGATCCCGTACGGCAACGACCAGCGCGGTCGGCCGGTGTCGATCCTGCTCATGTTCGCCAACGTGCTCATCGGCTCCATGCCGCGTTACGGCAAGACGTTCGCGCTGCGGGTGCTGCTTCTGGCCTGCGCCCTCGACCCACTGGCCGAGCTGCGGCTGTTCGAGCTGAAGGGCACCGGTGACCTGTCGGCGCTGGAAAGGGTGGCTCACCACTACGCCAAGGGCGCCACCGACTCCGCCAAGGCCGCCTGCGTCGCCTCGCTGGCCGAGGTATACGCCGAGCTGGACCGGCGCGCGCAGGTCATCGACGGCTTGCCGCGCCATCAGGCACCGGAGTTCAAGGTCACGCCCGAACTGGCGGCCCGCAAGGACCTGGGCTGCACCCGATGGTGGTCGCGATCGACGAGTGTCAGGAGCTGTTCGCCGACGACGAGCACGGCGAAGAGGCCGCCAAGTACGCCACCGCGATCATCAAGCGCGGCCCGGCCCTGGGCATCATCCTCATCCTGGCCACCCAGCGCCCGGACAAGGACAGCCTGCCCAAGGCCATCTCGGCGAACGCGGGCATCCGGATCTGCCTGCGGGTGATGGGCTGGCAGGAAAACGACATGATCCTCGGCACGGGAATGCACCAGGCCGGCGTCAAGGCCACCATGTTCACCCTCAACGACAAGGGCATCTCCTGGGCGGTCGGCATCGCCGAGGACCCGATGATCGTCAGATCGGCCTACTTGGACGGCCCTACCTCCGAGGTGATCGCAGAGCGCGCCTATCAGCTCCGCCAGGCCGCTGGCACACTGTCCGGCCAGGCGATCGGCCAGGAACCGCCGCAGCGGGTCTCCTACGACCTGTTGGCCGACATCCTGACCGTGACCACGGCCAAGGAGGAGAAGGTCTGGAACAGCACGGTCGTGGACCGGCTGGCCGAGTTCCGGCCGGATGCCTACGGCCAGTGGACGACCCTGGAGGACGACGCCAAGACCGCCACGCTGACCGCGCGCCTGAAGGAGTACGGCGTCAGGACGGAGGACACCTGGGGTCGCGACCGCGCCGGTAGAGGCCGTAACCGCAAGGGCTTCAACCGCGCTGACCTCGCCGAAGCGCTCGGTAAGCGGAAGACCTCGCTCTAGCAGCCGTCCCGCCTGCTCGACGCCCCTGGAGTCCGCTCCGGGGGCGTTCGCGTAGGGCCGCTAGAACGCTAGGCCGCAGGTCGGAAGATGGTTTCACCGCTAGCAGGGCCGCTAGACCTCGCGGCTGTACTCGCTAGAGATTGGTCCGCCGATGGTCAACCGGCGCGCAGGACGCGGGCGGCCAGCTCCAGCGCGGCCCGCGGCGGCCGTCGAGTACCGGAGACGATCTCCATGATCGTGGTGCGGGCAGTGGCGTTGAAGGCGATGGTCTCGGCCGATTGCTGTTCGGAGGCCAGCAGCGCGGTGATCGCGGCGTCGGGCTCGTTGCGGCGTAGGTGGCCTTGGGCGACATCGATGAGGTGCTGGGCGCGGCGGTTGGTGGAGGGGATGGTGTCCAGATCGAGGCGGCCGGCGTGCTTGAGGGCGGTGGCCGCCTGCCCGGTTTCGATATGGACAGCGACGGCGTAGATGGCGACATTGGCCAGACCGAACATGGTGAGCGGGTGATGGTGGTCGGCTCCGAGTGCGGCGGACCCCTGGTGGGCGCGAGTCCAGCTGTGCCAGGCGTCGGCGGGGCGGTGCAGCCGGGCCAGGGCGATGGCGTCGAACAGGTTGAGTGCGCCCCAGGTGGACAGTGCCGCGGGGTTGGTCGGCACGATGTGGCGGAGGTGGCTGGTGGCGTTGTGAGCGATGGCGTGGGCCTCTTCGGCATCGGAGCGGCCGAGCGCGGCCATGGTGGAGGTCCAGGCAGAGACCGCGATCAGGACGGGATCGTCGGTCTCTTCGGCGGCGACCATCGCGCGATCGGCGGCGCGAGCGGCCAGATGCGGCTCGCCGACGCAGTACAGGAAGCGCTGGGCCATCTGGAAGACCTCGCTCTGCAACTGCCAGGTGAGGCGGCGGCCAGCGGGCGGGCTGGCTCGGTGCAGGGCCAGGGCGTCGCTCAACAGGTCGGGCACCACGACGCCGAGCGCGGTGTAGGGACGGTCGGAGCGATGCCAAGCTGACCAGGCCAGGGACAGCCGGCGGCGGATGCGTTCGGACTCGGTGTAGGGGTCGCGGGTGGAGGTCTGCGGGTAGGTGGGGGTGGACAGCAGCCGCCGGAGCACGGGAACGGCCTCGTGCTGGACACGGGCGCTTTCGCCGATGCTGCAGCGCAGGCGTTGCAGGCGTTCGCCCAGGATCACGGCGAGGTCGTTGACGCCCAGAACCTCGGCCAGCGTGATAGCGACCGACAACTTGTCCAGCCGCTGTTTGCCGCGTTCCACGGTGCGCAGCCACTCCTCGGTGCGGCCGCACAGCTGTGCGCAGGCAGGCAGGCTTAGGCCGCGGCGCAGACGAAGCGCCCGGACGTTTGCGCCGACCTGGCAGTCGAGCGGATCGACGTGCTCGTGGGCTGATGTCATGGCGCGCCCCCGTCTGTTGGCCGTAGTGTGCCCCCGACCGCACTGGATGCGTCGCTATCGACGCTAACGGCATTTACTCGGCGAGTCAGGAGATTGACACGATGGCCGACGTCAGGCAGCCCGTTTTGTACGTGATCGCGTGTGGCGGTCGCCCGGCGGGCGGCCTTCCGGATCTAGTGGCGTCGCTGCAGGCCGGTGGGTGGACCGTGTGCGTGGTCACAACACCCTCGGGCCGGAAGTTCGTCGACCAGGAGCGGTTGGCGGAGCTGACGGGGTATCCAGTGCGTGACGATTACAAGCGGCCGGAGGAGCCGGACGTGCTACCACCGGCCGATGCGATGGCGGTGGTGCCCGCGACGTTTAACACGATCAACAAGTGGGCGGGCGGCATCTCCGACACGCTGGCGCTGGGGCTGTTGAATGAGGCGATCGGCCTGGGCCTGCCCGTCGTTGCGGTCCCGTGGCCGAACGTGGCGTTGGCGAAGCACCCGGCTTTCCCGCTGAGTGTGGAGCGGCTGACGTCGAGCGGGATCTCTGTGCTGCTGGACACCGATCGACTGCCCCAGCCCTCGTCCGGCGAGCCCGGCGCCGCCTCCTTCCCGTGGGCGGAGCTGAGGTCCGAGCTGAAGCGGATCTACGAGGTCTGCATGAACCGGATCGCCAGCACGAAGAACTGAGCTCGGAGAGCTTCTCACGGCCCGCCTTGAGCGGGCAGCGGCAGGCCCGTAACACGGATTGAGCTTCCTGCCCACCCCCAAGTGCGGCTTGGGGATGACCAGGAGATCCGGCCATAGCGTCGCAGCCATGTCCGAGGACGTCTATCGAGCAGCGCTTGCACGGGTGTCGGTCGTGGTGCCCGCGCGCGGGGCCGTTTGCGAAGGTTCCGACCACATGGATTCCGGTACCTCCAGCACCACAGCCGCGGGCAGCCCCCTCTTCGCTGGGTCGTCCGTCGCCCTCATCTACGACGCCGCACGCGATGGTTCACGGCCTAGGGCGAACTCATGATGCGGCATCGGTGGCGTGGATCATCGAGTGGCGCCCTCCGGCCAGAACACGCGGACCGGAACTCCGCGCTCGCGAGCGGCGGCCACGACGTCAGCCGTACCGCCATACCCCCGGGCGGGCAGACCGTCCCACACCGCCCACAGTTCGTCGGCCAGCTCAAGCATCCGCTCGGACGCGGCCTGGTGGGATCGGCTGGTGGACTCGACGAAGTCCATCTCGTGGACCTGGCGGGCGGCGGCGAACAGGGCGTCGTAGGTGGGCCAATGCTCGGCGGGAAGTCCTTCACGGTACTGCTGGGCGGGCACCACAACCTCCAGGAGCCCGCCGGCGTCGAGCACGGCACGGGCGAAGATGGCGTCGGCGCCGTCCGCGAGGCACGACACCCCGGTCACCTCCTGGTGGCCGAGGTCGGCGAGCGCGTCGCGGAGCTCGCGGTCGACGAGCTGTTCGACGGCGGGGGAGAGACCGCGGTGGCCGGTGATGGCGATGCGCAACGTCATGTCCGGATTGTGTCAGCCGACCAGGGTGGTCAGCAGCCGCTGATCGAACGTGCGGACGGTCGGGAGGACCGGCCCGGTGTAGGAGGTGCGGAACTTCCTGGCGGCCTGGATGACCCGCTCGGACCCGTACAGGACGCCGGTCGACAGCGCCGTAGCGGCGAGGGTGAACGCCTCGTCGAACTGGCCCTCCATTCGCTTGACCGCCGCGATTTCCAGGATCAGGATGGCGCGCTGCTTTTCGGCTGGCTGCGTCACGTTGAGCGACTCGGAGAACGCGGTGAGCGCCTCAACGGGTTGGGCGAGCCGGACCGCGCACAGCGCCCGGTAGCCCGCCAGCTTCGCGGCGGTGAAGGGGAACACCCAGGGCCAGGGCGGGCAGGCGGCGCGTTCGCTCGCGGCAACCGCCTGCTCGGCCTCGGCGAGAGCCCTCCGGCAGGCGTGCCCGTCGCGGGCTGTGGCGTAAGCCAGGGCCTGGAGGCAGGCGAGCCAGGCCCGCGCGGTCGGCGGAGGCCGATCGCCGATCGCGGTCCGGGCGCGGGCCAGCAGCAGGAGCGCGATGTGGGGGTCCTCCTCCAGCTCGAACTGTGCCAAGCTGCCGGTCATGTAGCCGGTGAGCAGCCCATGCTCAGCTCGGCGGGCTGCGTCGATTCCGATCTTGTAGTAGGTGCGGGCGGTCCCGGCGTCGGCCATGTCGGCGTGCAGCCATGCGGCGAATCCGGCCGCCTCGGCGATCGCACCGAGGAGGTCCCCGCGCAGTGGGCCGGCGGACGCGCGGGTCAGGGCCGAGCGGGCCACGCCGAGGTGGGCGACCGCGCCGGGGGCGAGTTCTCGCGCCGGGGTGGTTGCTTCCAGACGACGTTGCAGGCCGGTGACGGCGGTGAGGGTCGTCGCGGTGGTGTCGTCCGCGTCGATGCGGCGAGGCGTATGTGGTGCGGGGACGACGGCCAGGGCCGCGGTCGCGGCGGCCGTCTTGGCGAATTCCCTGCGGTTCGTGTCGTCACCTTCTCGGGGGCCGAGACGGAGACGGTGGATCGGTGCCCCGACTCGGCGGCATATGTCGCGGACTTGGTCCACGGTGAGCGCCCGGCCTCTCAGGACTCGGGACACCCACGTTTGGCTGTAGCCCAGCTCGTCGGCCAGTTGTGCCTGGCCCCAGCGGCGTGCGGTGAGCACCTCGGCGAGGAGCTTGCCGACGTCGCAGGTGGCCAGAGCCTCGGCGACGGCAGGTTGATCCCAGAAACCAGGAGGCAACGGCTCTGGGGTTGGCATGAGGCTAGGTTACGCCGGGCACTGCACTTTCCGCTTGAGTCCTCCTCCGCATGCCCCCAGTCCGAAGACGACTACGCGCTTCCCGCGCGGCACGCTGGCGATCACGCTCAAGTGCATGATCCCCACGAGAATCGCTTTGCCCTGACTCACCCCCGCTGGCAGGCCCATTCCCACCGTGACCACGCCGCCCACCCCGTACATGGCGGGTCACCAGGTCTGCCCAACGCCGGGGTCCCGGGACACATCACCGGCACCCGCGACCTGCCCCCGGGGTCGCGCCGGAAGGATTCCCGGGGCCCCGGCCCGTCCCGATCAGAGGAGTTCCCCGTGGTGTATCCACTTCCGGGCACGCCGGCAGGTGAGATCCTGGCTGCGATGGCCCGTGGCCGACGCGCCATCCAGCGCTTGCAAGCCGAGTTGCGAAGCCACGGCGTGGACACCTCGATCGTCTACCTCGGGGGGCGGCCCCGCCTCGATGCCACCGTGTTGGCCGTGTGGACCGACGAGCACGGCCGGGAGTTGCGGTGGGCCATCGGTGATCCAGTGGACCCCGCGCCCGACGAGGCCACCGGCCACGCTCCCGTATGGGAGACCGTGGACGCTGCCCGCCGAATCGGCGAGCAGCTGTCCGAGCTGGAAAGCGGCCATGTCACGTCGGCGGCGGAGTCAGCGCGGTGAGCCCGGAAGGCCCGGCCGAGCAGACGGCATGCGCGTTGGTGCGCGCTACTCACGCCCACGAGCACAGGGACACGACCATGCCCGAGCCCGGAGACTACGCACTGGCCAGGGACCTGGACGACACCGAGCACGCGGTCATCTGGGACGCCCCTGTCGGCCTGGCCACCACCGCCGTGTGCGGCGCGCTCGCTGTGCCCTCGGCGACCACGGAGATAGCGGTCCCGTGGTGGTATCACACCTGCGCGAGCGCCTGCCGGCGGTGCGCGGAGCTCGTCATCGCCATCGGCTGGGCGCTGACGCTCGTCCCCTACGATGTGACCCGCGCCCGCCTGGATCTGCTGCTGCGAGCGTGTGGTTGCGACCTCACCAGCGACGAGCAGTGGAGCGCGCTGGGGTGGGATCGGGGCGACCCCGCAGCGGAGCAGCGGGAAAGGGCGATCGCGCTCATGCAGCGATGGCACCTGACACCTGCGGGCCTTGATGTCGCCAGCGCCCGACTCGGCCCAGCGGCCATGACCGACCAGGAACGGGCCGAGGTTCTCGGCCCTCCGGCCGACCCGCACCCCAACTAGAGCAGAGCCCAGCCGTGCACCCCCACAGCACCACAGCCCAACCGGCCGCCCGCAAACCGGGACCGGCCCTCGCGCTGGCTCACAAGCTGCAGACCGAGCTGGAGCGGCTGAACGTCCCCGCCCATGTCCTAGGCGGCGATGACAAGGCCGCGGTGTCGTTGTGGCCCCATTTGGTCGCGTTGACAGACGGCCGGATGATCTTTTGGCAGGCTCCCTATCCGAGCGCGCGCGGAACCATCTTGTGGACGCTCGCCTGGGCTCCCGCCACGGCGGCCACACGGCTGAGGGCCCATTACCTCGATCTCGTGAAGCAGCCTCTGCCGGAGCCGCTCGCCGAGCTGGTCCTGCTCACCGTTGGTGGCGGAGGTGACGAGCGATGACCGCGACCATGTGGCTTGTGCCCGGCCTGCGACCGGCCGATGAGGTAGCCGAGCAGCTGCAGGTTCAGCTCCACGCAGCGCACCGGATCGATTCCGTGGTCCGTCACGGCGAGGGCGTCGCGCTGGTGCTGATCTCGACCGACCTGGTCGTGTGGACGGACGGGGACACCTGGTGGTGGCGGACCGGCCAGACAACTAGGCGAGGCCGGTGGATCTACGCCCGCGCCTCCACCGAAAACGTGGCAACCGCCGCTCGTCGTATCGCTCTCCGCTGCGCAGAGTTGCATGGCGGTGAGCAGCCCGTGCTCAAGGAGCGGATCGGTTGAGCACCCGACAGGAACCAGCCGGAGGCTGCCGAGATGCACGACGGCCCGCTTCGGCCTGTTCACGGGAATGGACGAAGGCTGGCACTGCGGGGAGGTGGCCGTGCGGGGAGGCACGGGCCGGCCTGCGCCCCGCCTCAGACTCGGTGCCTGGGCAGGATCTTCACTCTGTCCAGGCACCGAGATCCAACGAGAGCTCCCGGTCGCCCGCCCTGCCCCGCGGGATCCCCGGCAAGGGCTCGCAGACGTCCGGTCGAGGAGAACGAAGTGACGGACGTCGCCATACTCGTGATGAGGAGAACTACCGATGCCCTTGCGATCGAGCAATGGCCGCAGGTCAGGCCGGGTCGGCGGGGTAGCGGTAGCGCAGCTTCCACTGGTGGGTCGGCATGACGTAGAGGTTGACCTTCACCGGTCGGTCCTCGGCGGTCAGCCCGACGTGGAAGATCTCGTACACCCGCTGGTCGGGCGTCATGCGCAGAAAGCGCGCCTCCTCCAGCGTCGGCGGCCGGACCTCGACGTCCTCCTGGATATCGGCCTGGGCGTAGCCGAGCTCGGCCAGGCGGCTGCTGATCCCGCCCACTCCGGGGTCGCGTTCGGCAATGGGGGTGCCGTCCGCGATCGAGCGCGGGATGTAGCTGGTGACGATCTGAATGGGTACGTCTTCGGCGCGCATATACCGGGGGCCCCTGATGATGACGCTGTCGGTGTCGTAGTCGACGCCGAGAACTTCGGCGACCTCGGCCGGCGGCCTGCCGGGGGCCACTCCGTGGTCGGAGTCCAAGGTGTAGTTGAGCTGGGCGAGTTCGCTGGCCAGCGAGCCGCGCGCGCCACCGCGTTCGCGGTGGGTGCGGCTGTGCCGTACGGCGGCGTCGCGCAGGAGGGGCGGCAGCTTGTTGACGTAGGTCCCGACGCCCATGTGTACGTAGACGAGCCCCTCGGCCTTCAGGATCCTCAACGCCTTGTTGACCATGGCCCGATGAACGCCGAGCTCTTCGGCCAAGGTGTCCTCGTTGGGCAGCAGCGAGCCGCGCGGGTAGGTGCCGTCGTGGATGGATCGGCGGATGGTGTCAGCCACCTGGCGGTAGCTTGCTGTGCTCGTCACGATCTCACCCTACCGATAGTACGTACTACATATTCGTTGACCCCTCACACTGCCGGGACTATGAAGTACGTAGTACATATAGCCGGACGCAACTCCTGCGGTATGGCAGCGACTTCGTCACCTGATTCGGTCACTGCACCTTGCAATGGTGGGCGCTTACCCGCCGCTCCGATGCGGGCGGCCTGCTGGCCACGCCGTCGGCTTGCGCGCTGACCCAGTTGTTGGACCAGCGGCGCCCGGGCGCGGGCAAGGCGACACCCACTCCGACGCTCAACGAAGGAGACCACCCGTGATCGTTCCCCTCGCCGACCCTCAGCTCCCCATCCACCGCAGCGATGCCACGGCACAAGCGCCGGTGAGCACGCTGTCGATGGCGCACATCGAGGCGTGCGCGCTGGCTCATCACGTTCCGGTCGAGGACGCCTTGCTGATCGCGATCAACCTGCTCGGCGTCTCCTCGGCGCAGCCACGCAACCGCGCCCGCCTCACGCTGCGGCTGGCTCGCGCCACGCAGCGGGCGTGGATGGTGATCGTCCCGCTCAACCAGGCCGCATCCCCGTTCCGGCTGCACGATCGCGAACTCGTGCTGGATGGCGTTACGGTGGCCGAGGTCGAGCGGATCGACTCCGATGACGCGGTGGGCGGCTACTTCCGCCGCCAGGGCCGGGCGCTGACGCTCAACCCGAACGCGCGCAGCCGCTGCGTGGGGTGCGCATTCTGCCCCAACACGCTGGAGGCCGCCGCCGACCCGCGGATGGGCCGCCAGCAGGCGCTCGGGGAACTGCTGGCCGCCTTAAAGGTTCAGCATCCGCGCGGTGACCTGTCGCAGGTGGAGGAGGTGACGGTCTCCACCGGCTGTTTCGAGCGGGAGGAGGCGGCGTTACAGCATCTGGTGGCGTTGCGGGCCGCCCTGACCGAGGCAGGGGTTGGCGCGCGAGTCGGGTTCTTGTCCTCGGTGCTGCGCAGCAGCGCCGCGTTCGAGCAGCTGGCCACCACGGTGGCGCCGTTCGTGCTACGGCTGACCGCCGAGTGCTTCACCCGCCGCGAGCTGATGCTCAAGTCCACCAAGGCGGACCTGACCATCGACCAGATGCCCGCCCTGCTGGGCCGGGCCCGCCGGACGGGCCTGGACACCTCCTACACCTACATCGTCGGCCTGGACCCGCTGGCCGAGATGAGCGCGGGCGTTGCCGCGCTGGCCGGGCACGTCACCGCGTTCCCCAACTTCCAGGTCTTCCAGGCGCACAACCCGCTCATGGCCCAGCTGCGCGTCGATGGCGCCGACGAGTTGGAGTTCTACCTGAATGCTCGTACCCGGATCGAACAGATCATGGCGCCGCTCGGGCTGCGCCCGGCGCCCTGGGAGTGCTACCGGCCGCTGTGGTACGTCAGCTTCGCCGGGCAGGAGCTCGACGATGCAGCCGTCTGACGGCAGCTTGCTGACGGGGGTGGGTCCGGCTGTCGATGTCTCGGCGCTGATCGACCGCATCGAGGTTATCGACCTGGCCGCCGGTCCGGTGGCGGAGGGAGACGACCGGTATGCCGTGGCCGTGCACGCCGCGGGACAGGCCGGCTTCTACGGGCCCATCGGCGAGTTGGTCGCCGCGCTCATCCGCGCCGGGCTCGGCACCTGTGTGCTGGGGCACCGGGTCGGCGACCATCGCGGCCTGCACCGGAAGCTGACCGGCCGTCTCGGCGCGCATGGCGGCGGGCTCGGCGCCTGGGCTATTGGCGCGATCGACTGCGCCGTCTGGGACCTGCACGGCCGTCTGACCGGCCGCCCCGTGGCCGACCTCCTCGGCGCACCCGTCGCCGGCAGCGGTGCCCGGGTGCCGGTGTACGCCTCCTGGCCGGGCGCCGACCTCACCCAGCCTGGCCTGCGCGCTGAGGTCACGCGCCTGGCAGAGGAGGGATACCTGTTCACCAAGTGGGGGCTGCGCCGCGACCGGCGGCTGGCGCCAGGCCGCGCCGCCGCGGTGATGGCCGCCGCGGTGGAACGGGCCAGCATCTGGGCAGGTTCCCCGGTGGCCGTCGACGCGGTCGGCACCTGGGATCCGACGACGACGGCTCTGTTCGCCGACCGGGTCAACGCCGCGGCGTTGCATTGGGTGGAAGATCCGCTGCCCGAGACCCACGTGGACCTCTACGCCGAGCTGACCGGGCGGTGTGCGCTACCGCTGGCGATCGGTGAGCGCCTGGTCGGCCCGCGCCAGGCCGCCCGGCTGCTCACCGCGACGTCTCCGGCGGCCTTCGTCGTAGATGTGGTCTGGTGCGGCGGACTCACCACCGCCGTCGACCTGGTGCACCTGGCCGGCACGTGTGGGATCACGCTCTTCCCGCACGGCCGCGCGCTGGCCCCGGCATTGCATCTGGCCTGCGCCTACCCGGACCTGGTGGGCGCGGTGGAGTACCAGGTGCAGTGGGAACCGCGCCGCCAGGCCCTGTTCACCACGCTCCTGCCCGTAGTCGAGGGGCACATCGGTCTGCCGGACGAGCCCGGGCTGGGCCGCACTCCCCGCCGGACGGCGCCATGAGCGCCAGCGAACGCGGGCCCGTGATCGCGCTCAGCGGATACGTCCGCCACCCCGGTGGCCCTGCCGTACCCGGCCCAGGGACGGCTGCGGCGCCGACTGGTCTGCATCTGGTGTGCGGGTCTCGGCTGGACGGCTACGACACCTTCCTGTCCGGCGAGCTCACCCTGCCCGATGGCCAGCAGGTGAACGTCCGTATCCTCACCTTCGACGACCTCACCGTGCTGCTGGTTCGCCAGCACCTGCACGGCTGGGCCGACGGGCAGGCCTGGAGCGGCACTCTGCGCCTTCGGACGGCCCGCAAGGCCGCCATCCCCGGCGACGTGGCCGAGGCGATGCGCGCAGCATGCCTGGAGGAGGTGGCCTACGATCCGGCCGAGCTGACGCATCTGCTGACCTGGCTGGAGGAGGCCGCCGACCCGGATCTGCGCCGGCAGCGTCTGGCCGTGGTCGTCGCCTCGTTGGCCGCACGCCCCACCGACCGGGCCCCCGGTCCCACCGCCGGGGCCGCATGATGACCGCGCCGCCCGCCCCGCAGCTCATCACGCTGGACATCGGCTACACGCTGGGCGCCCCGCGCGGCTCCTCGCTCACCGCCGTGCTCGCCGAGGCCTCCCCGCTGCCCCAGGCGGAGGCCCGGCACATCGTCCAGCGCCACCTGCACACCCGGGCCGTGTTGGACGAGGACGCCATCACCCGGGTGTGCCAGGAGCTGCGAATCCCCGTCGACGCCTTCCCCCGCGAGCACCGGCCGCCCCGTTTCGACTTCTGGCCGGGCGCGATCGAAGCGGTGGCCGACCTCGCTTCGCTGCTTCCGGTGGCCACGCTGTCCAACGTCACCCGTGCCGACGACGAAGCGTCCGCGATCGCCCGGACGCTTCGGCCGTACCTGGCCGGTCACCATCCCTCCTATCTGCTCGGCTACGCCAAGCCCGACCCGCGCGCCCTGCGCGCGGTGGCCGCCGCCCACGGCGTGTCACCCGCGTCGATCATCCACCTGGGTGACAGCCTCGAGTACGACGTGCGCGCCGCCGTACAGGCCGGTGCCCGCGCGGTATGGATCACCGATCAGCCGCCGCAGGCGATCCCGGCCGATCTGGTCGCCGCCGCCGGGCGCCTACACCTCGCGCCCACCCTGGCCGCCGCCGTCGCATGCGTGCGCGACCTGCTGAACCCTAAGCCGCCATCACCGACACTGGACATGAGGAGATTCCCATGAGCACGTTCGCCGGCACCGCCCGCTACTACCGGTTGTATCGGCCCGGCATCCCGGTCGAAGCCGTCCAGCTGTTGACCGCCGAAGCCGACCGCGTGGCGCCGGCTCGCCGGTTGCTGGACCTCGGCACCGGGACCGGTCAGGTGCCCGCCGCGCTGCACCAGGCCTTCACCGAGATCGACGCCGTCGAACCGGACGACGCCATGATCGCCCAAGCCGATGCGGCGCTGCGGCCCCAGTTCCCGGAGGTGCGCCTGCACCACCAAGCGGCTGAGGACTTCGCCCCGCCCTACCCTGGCTGGCGCGCCGACCTGGTGACCATCTGCCGGGCTTTTCACTGGATGGACCAACCCGTACTGCTGAAGAAGCTCGGCGGCTACGTGGCCGACACCGGTGTGGTCGCCGTGATGGGCGACGGCAGCCTGTGGACCGCCCGCAGCCCCTGGACCGACGCCCTGCGGGAACTCATCCAGCGCTTCCTGGGCGAACAACGCCGCGCAGGCGATCAGACGTACGCCCACCACGACCGCCCCTACGCCGAGGTGCTGGCGGAATCGGCGTTCTCCCACGTGCGCGAGCACCGGATCCCGCTCACGCGCGTCTGGACGCCCGAGCAGGTGATCGGCTACCTGTATTCGACCTCGTTCGCCGCCCGGACGCTGTTCGGCGACCGGATCGAGGAGTTCGAGGACGCGGCCACGACGCTGTTGCAGCAGTTCGCCCACGACGGCCCGCTGCTGGAGGACGCCGAGTTCCAGGTGGTGCTCGCCCGCCGCCCCCGCCCATAGCTGACACCCCACCGGGCGGGACCGGCCCAGATGTGGCCAGCCCGCCCGGCATCTCTTACCGGCCCGGCCGCCAGCGGCTCCGGCCGCGGCCCCTAGGCCACTTTCCTTCGGCGGACCTCACCTCACCTGATCTGCCGTCCCCTGGAACCCGGGAAGGGATCTTCGATGCCCGTCCATACTCCGTTCAGCCTCGCCGACCAGCATGCCTTCATCCACGACGGTCTCCTGATCCGCCGCGGCCTGATCCCCGACGCGCTGCTTCAGACAGCCCAGGCTCACATCGACGACTGGTACGAGCGTGACCTCAACGCCGCCCGGATCGAAACGTATACGCAAAAGACCTTCGCCCCCGAGCTGGGCAGCCACTCCGACCTGCTCGCCCTCTACACCGCCTCTGGCGCCATTAGTCTGGCCGCCCAGTTGGTCCAGCCCGCCTGCCTGGCACCCGTCAGCAGCGTGCAGGTGCAGATCCGCATCCCCCAGGCCGCACTCGCCTCGGCGCAGCCGGTCAAGGCCATGCACGTCGACGGCGTGGCCTGCCCCCATCTGGAGCCGCGCGAGCTGCGCACCTTCACTCTGCTGGTCGGCGTGATGCTCTCGCACGTCACCCGCGCCGATGACGGCGCCCTGCACTACCTGCCCGGCGGGCATCACCGCATGGCCCGCTGGTTCGCCAGCGAACGCCCCGACGACACCGCCGACCAGGTCCCGGCCGACGTCGAGGCCGATGAAGGGGTCGCGCTGCTCGGCGAGCCCGGCGACGTCATCTTCATGCACCACCTGGTGCCGCACCGCGTCGGCGCCAACACCAGCACCCGGCCGCGCGTCATGGCCTACTTCCGGCTCTCCCACACCGACCACGACCGCCTCGGCCTGTCAGCGCTGCGTGACCCCTGGGCCGAGTACCCGCACCTGGCCGCCCTGGCGAGCAGCACATGAGCGGCCCTCCCGCCATCCTGGCCGCCGACCAGCTCGACCAGGCCGCCGCCGCCCTGGCCGCCGGGCACCTGGTCGCGGTGCCCACGCCCCGCTGGTACATGCTGTGCGCCGCGGCCGGCAACCCGGCCGCCTGCGAAGCGATCTTCACCGCCAAACAACGCCCCGCCAGCAAACCGCTGCTGCTGGCGATCGACGACCGCGCGGGCGCGGTGAACCTGTTTCGCCTCGGCGACGCGGCCCGCGTCCTCATCGACCAGTTCTGGCCCGGAGAGCTCGCGCTACTCCTGCCCTGGCGCGACCCCGACATCCGCGCCGCCTACCCGCTGATCGGCGCGCCTGCTCTGGTTCAGTGCCCGGACGGCATCCTCGGGCAGCTCGCCCGCCACGCCGGGCCGATCACGGCGGCCAGCCTGTCCACCTCCACCCCGGCCGCCGCAGGAGAGGAGTGGCCCGCGCTCACCGCTGGCCAGGCTGCCGCCTTCATCGCCGCGACCGGCGCGCCCGTCGCGGCGATCATCGACGGCGGCATCTGCCCGCACGCCCACCACCTGACCATCGTGGACTGCACCACCGTCACCACCGACGACGGGCAAGCCCTCGGCGCCCGGATCGTGCGCGAGGGCACTGTGCACCGGCGCGCCATCGCCGCAGCCCTGCGACCCGCCCTCGTCCAGCCCGGAGGTGATCATCATGTGGTGTGAAGCAGCCGCCCGCGCCCTCCAACACGCCCCCGACCAGGCCGTCGAAGGGGTCTGGAACGCGCTGAACTACCTGTGCGCGGCCCAGCTGTACCTGCGCGACAACGCCGGCCTGCGCCGCCCGCTCACCGCAGCCGACGTCAAGCACCGCCCGAGCGGGCACTGGGGGATCTGCCCGCCGGTCAACCTCATGCTCGCCGCCCTGGGCCCGCTGCGCCGCGAACTCGCCCCCGGTCAGGAGATGCACATCCTGCACGGCGGCGGCCACGCCGGACCCTCCGCCCTCGCGCACGCCTATCTCACCGGCCACCTCGCCACGGCCGATCCCGCTTTCACCCGCTCGGCCGCCGGGCTGCACCACCTGGTGACCGGCTTCCCCCACACCGGCAGCGTCGGCACCGAGATCACCCCGCTGATCCCCGGCCACCTGCACACCGGCGGCCAGCTCGGCCCGGCCCTCGCCATAGCGCAGGGCACCGTCCTGGACGCCCCCGCCAGGCTCACCATCGCCCTGATCGGCGACGGAGAATGCGAAACCGGCGCCACCGCCGCCGCCTGGCTCGCTCACCGCGCCTTCCACGGCACCGGCGAGCACGGCACCGTGCTGCCCGTGGTGCTGCTCAACGGCCTCCGCATGGGCGGCCCCAGCCTGCTCGCTGGCCTATCCGACGCCGAGCTCGTCGCGTACTTCACCGGCCTTGGTCACCGCCCGATCATCGACGACGGCTCCGACATCGCCCGGCTACGCGCCCGGCTGGCCGACGCCCTGGACGCCGCACCCGACCTCGGTAGCACGAGGCCCGGGGTGATGTTCGTGCTCACCATGCCCAAAGGCCACACCGGGCCGAAGCGACTCGGCGCCCACCTGCTCGCGGGCACCCCCGCCATGCACAAGACCCCGCTGCCCGACCCGCGCCACAATCCAGACCAGTTCGAGGTCTTACGGGACTGGCTGGCCAGCTACCGGCCCCAGCAGCTGCTGACCGGCGACGGCCACCCGGCCCCCGCCCTACAGGCCGCGCTTCCCGGCCCCGACCTGAACCCGCCACCCGCCGACATCGCCGCCCTGGCCCCGCCGCGCGGCTGCATCACCATCAGCCGCGCCGCCGCCGACCACGCACACGCCGCCTCCTTCGGCCAAGCCGTCACCCGGGTGCTACACGAGCGCGCCACCCACGGGCCAGGCGCGTTTCGGCTGTTCAGCCCCGACGAACTGGCCTCCAACCGCATCCACCTCGCCGCCGGCGGACGGCTGCCCGCCTGGGCGGTCGAGGTGCTCAACGAGGAACTGGCCCACTGCTGGGCCCAGGGCTACACCGAAACCGGCCGCCATGCCGCCATCATCACCTACGAGGCGTTCGCGCCGATCACCGCCAGCCTCCTCTGCCAGCAGCTCAAACACCGCGCCGCCCGCCGCGCCACCGCCCTGCCCGACCTGCCCAGCATCGTCTACCTGCTGACCAGCCTCGGCTGGCACAACGCCTTCACCCACCAAAACCCCGCCCTGACCTCGGCGTTGATCGCCACCGCCGACCCCACCCTGCACCTGTACACCCCCGCCGACGCCGCCCGCACGGCCGCCACCCTCACCTTCGCGCTGCGCAAACTCGGCCGCGCCAACATCATCATCGCCAGCAAACACCCGCTCAGCGCCCACCCGACCGACACCCTGGACGACGAACTGCGGCACGGCGCCGCCCTCTGGCCGCACCAGAGCGACCCCGGCACCCCGGATCTGGTGCTCGCCTCCGCCGGCGACCTGCCCGCCCACCAGCTCACCGCGGCGGCCACCCATGTGCGCCGCCACCATCCGGGGCTGCGGCTGCGCTACGTCCACATCCACGACCTAACCGCCCTCGGCGACCCCCGCATCTGGCCGCACGCGCTCAGCGACGACGACCTGACCAGCCTATTCACACCCACCGCGCCCATCCTGCTGGCCACCATCGGCTCCCCAGCCGACATCCACGCCCTCCTCGGCCACCGCCATCCCGGCACCCGGCTCACCGTCCTCGGCTACCGCGACCCCGGCCGCCCCCTCGGCAGCGATCAGCTCCTGGCTCACTGCGGCTTGGACGTGGACTCCCTCACCCGCCGCGCCCTGTCCACGATCCGGCCCGCCGCCTCGACGCGCCCCTGAACCGCTCGACCCCGCACCGCTGTACGTCTTCGCCGTCCAAGGAGCGACCATGCCCACCGTGCCCTTGCCGCCCGCCGCAGCGCCCGCGCCGGAGCTGATCGACACCTTCAACAGCGACGGCTACGCCGTCATTCGCCACGCCTACGACCCGCCCCTGCGCGCCGAACTCCTGGCCGCCGCATGCCGACTCCTGACCTCCGACACCACCCGAGGTCGCGACCGCGGCGGCGACGGCAAAGACGGCTTCCGCGGCTGCATCGCCCTCGACGACACCTTCCTGCCGCTGCTGGCCAATCCGGCCACCCTGCCCGCCCTCATCACCCTGCTCAGCCCCAACATCCATCTGCTCTCGGCGCACCTGATCGCCCTGCCTTCCGGCCCGCCCCGCACCATCCGCACCCCCGACCGGCCCGGCTGGCACCGCGACATGTACGGCGTCACCGACGACCTCGGCTGGGGTGACACCCCCCGCATGGCCATCAAAGTTGCCCACTACCTCACCGACATCACCGCCGACTGCGGCCTGACCATGTTCCTGCCCGCCAGCCACCTCCTCGAGGGGCCGCCCACCATCGCGTCCGGCGCCATCGACCCGCCCGGCACCATCACCCCTGACCTCGGCCCCTGCGACGTCGTGCTGTTCGAAAACCGCACCTGGCACGCCGGCGGTATCAACACCTCCGGCCGACCCCGCATCGCCCTCATGCTCCAGTACGGCTACCGCTGGCTCCACCCCGTCGACGACCCCGCCCCACACCTGCTGCAGCGCCCCGGCCTCGACCCGATCACCCGCCAGCTCCTCGGCGCCCCCGACCGCAACCCCGATGGCTCCATCGCCAAAGGCGCCGGTGCCACTCCCTTGCGACAGTGGTGGGCCGCCACCAACATCCCGGCGCCGACCGTGGGGGATCTCAGGCCCCGCCATCCCCGCCTTCCTCTCACCGCCCCTCCGACCATGTAAGGAGCCGATCCGGTGAGCGGCGGAATCGTCGGTGGCATCTGAGACCGTTACGCACAGCACTCGATAAGGAGCTCTACGTGATGACGATGGGAGTGGTGAGGCAGCCCGTCGAGTGATGTTCAGGCCGCATGCGCCACCACGGAAGGCGCGACGGCCTCGTCGTTCGCCCCCACACCGGAAAGGAGCCGCTGACGTGCCCGACAAGGCAACCGTCGCCGATCCCACCCCCGAACAGCACCAGCACGGCGAAGAACAGCAGCACAACGAAGAGCTGACGTTCAACTTCAACGGCGGCGACACCGAATCGACAGATCACCTCACCTGGAGGCAGCTCAGCCGGCGCCTGCCGCACCTGGTCCGCCGATCCTTCGCCCTGGCCTGGGCCGTGGACCGACGCGCAGTGATCATCCTGCTGGCCTGCCAGATCATCTCCGGCCTGGCGGAGGCACTCGGCCTGCTCGCCACGACCGCGGCGCTCGGCGCGCTGATCCAATCCGCCCACGACCCCGCGCACCTGCGCGAGGCCCTGCCCTCGATCGCGGTCCTGGCCGGGGCCGCCGGACTACGCGCGCTCCTGGGCATCGCCATCCAGGGCCTGTCGAACCGGCTGGGCCCGCGCATCGGCCGCGAAGCCGAGTACCGCCTCCTGGAGGCGGCCACGAACGCCGAGATGGCCGCCTACGACCACCCGGGGTTCGATGACCGGTGCGACAAGGCCGACCGGGGCGTCAGCGTCAGCCAGGACATGATCGGCGAGTCGCAGAACCTGGTCGCCTCCCTGACCACTCTGATCGCCGCCACGGTGGTGATCGCCACACTCGCGCCGGTCCTGCTGCCGCTGCTGGTGCTGACCACCGTCCCGCAGGCGCTGGCGTCCCTCGCCGGTGAGCGGGTCGCCTACCTGGCGATATTGAAGACCTTCCAGGAGCGCCGGATGCTGAGCATGCTGCGCTGGCACCTGAC
>NZ_JBSGJX010000070.1:0-23026 GCF_053605785.1 Nonomuraea sp. NPDC003754
CCCAGCACATCGCGGCCGTCACGGCGCATCTGACCGACGGCCAAGACCTGCTGCTGTGGGGCGAGAAATCGTCCAGCCCCGGCGCGACCACACCGGCGTCGCTGCCCACCGAATTGGCCGATGCCCAGCACGACCCCTGACACCCCGCGTGGTGTGAGCCGGCCGGCGCCCCTTGGGCCCTGGCGGGACGCTGGCTGCATCCAGAGACTGCCTTCGAGATCGACCAGGTCACCTTCTCCGGCAACACCGGGAACCTGCTCATCGGCTGCGTCGACCGCCACGACCCGACGGCACGCAAGCCCTTGGATCCGCACACCTCGCCGTATGTCACGGATCAGGGCGTCATCGCGGTCCCGTTGTTTCCCTTCCGCGCCCTTTCGGGACAGGAGCTGCACAAGCGGCGGAATACCTTCTTATGCTAGCTTCAACTAGCATAAGACAGCGCAAGCTACTTTTAGCTGGAGGAGATGGGAAAGTGGCAGAGCCAGAGCACGACGAGTTGCGTGCATGGGTGGAGGAGGTGGCCACGTTCTTCGCCGAGCAGTACGGCCACCCACCCATCTCAGGCCGGATCCTGGGATGGCTGATGGTGTGCGATCCAGCCGAGCAGTCGGCCACGCAGATCGCCGAGGCGATCGGGGCCAGCCGCGCGTCCCTGACCACGAACATGAACCTGCTCACCGCCTCCGGCCTGGTACGCCGCCGAGCCGGTCAGGGCGAGCGCACGACGTACTTCCGGATTGACGACGACGCCTGGCCGATGGTGATGAAGCAGCGGATCGCCACGCTGGCCGCCTTCGCTGACGTCGCCCACAAAGGCATGGACATGTTCGAGCCCGGCAGCGCCAGAGCGGCCCGGCTGCGGGCGGCGCACCAGACTTTCGCGTGGCTGGCCACCGCGTTCACATTCGAGAGGAGCGAGGAGCGAGATGCGTAAGGGTTCGGCGGTTGTGGCCGGGGGCGGCATCGGCGGGATCACCGCCGCCATCGCTTTACGACGGGCCGGGTGGGACGTCGTGGTGCTGGAGCGCGCGCCCGAACTGGGCGAGGTCGGCGCCGGGCTGTCCATCGCCCCGAACGCCCTACGCGCGCTCGACTCGCTCGGCATCGGCGCGCTGATCCGGGCCGCGGCCACGCCGTCGCAGGCGGCCTACAACCTGCTCCTGCCCGACGGAGAGTATCTGCGGCGCTTCGATCCCGAGCTCGACACCGCGCTTTCCTGCTTTCACCGCGCCGATCTGCACCGTCTGCTGGTCGAGCAGGTTCCCGCCGAGATCGTCCGCACGGGCGCCACCGTCACCGGGGTGAGCACAGCGGCGACCAGCGCGACCGTCCGCTACCGCACGGAGCAGGGCGAGCAGGAGATCGAAGCCGACCTCGTGGTGGGGGCGGACGGCATCAACAGCACCGTGCGCAAGACACTCTGGCCGGACGCGCCCGCGCCCCGCTTCCAGTACACGGCCTGGCGCGGCGTCACCCGCCCCGGATCAGTGTGGCCGGAGGTCGGGACCTTCACGTTCGGGCGTGGCTCCTACTTCCTGGCCCATCCCGTCGGGAACGAGCGCGTCTACTGGGCGCTCGGCGTGCACGCCGGCTCTCCCGGCGTGCGCTACACCGACAACCTGGCCGAGGTACGGCGCCGTGTCCAGGGCTGGCACAAGCAGGTCGGAGAATTGCTCGACGCGACACCTGGCGAGGCCGTGCTGCACAACGACATCAACGATCTCGACCGGCTGTCCACGTACGTGCACGGCCGGGTCGTCCTGCTGGGCGACGCCGCGCATGCTGTCACGCCGGACATGGGCCAGGGGGCGTGCCAGGCGATCGAGGATGCGGCCACGCTCGCAGCCACTACGGACGACCTCGCCGCCTACGACCGGGCCAGGCTCGACCGGACGCACATGATCGCTTCGATGGCCCGGAGGAAGGGCAAGATCGCGGTGTCGCGGTCAAAGCTCATCTACCAGATGCAGGTCATGGGCATGCGCAGGGCGCCCGCGTCGGTCGTACGCAAGGAAACCGGCAAGCTGTGGAACTGGACGCCGCCGGCCCCCGCCGAATCCTCGAACTGAACGGAGAACGCGATGAACGACAAGTGGCGCGGGCGCTGGTGACGGCGCTGAGGGATCAGCGGACTCACCGACCAGCGGGCGTACACCGGCGCCGTTCCGGCGCAACTAAACCAGGCCCCGGCAACAACGGCCCCAGGACGCTACAACGCCAGCCGTTCAGGACGAGACCGAGCTCCGTCACCGGCGATCCGTCCGTCGAAAGCCTGTCGTCGCAGGCGTGATCAGCGAAGACCACCACGCCGCTTCACCGCAGCTCAGGAGACGTAACTCAATATTCGAGCGGTACGGGTCCACCCGGCGTCGCCGTCACAAGGCACCCACTACCAGCGCAGATCCAGTCATGATCTCACAGTGTCACTGGAGTGCTGGCCGAGTGTCAGTCTCAGGGGGAGCCCGCCGACCTCCGCTGAGCCGGCAGCCGCTGATAGGCGGACGCGGCGCGGCCGAACAGCAAGCCTCCGTCACGGGCGCTGGCGCCGATGGCGCCGATCAGCCTGGTCAGACGGCCTGCCAGCTCGATGCCGGGCCCCCAGCGATTGACAGGAGCCTTGACCAGCAGCCTTTACACTGCGTGCTTGCCATGCTCCGCATGGGTGCGCGCATCATGTTGGGATAAGCAAAGTGGGATCTTGGTTACAAACGTGGTGGCAAGACGGCGACGGGCCCGATCAGGAGAAGACACCTGGGCCGCTGGAGACGTTCGCGGTGCAGACGCTGTATGACACGTACGGCCGTGAGATCTACGCCCGCGCGGCCGCCGACCCGGCCTTCAGCGCGGCGATCAGTGAGCTGGTGGCATCGATAGCCGTGCCAGAGCCCGCCGGCACTTCCGGTACTGGCAGAAGGTGTTCGCCGCCGAGATGGTCGCCACCGTCAGGACGCATCTGCAGGAGCGGGTCGGGCGGCACTGCGCACGCCCCCGATGAATACTCGCCACTCGCCGGGCGTGAACGCCAGCACTGGCCCGTCCGGGTCGCGGCTGTTGCGCACCAGGATGCGCTCGCCATCGCGGCGAACCTCGACGCATCCGCCGCTTTCGGATGCCGACACCCAGTTCTCGCCAAGCACGTGCGACAGTATGCCCGCCTCGCTCACACAGCGCGGGCCGTTTCCCGTTTCAGGGTGATCTACGATGGCGCTCATCTCCCGCCGCATTTCTGGAGCCGGCATGCCCCACCTGCGTCCCCTGCTGGGCCGGTGCAGGCCGGCGCAGATGCCGGACAGGATCTGAAGGTTGACGCCGCGCGGCCCGCGACGGTCGTCGGTCTGGCCACGGGCTTGATCGCCGGTCGTTAGAATCTTGAGGCTCGCGCTGGTTGGTGACGGTTTGCGGGGGTCGGGGCGTCGATCGTTCGGGCGGCTCACCCAAGGTTCACGAGAGCGGTGTCGACGCGGGAGCCTGCCGAAGTGTTCACCTCGTCGCATGACGAGTGGAGTGGGCACGCGGTAACCCGCGGTTGGCCGCCAGGGCGTAACGCCGGGTGGTTCGAGGGAGCCGTGGCCGAGCAGTTCGGCGACCAGGGCAGGGATTCCCGCTGCGGATGAGTTGGGTGGTGAAAGGTATGGTGCAGAACCCCCCGCCAACGTTGCACGCCGTCGATGAGATCGGAAAAGCGGTGGCAGCCCCGGGTGCGGTCCGCAGATCTGTCAAGGCTTTGCTGTGTCTGGTCGCCGTAGCGGCGATCGGATGGAGCGGCGCGCTGCTGTGGCAGAACTGGCAGGCCCGACAGCAGATCAACGAGTCCTGCGCGGACCTTGTGCCGGCCGGGCTGGTGCTCGCGCTGTCCCCTGCGGGCAGCACCATCTCTCACCGGACGGCCGACGAGGAAACGATCGAGCTCGACGCCGGCCTGCCTGAGCACTGCGCGATCTTCAGCCCCGAGGCGGGTGCGGAAAACCCCGCGTCCACCAGCCATAGGCTCTTCTTCACGGGAGCGGTGGGAGTTCTGCCTTCGAACGGACAGATGTCCCCCGAGGTCCCGGGTGACAACCTCGTCAACCGCTACGTCCCTACCTACTCCGGCGAACCGCTCGGCGGCGGGATGGCGGGCTTGGTCACGGCCTCGAGCATCACCGTCGACCTCCCCTGCCCGCGGGGCACGTCGAACGGGCAGCCGATCACATCGCTGTGGGCGCGGGCCGCGCTGGAAAATCTCGGCCCGCCGTTCGCCGACAACGGCCAGCTCACCTCGCGCGACCGCGACACGCTCGCCAAGATCGCCGTGATCACCGCCAACAACCTCGCCGAACGCCTGGGCTGCGCCGAACGCCTGCCCGACCCACCCGAGGACATCCCCGCCCTGACGCAAGGCCCCGTTCCGGTCGCCGGCGCGGACGGCACCTGCGCCTGGTACCGCAAGACCGGCTTCGCGCGCCACAAGCAGCTTCCGGACCAGGTCCTCGAAAGCCGCACGGACGACAAACTGTGGGACGAGCGCTGCGGCCTCGTGCTCAGCAGCACCCGCGCGGACGATCTCTGGCGGGCTGACGCCGCGGATCGCGACGACATCCTGCGCCCCGAAAATCCGGGCATGTGGTGGGTCTCCTTTCACACCTACGCCGGCCAGGACGTAGCCAACGTCCGGCTCAAAAGGACTCACTACGACGAGGCTCCGGTCGTCGCGGAACCAGGCAAGGCGGGCCGCAGTGACCAGCCGCTCTGGTGGGCGTCGTCCCGCTGTCACGGCGAACCCCAGATCCACACGATGACCATCGCCTCCGGCTACGACGAACTGGTGACGTCCGCGCTGGAGAAGGTGTTCCGCGCCTACGTCACCCACGTCGTCGCCCGCCGCGGCTGCACGGACACCACGTTCCCCGCCTCCTCGACCTTCCGTCCCGACTACGGCCTGACCCCGCGGGACAGGGGTGCCACCGGAAGGGGCATGGACGGGTCGCGCTGAGCCGCTGACCCGGCCAGGATGGGCTGAACTGACCGAGGCGGCGGTCATCGCGCGCCATCCGACACGACGATCAGCGTCGTCGACGTCGACAGGCGGGTTCCGTTGCGTGAGCTCAGGCGGACCTATCTACTGTCTCGCTCCGGGGTGATCTCGCTTGGCCCGGCGGGCTCGCCGATCTCCCATGGCCGGGGCCACTGACCGGAGGGCGGCGGCGGACCGGCGATGCCGAGATCGCGGCGCGCGCTGGCGTAGAAGGCGTCGCGGGCGCGACTCATGGCGCCTACGGCGCTGACCCAACCATCTGGGTCACTGCGCATGCCCTTGGCGTAGAGCTCAACGTTCCAGACCGCTTCGTGCCAGGTGCGGGCTGCGGCCACAATTGCCGCATCGCCTACCAGTAGCACCGACTCCCACTCGGCGGCCCGCTTGGTCTCAGCCTCGTCGAGCTGAGCCAGCCCCTCCTCGATGTCTATCGGGGATGCCGGTGCGGGGTAAGCCCCGGGGCAGCGCCGATGCGCTGACCGGGCGTCGCCCGAGCTTCTCCAACTGCAGGCGGCCGCCGACGAACTGCACCGCGGTGTTGGCGCCCAGCCCGTCCAGAACCCGGGTGTAGGCGCCCTCCAGCGCGCCGGCGAGCTCGGCCAGATGCCCTGCCGGTTCGGCCTCCAGCTCTAGCGAGGTGAGGATCTGCGGCATCGCCGCCTGCCACGCCTCGCCGTCCAGCAGCCGGGCCCGCGGATCGCTCCACCGCTCGGAGCCTTCAGCGAACACATCGCGCCGACGCAGTGCCTGGTGCAGGTGCATCAACGCGCACAAGGTGAACGCCGCCTTGTCGATCTGCTCTTCGGGCAAGTCTGGGTTGCGGTAGACCAGCGGCCGCCACGACCCAGTGACAGGGCCTCGTGGGCGGCGATGTCGGTGGGACCGTAGCGGCGTCGGCCTTTGGCCATCACCGCGGCGGTGCGCACCATCGCCAGTACTGGACTGCCGGCCTCGACCATCCGGAACCGGATCGTGGTCAGCAGCGGCTCGATGAACCCCTGCACGGTGCGGTAGCGATTGACCAGCTCGGATCGCCACTCTGCCGCCGCGTCGTCGTCGGTGACCGTCACGAACGCCGCGACTTTCTCCACTGCGGCCGCCAATTTCCCTTCCATACCTCCACCAGCGGCACCAGGCGATCGGTGGTGGCCTCCGGCGCGTCCATCAGCACCTCCATCGCCGAGGCCATCGTGCGCGCCGCCGAAGGCAGCTTCGGGAAGGTGCGCAGCTGCTCGCTCTTGCCCGCGACCAGGCGGCCGTGGCGGCGCGCCTGCTGGGAGCCAAGGTCGTGGTGCCGATCCACTACGACGGATTCCACATCGACGGCTTCTACCAGACCCGGCCCGACGAACTCAGCCGGTTCCTGGACGCCACCTCGGAGGAGACCTACGAGGTCGCCGCCCTCAAACAGGGCGAGGACCTGTCCATCTGAAGCAACAACACCAGCAAAGATCGCTTCATACACCACGTCCGTGGACGTGACCGCGGCTGCGGCTCCATGCGCGAACGCCGAAGTCAGCTGATGTCGAGGCGGGCCAGCTCGCGGCGTGAGCGAATGCCAAGCTTGCGGAAGGCCCGGTAGAGGTGGTGCTCGATCGTCCGAGGGCTGAGAAAGAGCTGCGCGGCGATGTCCCGGCTGGAAGCCCCTTCCATCGCCAACCGCACCACCTGCAGTTCTTGTGAGGTGAGCCGATCCAGCAGGTTCGCGGCGGCGGGCTCGGCCGGGGCCAGAGTTTCGCCTGTGGCGTGCAGTTCAGCTCGCGCCCGTTCCAGCCAGGGCACCGCGTTCAGCCGCTCGAAGACGGCCAGCGCGGAGCGTAGCCGTGCCCGCGCGTCGCTGCGCCGCTTCGCCCTCCGGAGCCACTCCCCATACAGCAACTCGGTACGCGCCTGCTCGAACGGCCGGTCCGCACGCTTGTGCGCCTCGAGCGCGTGCACGAAATCCGCCTCGCCGCCGCCTACCAGGGCACGGCAGCGGCTGGTCACGGCCTCCGCCCACGGCTGCCCTGCGGCCCGCGCCCACGCTTCCAGCCGGCGCAGTGGCTCCGCGGCCCGCGCCGGCTCGCCCAGCCGAACGGCCGCCTCCACCTGATCGGCGGCCGCGGCGAGCAGTCCCGCCGCGTGCCTCAGCGGCCCGCGCGAGGCGGCCTCCAGCCGGTCCAGCGCGGCGGCGTAGCGGCCCAGTCCCAGATCCAGCAGGCTCAGCGCGGCGGTGCCTGCCATGCCGCCGGTGTCGGGCGCGCTGCTCGCCAGCCGTACGCAGCGAGTCTCGTCGCCCTCGATGGCAGGGATCTTTGCCAGCACCGAGTAGAGCTGCGGAACCCGCTGCCCGAGCCCGGTGTCGTGGGCCAGCCGTGCGGCCTCTTCGATGGACGCCTCGGCATCACGATGCCGTCCGGCCGCCACCTGGACGCCGGCCAGGTCCTGGAGCACTTGGGGCAGCGCACCGACCAGGCCGTGACGACGGCAGTGCGCCACGTCCGCCTCGGCCAGCTCGGCGGCGGCCTCGTCAGCGCCGAGGATCATCGCGCAGAGCGTGGCCCACGAGTTCGTCAGACCTCCGGCCAGACGGATCGTTCCCTCCTGAAACGTCTCCGGCCTTGCCGTCCCGGCCGGAAGGCCCACGCCGGCGGCACGGACGACGAAGTCCGTCAGCAACGGCAGGCCACGCGTGTAGTCCTCCTGCACCAGAGCCGCCATCCCGAGCACCATGGGGTCGGGCCGCCCGATCTCCCGCAACCGCTGGGCGGCGCCCAGGATCGCCTCGCGGTCACCGTGGAACCAGCCGTAGCCGGCGCTGGCGCGCAGCATCGCCGCGGCCGGCTCCGGCGCCGCGTACGCCGACCGCTCGACCAGCTCACGTGCGGCCAGTCGCCGCTCGCCCACCTCGAACTCCACCGCCGCACGCACCGGCGCCAACCCGGCCAGCGACTCGGGGTCATACACCAGCCGCTCGGCCTCCTCGACGAGGTTCACGGCCCGGATCGCGTGGCCGACGGACAGCGCCAGCCACGCTGCCTCCCCGAGCCGTGCCGCCTGCATCCGCGGCTCGGGGCTGAGCCGCGCGGCCTGCTCGTACAGCCCTGATGCGGCGGCGTACGCGGTGCGACCGCGGGCGCGCTCGGCCGCGCGGGCGATCTCGTCGGAAACCTGCTCGTCCGCCGACGTCGTCGCCGCGGCGAGATGCCGGGCCCGGCAGTCCTCGTCGCTCGCCACCGCCGCCAGCGCCCGGTGCACAGCGATACGGCGCGCCAGCGGAGCGCCCTGGTAGGTAGCGGTACCGATCAAGGGATGACGAAACGTCACAACGTTCCCGGTGACGTCGACTAGCCCGGCCTTCTCCGCCTCCTCCAGATCCTCCACCCCGACCCCCAGCGCGACGGCCGCGCCCAGCAGCGTCGGCAGATGCCCACGTCCCTCGGCGGCGACCGTGAGCATCATCAGGCGCGTCTCCTCCGGCAGCATGCCGATCCGTGACCGGAAGGAGGCGAGCACCCGGTCGGGGACCGGCATCGGCCCCGCCACGGAATGGTAGGGACGCTGCGAGGCGGCGAACTCGATGAGCGCCAGCGGGTTACCCGCCGCCTCGGCGACCACCTGCTCGCGCGAGGCAGGCGCGAGCCCGCGGTCCGCCAGCAGTAAGGACGCGTCCTCGGTGGACAGGCGCGACGGCCGCAGCTCCGGAAGGCCGGCCGCGACGAAGCCCTCCTCCCGCGCGGCGAACAGCAGCGCGACCCCTTCGGCGGACAGCCTGCGAGCGGCGAAGAGCAACGCGTCGGCGGTCGCCTGGTCCAGCCAGTGCGCGTCGTCCACCAGTAACAGCAGCGGCCCTTCGTCGGCGACGTCGGCCAGGAGGGTCAGTACGGCCAGCCCCGACAGGAACCTGTCCTGCGCACCCGGCCCTCGCGCCTGCCCAGGCGCGAGCACGGCCCGCAACATGTCGGCCTGCGGCCCGGGCAGAGCGCCGAGCCTGTCCTGCACCGGCCAGAGAAGCTGCACGAGTCCGGCGAAGGCGAGGTCGGCCTCGGCCTCGATGCCGGTCACCGACAGCGTGCGCAGCCCCAACCCTGTCGCGTACTCGGCAGCCCAGGCAAGCAGCGCCGACTTGCCGATCCCGGGCTCCCCCCGGACGACCAGGCCGCCGCTCCGGCCGTCTCGCGCCGCATCGACGAGGGCCCGAATCTCGGCTCGTTCACCTTCCCTGCCGTACAGCAACCAAGCTCCCCGCCCCGTCGATACGCATACCGGACACCGTACGTAATACCGAAACATTACCGATTCGGCCCGTATTCGCCGCTTCCTAGCCTCGGACCAGCGGAAATGACCACACGACATGCGAGGAAGCCTTGAGCGAACTCCTGAAGCCGGTGACCGTGGGCCACCTGGATCTGCCCAACCGCCTCATCATGGCTCCGATGACCCGAAGCCGTGCTCGCGGCGGTCTGGTGGACAAGCTGACGGCGGAGTATTACGGCCAGCGTGCCGGCGCGGGACTGATCATCACAGAGGGCACCCACCCCTGCGTGCTGGGGCAGGGCTACATCGACGCCCCCGGGCTGCACTCGCCGGAGCAGACGGCGGCCTGGCGAACGGTCACCGACGAAGTACACCGTCGCGGTGGCCGTATCTTCGTCCAGCTCATGCACGCGGGCCGGATCGGCCACCCCTGCCTCTACCCCCACGGCGAGCTGCCGCTGGCGCCGTCACCCATCCCCTCCGGGGAATGCCTCTACACGCCGCAGGGTTTGCTGGAGCATCCCACTCCGCGCCACATGACCATGGACGACATCGCCTGCGCCATCGAGGAATTCGTGACCGCGGCCCGATACGCGATGGACGCGGGGTTCGACGGGGTGGAGCTGCACGGCGCCAGCGGCCATCTCATTCACCAGTTCCTGTCGGACAACACCAACCGGCGCGCCGACGCATACGGCGGGTCGGTGCAGCGACGCATCCGGTTCGCCGTGGAGGTGGTGCAGGCGGTCAGCGACGCCATCGGCCCGGCTCGCACCGGGATCCGTGTCTCACCGGGGATCACGTACAACGGCATGAAGGAGAGCGACTCCGAGATCCTCTACCGCGAGCTGGCGCGGGCGCTGGCGCCGTACGGCCTGGCGTACCTGCACGTCTCGGAGAACGACACGCGCGGCATCACGCAGCTGCTGCGCGCCGAATGGCCTGGCAGCCTCGTGCTCAACCCGCACCCGAGGAGCGGAGCGGAGCCCGCGACCGTGCAGGAGGGGGTGGAGGCGCTACGTGCGGAGCTCGCCGACGCGATCTCGTTCGGGCAACTCTGGCTGGCCAATCCTGATCTGGCCGCCCGCGTCGAGGCAGGTGGACCGTACGGCACAGCGGACCCCGCCACCTTCTACGGCGGCGACCACCGCGGCTACACCGACTACCCGACGCTGGCAAGGGCGGACGCCCGATGAGCGGCGACTCCCTCACCGCCGATCACCGCACCGGCCGTCCGGGCGCGCCGAACGGCGGACCGCCTGCCGTACCGGCCGACCGATCCCGCGACCTGCCGGTGAGCGCGGCCACGCACGATGGGCGCGCCACCACGGGCGGCGGCGTCCCGGCAGTATTGCTGGCGCTGATCGCGGGCCCGATGTCATTCGGCATCGCCGGGCCGACACTGGTCCTGCCCCACGCCGCTCGCGGGCTCGCCCTCACCATCGGGGCGGTGACCTGGATGGTCACCGCGTTCGGGTGGGCCATCGCGGTCGGCACCCCGCTGCTGGCAGGCCTGCAGAACCGTCGTGGTGCACGCGTGGCGCTGCTGACCGCCGCGGCGCTGGTGCTCCTGGGTGCGGTCATGGTGATGACCACCTCTGCCCTGCCGTTCCTCGTGGCCGGCAGCGCGCTCCAGGGACTCGGCACCGCAGGGCTCACCACGATCGCGATGAGCCTCACCGGCTCGCCCCGCGCGATGGGTCTGGTCACGGCCTCGCTGGCGACGATCGGCGCCGCCGCCCCGCTGATCGGTGACGTCGTGTCCGATCATCTGGGCTGGCGGGCCGCGCTGGCCCTGCCCGTGCTCAGCGTGGCCGGGGTGCCCTTCGTGCTGCGCAGCCGACCGGTCACGCCGGTGTCCGGCAGGCGTCTCGATCCGACCGGCATGATGCTGCTGACGGCTCTGGTCACGGCGCTGGTGTTCATCCCGCACTCCTGGCAGGCGGGCGTGGGCGCGGCGGTGATCGCCGGGACGCTGCTGGCACTGCGCCTGCGCGCCAGACCCGACGGTTTCGTCCCCTTGGGTGTCGTCCGAGCTCCGGCCTTCCTGATCGCGGCGGGATCGGCGTTCGTGCTGGCGGTGGTCAACTTCGGGTTGATATACGCGCTGCCGCCGTTGCTGACAGGGAACGCCGGCTGGAGCAGCGGGCAGGTCGGGCTGGCCATCACCTGGCCGCTGCTGTTCGGCGGGCTCGCCTCGTACCTGGTGATCGCGATGATCGAGCGCAGGCCCCTCCTCTTCCCGGTCGTGCTCTTCCTGGTGCTGGCGGGAACCGCGGCAGTGACGGCCGCCCTGAGCGTCACCCCGATGGCGCTGCTGTCCGCCCAGGCGCTCGCCTCGCTGGCCGCCGCCTCAGGTCAGGGAGTGTTCGCGAACCGCGCTCGCGCGGCCGTTCCCGAAGCGCAGCAGCCGGCGGCCATCGGCCTGTTCAACCTCGCCTACCTGCTCGGCGCCGCCTTCGGGCCGGCCATCACCACCCTGATGGTGGGCTGAGCCCACGGCCACCCCCACCCGCACCACCCCGGCTCCGGCCGCGGTCGCGCGCGACGCCACGTACGTCCAGAGCCGTCCCACCGATCTACGAAGGAAACACATGTCTGCCAACGCCGCGAAGGCCGGGGCCAGGGAGTGGGCGGGGCTCGCCGTGCTGGCCCTGCCCACCCTGCTGATCTCTCTCGACCAGAGCGTTCTTTTCCTCGCCCTGCCGCACCTCGTGGAGGCGCTGAGTCCCACCGGAACCCAGACGTTGTGGATCATGGACATCTACGGCTTCCTGATCGCCGGCTTCCTGGTCACCATGGGCACGCTGGGCGACCGGATCGGCCGCCGCAAGCTGTTGATGATCGGCGCCGTCGCCGTCGGCCTCACCTCGCTGCTGGCCGCGTACTCGTCCAGCGCGGAGATGCTCATCGCCACCCGTGCCATGCTCGGGATCGCGGCCGCCACGCTGATGCCGTCCACCCTCGCCCTGATCGGCAACATGTTCCACCACCCGCACCAGCGCGGCCGTGCCATCGCCGTGTGGGCCAGCTGCTTCATGGCGGGCACCGCGCTCGGCCCGGTGGTCGGCGGCACCCTGCTCGAGTTCTTCTGGTGGGGCTCGGTGTTCCTGCTGGGCGTGCCCGTCATGCTGATGCTGCTGGTCGCCGCGCCGATCCTGCTGCCCGAGTACAAGGACCCCGACGGCGGCAAGCTCGACCTGTTCAGCGTCGTCCTGTCGCTGGCGGCCATCCTGCCGATCGTCTACGGGCTCAAGGAGCTCGCCCGCCATGGCTGGGAACCGTTGCCCCTCGCAGCCGTCGTCGTGGGCACGGCCGTCGGCGCGCTGTTCGTCTCGCGGCAGCGCAAACTCACCCACCCGCTGCTCGACCTCGGGCTCTTTCGCACCGGCGCCTTCACCGCGGCATTGGTGATCCTGCTGGTCTCCATGATCGCCACCGGCGGCAGCTACCTCTTCATCACCGGGTTCTTCCAGATGGTGGAGGGACTGTCGCCGATGGCGGCGGGGCTGTGGATGGTGCCGTCCGCGGTCGCGTCGATCGTCGCCGCGCAGCTCGCTCCGGCCCTGGCCAAGCGCCTCCCGCTCTCCCTCGTCATCGGCCTGGGCCTGCTCGTCAGCATGGCCGGCTATCTGCTGATCGTCTTCGTCGACCCGGTGGGCGGCATGCCGCTGCTCGTCGCCGGTTTCGTGGCCGCCTTCTTCGGCGGCGGCCCCATCGGCGCGCTGGGCACCAACCTGGTCGTCGGCTCCGCCCCGCCGCAGAAGGCCGGCTCCGCGGCCGCGCTCTCCTCCATCAGCGGTGACCTCGGCGCCTCGCTCGGCATCGCCGTCCTCGGCAGCCTGGGCACCGCCGTCTACCGCGGCGTGGTCACCGTCCCGGATGGCCTGCCCGCCGACGTTTCGCAGGCTGTCGGCGGCGGTCTCGAGAACGCGATCGTGGCGGCTCAGCACCTGCCCGTCGAGGCCGCCGCCAAGGTGCTGGCCGCGGCGCGGGACGCCTACACCAGTGGACTGAACGCCATCGGTGTGGTCTGCGCCGTGATCGCCGCCGTCACCGCGGCCATCGCGCTTGCCGCACTCCGCAGGCCCGGCGCGAGTGAGCCAGCCGGACCCTCCGGGCGGGACCGGACGGCGGAGGTCGAGGAAGGCCTCTCCTCGGCCTGACGAACTCCTCCCCACCGGATCCCTCACCGTGGCCCGATGATGTCTTCGCGCGACAGCTCCGACAGCATCCGCACGACGCGCAGGAAGGCGTCACGATCCGCATTCCTGGGATATGGCCCAGACCCTGGGCGGCGGCCAGGGGGGCGACCGCCTTACGGCCAGCCTTCAACAGCGCCTGCTCGTCGGCGCGGCACCCGGATCCCGCACTCCAGCGCTCTCCAGGCGCAGCTGGAGCTTCCCCTTGGCGCCCAAGGGGCTGTCCCCGTGCCCGCCGGCGAGCTTTACACCGGCTCCTACCACCGCGCGGCCCGCCGCGCCGCCGACGCACTCACCCACGACGGCGGCCGCGTGCTGAACCTCTCCGCCCTGCACGGCCTGGTCGAGCTCGACCAGATGCTCGCCTGGTTTTGTTCGTGAGTTCCGGCGCCAGATGTCGCTGAGTTCGGGCGCCAGCGAGATCTCGCCGCTCTCGATGTTCGTGAGTTTCGGCGCCACGCCGGTTGCGACGGCCGCGCCCGGCGTCGAACGGATCTCCGCTCACGCATAGTGACGAACCGTGGGAGGCCGGCCGCTCGTTGTCGGCGGCATGAGAGTGCGCCGCAGGCGAAACGCCGCTAAAGATTCCCGTCGCCCTCTCTTCAGCCCAGTAGCGGAAAGAAGTCACTGAGCGCGTCCCGAATGCTTTCCCCAGATCTGTGTGAGCGTCGCCGCCTTCCAAAGATGCGACGATAAGCTTGCTGATCAGCAGGGCGTCCGCGTCAGCCATCGCTCATGGGCCGCACTGACAGGCGAAACGCGGAAAGATCGGCTGCGTCGCGGCGAGAGATTTCTCCGGGGCCGTGTCGATCCGCGGGCCGCTCGTTCGACGTGTGGGTGCGAGGGCCGAGAGGCGGCCCCGCCGGACGAGGAGAACGCGATGCCGAAGTACCTGCTGATCATGCGGGGCACCGACGAGTCGAACGCGGCCATGATGGCCAACATCGACGAGATGATGGCCACGACCCGCCAGTTCATCGAGGAGATGGTCAAGGCCGGCGTTCTCCTCGCGGCGGAAGGGCTGGACGATCCGGGTCAGGGCGTCGTGGTCGACTTCAGCGGCGAGGCCCCGGTGGTCACGGACGGGCCGTACGGCGAGACCAAGGAACTGTTCGGGGGCTTCTTCCTGCTCGACGTCGCCTCGAAACAGGAGGCGGTCGAGTGGGCCAAGCGGGTCCCGGCGGCCCCCGGGTCCAAGATCGAGGTCCGGCGGGTGCCCGGGAGCGACGAGGTCCCGCAGGTTGACGAGTGATCATCAAGGACTGGGCCGGGCGCGAGAGCAACGGCCAGATCTGATGGGTACGGCCGATGTCGAGGCCGTCTGGCGGATCGAGTCGGCGCGGATCGTCGCCGCGCTGACCCGGTTCACCGGCGATTTCGGGCTGCCGAGGACGCGGCCCAGGAGGCGGTGGCCGAGGCGCTGGTGTCGTGGCCGCTCGCCTCTCCGGCGAATCCGGCCGGCTGGCTGATGGCCACGGCCCGGCGGCGGGCGATCGACGCGATCCGCCGCCGGACCGCCCTCCAGGACCGATACGCCCTGCTGGCGGCCGACTTGGCAGTTGACGAAGAAATCGATCCCGACAGGATCGATGACGACGTGCTGGCGCTGATGTTCGTCAGCTGCCACCCGGTGCTCTCCCCCGAGGCCCGGGTGGCGCTGACCCTGCGCGTGGTAGGCGGCCTGTCCAGCGAGGAGATCGCCCGCGCGTTCCTCGTACCCGTACCGACCGTGCAGGCCCGCATCACCCGGGGCAAGAAGACGATCGCAGCGGCCGGGGTGCCGTTCGAGCTGCCGCCGGCCGCCGAGCGCCGGGAGCGGCTGGGCGGCGTGCTCAGCGTCCTCTACGTGATCTTCACCGAGGGGTCGACGGCCACGTCGGGCGACCGGCTGCTGCGCCCCGACGTCGCGTACGAGGCGATCCGGCTGGCCCGCACGCTGGCCGCGCTGCAGCCGGACGAGCCGGAGGTGCACGGCCTGCTGGCGTTGTGCGAGCTGACGGCCGCGCGTTTCCCGGCCCGGACCGGCCCGGACGGTTCGCCGGTCCTGCTCGACGAGCAGGACCGGCGGCGGTGGGACTTCTCGGCGATCCGCCGTGGGCTGGCCGCGCTGGCCAAGGCATCGACTCGCGGCCTCGGCCCCTACGGCCTGCAGGCCGCGATCGCCGCCACCCACGCGTCGGCGCCCTCGGTCGAGGCGACCGACTGGGACCGGATCGTGGTGCTCTACGAGACACTCGGCCGGGTCGCACCCTCGCCGGTGGTCGAGCTCAACCGGGCCGTCGCCGTCGCCATGGCCTCGGGCCCGGCGCAAGCCCTGGCCATCGTGGACGAGCTGATCGCCTCGGACCGGCTCCCCGGTTCACATCTGATCCCGACCGTACGCGGGGAGCTGCTGGCCCGACTCGGACGGCGACCAGAAGCGCGCGCCGAGCTGGAGCTGGCGGCCCGGCTGTGCGCCAACCAGCGCGAACGCTCAGTGCTGCTGCGCAAGGCGGCCACGCTGAGCTGACTTCTCCAGCTCGGCCAGCCGGGACTCAGGCGCGGCCCAGATACCGTCGATCGCATCGGCCCCGACGGCCGAATCCCCGAATGCGGACGGCGGGAGCGCGGCGAACCCGGGGAGAAACTCGCCCACGGTCGGCGCGTAGACCTCGTCCGGGACCGGCCGTGGCCCAGGTGCTTTGTCAGGCCAGGATGGCAGCAACGTAAACGCGCCGCGCGGAGAAGGCCGAACGCGAAGCCCGCCGCCGCGCCACGTACGTCACCGCCGACACCATCCGCGTCGACCAGCGCGGCCGCGCCTCGGCGCGCTTCACCTTCCCCCGCGCCACGGGCAAGGCCGAGGCCCGCGCCGCCGCCACCCGCCGGTTCGCTGCCGCCTACGACGTGCAGACCGTCCAGCTCGACGCGTTCACCCTCCAGGCGCACGGCACCCCCGAGCAGGTGGCCCGCTTCGTCTCCGCGCTGCCCGGCTGGTCGAGCCAACCGAAGGATTCACTTCGATCGTGGTCCGCCACTACGGCCGCTGGGAGCGCCACTCCGCTTCCCAGCGGCACCTGGACGGCGTGGACGCGACCGGGCGCCGCGCCCTGGCCCGCCAGTACCCACCTGATCGAGGACGGCTGGGATCCGCGCTTCGTCCAAGAGCAGGTCGGACACGAGCATGCAAGCACGACCTCGATCTACACCTGCGTCAGCTCCGACTTCCGCACCCGCACCTTGCGTCGGCACCTGGACGCCACCATCGCGGCCGCGCTCAAGACTCAGCCGGGGAGAGAATCATGAAACGCAAAGTCGGCTACACCTGGAGGCTGCGCGAGATCATGGCCGATCAGCGCATCTACACAGCCACCGAGCTCGTGCCGCTGCTGCGCGAGCGCGGCATCGACCTGTCGGCATCCCAAATACACCGCCTTCTACTCCAGCCGTAGATCGTGATCTTGTTGCTGGAGTGCGGTGGAGAGAGGGCAGCGGTCAGTCGTCGACGAGATCGAGCTGGGCAGCACAGGCGTCCGCTACTCGAGTCCTTCGAGACGGCGGGCATCTTTGATCTCGCTGATCCTGGCAGCCGTCATCGGGGTCCACTCCCTCCTCTCTCCAGCGGCACGGAGGGCTTCTCCAACCTCGCTGAGCTTCACGGAGGACAACACGCCCGCCCGCTCGATCAGGTCGTCCCGGGCCACGGTGGTCAGCCATGTGCACGGAGTAAAGCCTGGACGCGGGAACGCGAACCGCAGCACGCCTTCGAAGGGCAGTCCTTCCGGGGCTCCTACGGCCACTTCAACGCCCAGGCCGCTGATGTCGACGCCCGCTGGCGCAACGACCTGCATCGCCTGAAACCCGGATGACTCCTCGTCCGAGAGCAGCACGACCGGGCGTCGCTCATCGAAGTCGACCCACCAGACTTCACCGCGTTGCATGATGACCAGCCGGGCGGAGAGGCGTTCCTTCACCGCTACCGCTGATGGTGAGTCACCACATCTCTCCGTTCACGCGCGCGCCGCAGCTCTGGTATATCCGGCCCACTCATGATGCCTTCGCGCTCTGAGGCAAGGGAATGCGACATGAGCAGTGATGCCCCGATATGTGCGTCAATCAGAGTCGATATTGGGACTTCCGCTTTGCGAACGTAAGAGGGCGCGGAGGGCGAGATCGACCCGGACGGCTGACAGGCGGGGAGCCGATCGGCAGATGCGCGGGAGGGGCCGCTCCGGGGAACGTGGCCGTCATGATCCGACATCTCGCGCTGGCGGTCGTCCTCGCCGCCACCGGAACAACCGTGCAGGACCCACCCACGCCCACCCGCCACTGGGGCTACCTCAACCTGCCCAACGGCGACAAGCTGCGCTATTCCGTGTTACTGCCGAAGGCCACGGGGCGCTTCCCGGTGCTCGTCGAGTACGACGGCTACGGCGCGGGCTCTGACCCCGAGGTGGGTAAGCGGTGGCTGCGCGAGGGGTATGCCATCGTGGGCGTCAACGTCCCCGGCACGGGCTGCTCGACCGGCGAGGACAAGGTCTTCGACGCCTCGGTGGGCGCGGCCGGGAAGCACGCGATCGAGTGGGCGGCCAGACAGCCCTGGTCCACCGGCCGGGTCGGCATGATCGGCGTCTCCTACTCGGGGCACACCCAGCTCTGGACCGCCCTGCAGCGGCCCAAGGGGCTGGTCGCGATCACGCCGAGCAAGGTGGTGGCCGACACCTACCGCGACGTGGCCTACCCGGGCGGCATCCCCAACATCGGCTTCCCGTACAGCTGGTGGTCCATGTTCCCTGCCATCTGGAAGAACGCCGCCAAGACCGCCGCCAAGCTCGACGGCGACGAGGCGTGCCGGCGCACCGTGCTCGCCAACATCACCAAGATCAGCCGCCCCGACCTCGACGTGAGCGTCCTGTTGAAGGACAACCCGCACGACGGCGGCGTGCACCTCCGCATGAGCGCGATGCGGAAGACCCACCGCATCGAGGTGCCGGCGCTGTTCCTGCAGTCCTGGCAGGACGAGCAGGTCGGCCCGCGCGCCGGCTACGCGGAGGAGACCGTCGACGCGAAGAACCGCTGGCTGCTCGGCTCCAACGGCGACCACCACACCGACGAGGGCACACGGGAGATCGACGACACGCTCAAGCAGTTCCTCGCCCGGTTCGTCAAGGGCGAGGACAACGGCTTCGAGAACGGCCCGCGGGTCCGCGTGCTGCAGGAGCTGAGCAACAGGCCGGAGGAGAAGCCCAGGGCGGTGGCCGAGTTCGACCAGTTGCCCGTCCCCGTGCGCCCGAAGCGGCTGTGGCTGCACGAGGGCGGACGCATGAGCGACGAGAAGCCCACAAAGGCCGAGGCGGGCGCGAGCTACCGCTACCCCGCCAAGAGCCCGGTCGTCAACAACCCCGAGGACGAGGGCTGGCAGCCCGTGAAGGAAAAGAAAGGCCAGCTCGCCTTCACCACCGGCGCGCTCCCGCAGGATCTCGGCTTCTACGGCGCCGGCTCGGCCGACCTGTGGCTCAGCGCCACCGCGCCGGACACCGACGTGCAGGTCACGCTGTCGGAGGTGCGGCCGGACGGCCAGGAGATGTTCGTCCAGCGCGGCTGGCTGCGCGCGTCCAAGCGGGTGCTCGACAAGGGCCGTTCCACCGAGCTGCGCCCCTACGGCGACTTCCGCGCCTCCGCGCTGAAGCCGCTCGTCCCGGGCGAGCCCGCCCTGCTGCGGGTGGAGATCCCGCGCTTCGCACACGTGTTCCGCGCCGGATCCGGCATCAGGCTGACCGTCGACACGCCGTCGCAGACCGGCTACTGGCGCTTCGGGCACGTCAAACAGCGTTCGACCAACACCGTCTGGCTCGACCGCGGCAGGCCGTCCAGTATCGTGCTCGGCCACGTCGACTACCCGCACGCCGAGTCGCTGCCCGCCTGCGGCACGACGATGCGCCAGCCGTGCCGCCCCAACACCACGCCCGTGCCCCAGGGTGACGGCCCGACCCCTTAGATGGACCCATGCGATACCGGTTGGTCACCGAGGCCGCGCTGGCGCTGCTCGTCGCCGCGCTGGTCGTGGCGCTGTCCGGCGTGGCGACCTGGCTGGCCTGGCCGTCCACGACCACCCTGACCCACCCGGCCCTGGTGTCCATCGCGTGCGCGCTCGCCGCCGGGCTCGTGCTGGCCCGGCGGCGGTGGCCGCTCCTGGCGCTCGTCGGCGCCGCGCTGCTGTTCGGCCGCTTCATCGAGACCGGGGTCGCGCTGGCGGTCACCGCGTACGGCGCGGCCGGCCGTGTCCCCGCGAAGAGGCACGTGCCGGTCTGCGGGCTGGCCTGTGTGCTGCCTCTCGCGGTCTGCCTGGTCACGACCTCGCAGGCCGCCTGGCAGCAGGTCGTGGTGGTGACGATCGCCGTCTCGGTGATCTGCGCGGCCGGGCCGGGGCTGCTCGGGCTCGTCGTCGTCCAGCACGAACGCCTCCTGCGCGCCCTACGCGAACGCAACGACGTGCTGGAACGCGCGAACGAGCTGACCGCCTCCCGCGCCAGGCTGCTGGAACGGTCTCGGATCGCCCAGGAGATGCACGACCTGATCGGCCACCGGCTCAGCCTCATCTCCCTGTACGCGGGTGGTCTGGAGCTGAGCGCCACTCCACCGCTGGCCGAACGGGCCCGCCTGGTGCGCGACACCGCGGCGACGGCCATGCGCGAGCTGCGGACCGTCCTCGACGTGCTAAGCGCCGACGGTGAGGCCGCCGCGTCGCCCGACGGCCTCACCGACGCCACCGGCACCCGCGCCGACCTGGAGCGCCTGGCCGCCTCCTCACAGGCCGGCGGGCACGCCGTGTCGTTCGCCTGGACCGGCCCGGACGTCGGGCAGGAGCACCGGGCGCTCCGCCTGGCCGCGCACCGGCTGGTGCGCGAGTCGCTCACCAACCTCCACCGGCACGCGCCCGGCGCGCCCTGCCGGGTGGAGGTGCGGCACGGGCCGCACGAGCTGGCCCTGACCGTGGAGAACGGCCCGCCGCCCGCAGCCGCCGCCCCGGCGGAGACCGGCTCCGGCAGCGGCCTGGCCGGGCTTGGCGAGCGGGTACGCCTGCTGGGCGGCACGTTCTCGGCGGGCCGGGCACCGGGCGGCGGCTTCCGCGTGGAAGCCCGCCTCCCCTGGACCGACGCCGTCCCCTCCGTCCCGCACCCGGACGTCACCCCTGCCGCCCGCCCGCGTCCCCCTGCCTCCACCCCCGTCCAACGGCTCGCGAACCGGATCGGGATGGCGTTGCTGCAGGCCGGCGGTGTCGCGTTGACCGCGGTGCTGCTGGTCGCCGTGCTGGCGTACCTGCCCCTGCCCTCGCGGTCCGCGATGCTGGACGTCGGCATGGCCAACGCGGCCCTGCGCGCGCTCGTCGGCGGTTCGGAGCCGATCGCGGAGCTGGCCGTGGCCGCCCATGAGCCGCCCCGCCCGCCCGGCACCCGCTGCTGGTACTTCGACGCCGACTACGACGTCACCCGGAACTCGGTCCGCGTCGTCCGCTACTGCCTGGCCGGCGACCGCATCGTGGACAGACGGGTCATCACCGTCCGGATCGGCCCGGGAGAATGATCCTCATGCCGCCCATCCGCGTCCTGCTCGCCGACGACGAGGCCCTGCTCCGCACCGGCGTGCGGCTCATCCTGGAACACGCTGAGGACATCGCGGTGGTGGCCGAGGCGGCCGACGGCGCGGAGGCCGTGGCGGCCGCCCTGGAGCATCAGGTGGACGTGGCGCTGCTGGACATCCGCATGCCCGGCATGGACGGCCTGACCGCCCTGCGCGAACTCGCGTACGCCGCCCCCGGCGTGAAAGCGATCGTCCTGACCACCTTCGGCGAGGAGGAGAACCTGGCCGCGGCGCTGAGGTCGGGCGCGGCCGGGTTCCTGCTGAAGGACACCGGCCCGCAGGAGCTCATCCACGCCGTGCGCACGGTGGCCGGCGGCCACGCCATCCTCGCCCCGCAGCTCACCCGCCGCGTCATCGACCGCTACCTGCAGGGCGGCGACGGACGTGCCCGCGCCCTGGTCGCCGCCCTGTCGGGGCGCGAGCGCGAGGTGCTCGTCCTGGTGGGTGCGGGCTACTCCAACATCGAGATCGCCAAGGCCCTGTTCATGGGCGAGGGCACGGTCAAGACGCACATCAGCCGCATCCTGACCAAGCTCGGCTGCGGCAACCGCGTCCAGGCCGCGATCGTCGCCCACGACGCCGGGATGCTGGCCGATCGCTGACAGGCGACGACCGGTGTGCCGGGCAGGCCGAGGGCGGCCCATGGGATCAGCGTCTGCCGAGGACGTCCGGGACCTGTCACGGCGGGTGGCGCGGCTGCTGGGCGACGCGTGGGGCCTGATCGCCGAGCACGACGGGGCGGTGGCGGAGGTCCGGTCCGCTCTCGAACCGCTCCGCGGACGGTAGGCCACCGCGGAGCTCGCCGCCAGGCCGGTGTCCCGGCTATAGGACGTCACGGGCGGACGCCTGAGATTCGCGGCACTGCAGGAGGCCGGCTCCATCACGGTGCTCGACGTGTTGGAGGCGACGCGCTCGCGCGCGAGATCTCATCCAGACGGCCACCACCCGCCCGGTCAAGCTCGGCCAGCCCTTCACCCGCTGGTCCATCCGCAAGCTCCTGGCGTATCTTCATCGGCTGCCCGGCCGCACGATCGGGATCGGCCGCGAAGCCTTACGCCTGCTCCTGGCCCGGCACGGCATCACCTTCCAGCGCACCAAGACCTGGAAAGAGTCGCCCGATCCCGACGTCGAGGCCAAGCTGGACCGGATCGAGTACGCCCTGACCCAGCGGCCCGAGCGCACCTTCGCCTTCGACGAGTTCGGGCCGCTGGGCATCCGCCCGGTCGCCGGAGCCGGCTGGGCCAAGCAGGGCCGGCCGGACCGGCTGCCGGCCACCTACCGCCGCACCCACGGCGTCACCTACTTCCACGGCTGCTGCTCGGTCGGCGATGACCTGCTGTGGGGCGTCAACCGCAGCCGCAAGGGCATCGACCACACCTGGGCCGCTCTGCGCTCCATCCGCGCGGCCCGCCCGGACGGCGCCCCGATCTACGTCATCCTCGACAACCTGTCGGTGCACGAGAACTGGCGCATCCGAGCCTGGGCGAGCAAGCACAAGGTCGAGCTGCTGTTCACCCCGACGTACGCCTCCTGGGCCAACCCAATCGAGGCACACTTCGGGCCGCTGCGCCAGTTCACCCTGTCCAACTCCAACCATCCCAACCACACCGTGCAGACCCGCAAACTTCAGGCCTACCTGCGCTGGCGCAACGCCCACGCCCGTCATCCCGACGTGCTGGCCGCCCAGCGTCGGGAACGCGCCCGTGTCCGCAGCGAGAAGGGCATCCGCTGGGGCGGCCGACCCCTCACGCCCGCCGCCTGAAACCATCCCCCAACCCGGCGATCGTTTCCGGTCACAGCTCCTAGCCGCCCACAACCACTGAACGTTTTTCATCCTCGGGCGGCGTGAGCGACATGGTGGTTCTGAAGGACGGCGATGGCCTTGCAGAGGTGGCCGGCCTTGGAAGGGCTGCAGCGTAGCTTTCGGAGGATCTTCCAGCCTTTGAGCTGG
>NZ_JBSGJX010000071.1:0-21108 GCF_053605785.1 Nonomuraea sp. NPDC003754
CCCTGGCGGTGCCCTGGCCGACCTCCTGGAGGGCGTCCTCCCAGTTGTCGTCCAGGTTGTCGCACCAGAACTTCAGCGTGCGGGCGTAGTGCTCGGTCGAGGCCGCGGCCGAGCCGCTTGTGCTCGTGCACCACGTGTGTGACCGCAACGTTCGCCGAGCGGAGCTCGCGGGCCAGGGCGACGGCCTTGTCGAGCTCGGGCCGGGTAGTGGCGCGGGTGGAGATCTTCTCGGAGAAGACACGGGTGACGCCGGCGGCCTTGAGGTGTGAGTGACTATGGCGCGCGGTAAAGATGATCTCTTCATGGGAGGCAGACCAGTACGGGAGAAAGGGGCAGGACCCCTTGATCACCTTGCCGAAGACCTGGGAGCACCATTCATAGGCCGGCAGACAAAAGTCCGGCTGTACGCCCAGCGCCCACAGGCGACGCGGCCGGGGTGCTGCCGGGGAGCGTGGTATGTCTGGCGTTGACCGGACCGGACGCCTGCCCCTCGACGGGTACGCGCCCCCAGGTCCAGCCCCGGCGCCGGAGCAGGACGCGCGTGTCCGCGCGGCGGAGTTCGAAGTCCTTGCCGGACCTGGCCCTCGGAGTGTGGGGGAACGGAAACGTACGCTAAGGCTCGTTCGCCCGGCTCGCTGATAGTGGGCGATCTTCGTTGAGCGGGCGCACTCGTGTTGGTTTCCGTGCCACCGCCCAGCCGCCGTCGGCGGCACGTTCACGAGCCGAAGGACGATGTCTGTCGCGACTGCCGCGGGCGGGGGTCGGTCAGAATCGGTAGCGGAGAATGCGGGCCCCTTGCCGCGACAAGGCCGTACTGCGGGCGGTGAGACGGGTCAGCGCGCGAAGCGGTTGCGGGAACCGGGCTACCTCCGGTGCGCGGGTGAGGATCTGCTCCTCGATCAGTTCGAGGCCGGCGTCCCAGGACTCCGGTTCGTGCGGGTCGTCGAAGCCCTGGGCGGCGCTGATGCCGAGCGCCTTGATGGTCGGGTGATACTTCATGGCCCAGGCGGCGAAGCGGGTGTAGCCGTTGAGCGCGAGCTCGCCCGAAGGGAAATGGCCGGCCAGCGCGCGGGTCATCGCCTGGAAGGAGTCGCCGGGCATGAAGGGGAGCAGCCCCTCGGCGACGATCATCGCCGGCCGGTCACCGGGGATGGCGGTGAGCCAGTCGGAGCTGGTGAGGTCGGCTCCGACCAGGTGGGAACGGCCGGGCAGACATTCGGCCCGCAGGTGCACCACTTCTGGGAAGTCGATGTCGTACCAGTCGACGCTCGGCGGGGGATCACAGCGGAACATCCGGGTGTCCAGGCCGCAGCCCAGGTCGAGCACCACGCATCCGGGGTGAGCGGCGATGTAGGCGCGGATGACGCCGTCGAGCTTCTTGGCGCGCAGTGCCGTGGTGAGGACGAGGTTGGGCTTGACCTTCAGCTTGCCGAAGTCGTAATCGATGTTGCCGGCCATGTCTGCGGAGAACGTGTCGTCGAGAATCGGGCTGGGCTGCCCGGCGTCCAGGGCTCTGGCGTGGAGAGTGAGTAGCAGCGTTTCCTGGATCAGCCCGAGCTGGGGTTGCCAGCGGTGCATGGAGATTCCTTAACGGCGTAGCGGATGACGGGCCGCGAGGTTCTGCAGCCACGTCAGGGAGTCGTGGGCGGCCTTGATGCGCTCGGTGCGGTGCCCCTCGCCGCCCGCGATGTTGAGCCCTTCGTCGGCGATCTCGCCGAACGCGCTCAGGCTTTCGAGCTTGCGCTGGATGACCTTCTGCCAGGCGTCGTCCTCGATGCGGTAGTAGGAGACGCGATCGCCGGGCCTTCTCACCTTCTTGACCAGGCCGATGGTGGTGAGGAAGCGCATGTTCGAGGTGAGCGAGGCCCGGCTGGCGGAGATCGCCTCCGCGATCTGCCCGGCGGACTGCTCGGCCGGATCGCAGATCATGAGCCAGCCGAGGATGCGTCCGGTGATGGGCGGCAGCCCCCACTCCTCGACGCAGAAGGCGGCCACCCGCTCCACCCACTGAAGCAGTCGGTCCCGCTGTTCCTCGGTGCTCATCGTCCGGTCCTCCGTTGTCGATCGTGTGCCGGTTCACTGTGTCATGGCGGCCACCGACTCGTAGGTGGGTGTGGGGGTGATGTCCGCGAGCCGGGTCTCGCGCAGGTAGAGGTCGAACCAGTCGATCGCGAGCGCCATGGCCTCCTCCAGGCCCGGGCCGGTGTAGAGGCCGAGTACGTCGTAGGGCAGCACCGCCAGCCGCTTGGGCTCTCCCGCCCGGTCGAAGGCGCTCTGCGCCTCCTCGAGCATGTGGTACGGGTCCCAGCCGCCGTTGGCGATCATCAACAGCGGCGTCGGTGCGAGCCGGTGGATGAGGTTCTCCGGTGCGAAGGTGAGCAGGTGCTCGGCTGAGTCGAGGGTCTTCTCGTTGCGATAGGTGGGAAACAGGCGGGTCGACATGTCGGGGGCGTCCTTCACACTGGCGTGGTCCAGCGCCAGGTGCGGCACGCGAGCGCTCTGCTCGCCCTCGTAGCGCCGTTGCCAGTCCTGCTACAGTTGGTCGCGCAGCGCGTGGACACCGGCACGGCCCAGGAGGCGTTCCAGGTAGCGCCATCCGTTCCACACGCTGGGGCTCTGCGCCACGACGCACTTGATGCGCCGATCGAGCACGGCGGCCTGGGCCGCCACCGAGCCGCCGATGCTGACGCCCCACACTCCGATCCGCTCCGGCTGCACTTCGGGACGGGTCTGCAGGTAGGACACGGCGCTGCGGAAGTCCTCCACCTGCCGCTCCGGGTGGTCCAGGCCGCGCGGCTCGCCTTCGCTGGAACCGACCGTGCGGTAGTCGATGGCCAGCACCGCGAAGCCGGCCTTCACGAAGTACGGCGCGAAGAACGCCAGCGCCTCTTTGACCATCACCCCGCTGTGCCCGAGCACCAGCCCGGGGACCGGTTCGCTCGTTTCGGGCAGGTAGAGATCACCCGCGCAGCGGGTGCCGAGGCTGTTGAAGGTCACGTGTTCCATGGCTTGCTCCGTACTTGTTGGCTAGTTATTTCAAACATGACTGAAATAGCTAGCAATGTCAATCTGGAAGGCTGTGCCGGCCAGGCACAGCTCAGCGCCTGCCGGTGGCGGGTCAGCTCAAGAGCGTTACCTGTCACATTGATCGATCGGTGGGAAGGAGAGGCACCGTGTCCCTCGTCGCGTTCCCCGGCGCGCCCGACTCGGCCGGCCTGGCAGGTCCGGCCGCGGGCGGGAGCGTCGCGGCCGCCATCGACCGCTTCCTCGGCGCTTTGCCGACCAAGACCACCCGCGACACCTACGCCAAGACCCTCACCCGTCTGGCCGCCATGAGCGGGTACCGGCCGGTCGCCGACCTCGCGCCGGAGGACTACGCCGCGGTCATGGACCGCTGGACCGGCACGGCGGCCGCGACCTGGAACCGGCACCTGTCGGCGCTCGCGGCCAGTACCCGTTCGCCCTCGGGATTGGCGTCGAACTTGATCACACCGGTGAGCAGCTTCACAAAGCCCGACACCGTCGGATAGTGGCTGGCCATCTCCGCTCGCCAGCCGCCGTCGTCGTCGGCGGCTGGCGGCGGCACCATGTCCGTGACCACCTCCACCGCCTCGCGCAGCTGCCCGCGCGGCACGACCGCCTCGATCATCTCCCGCACCTCGAACAGCGCGCCGTCGCCACGAGCGTGGCCAGCCGGCGTGCGTCCGGATGACGTTTCAGCTGCGCGAGCGGACCGTCAGCCCGTATTTGGCCAGTTCCAGCACCCGCCGCAGCGGCATCGACGCATCCAGTTCCAACCGGCACAGTCCGGCGCCGAGGATCTCCTCCACCAGTTGCAAGGCCTTGACCATCGCGGGCCCGGACGCCTTAGACGGACCCTGGCGCCAGCGCTCCAGCTCGGTCATCTTCTTGCCCGGCGGCACTTCCAGCAGCTTCTCCAGCACCTCGACCTGCTCCGACGTCGGCATCGCAGCCAGAGTCGCGAAATAGCCGCTCGGTTTGCTCCTCCCGGATCCGGGCCACCATCCGGGTCAGCGTCGTGATGCCCGGCAGCAGCACGTCGTTCTCGCGCAGCCAGCGCACCGCGTACTGGAACATCTCGGTCGGCCCGTCCCCGGAATTCCACGCGTGCGCGGCCAGGGTCGTCTCCAGCTCTGCCTCGGCCTGGCTGAAGGCCTTCAGCCCCGCGGTCCGGCACGTCGGCAGGGGGGCAATCACGGTCAGAGTGACAGAATGCGGTACGGCGCGGCATCAGACGGCATTGATCAAGCCAACCGCCTACTCTTCCATGCCATGTTTGACCTGGGGTTTTACATGCGCCGAGCATGTATCGATGACATCGGTGGGGGTGTGCCCATGTCAATTGCATGGTCTTGACCATCCGATTTGCGCAGTAAGTGCGTCTTTGGGCTCCGTCTCAAGCCATTCACCGATAGCCGCACCCTGCAGCGTGAGCAGGTTCGCCGCGAGCTGCGAATAGACGCATTCTTTAGAGGTGAGGTGGCGCTCGCCGGACTGCGTGCCCGGGGGCTGTGGACTGACACGAACTTGTCCAGATAGGCGGCCACTGCGCTTCCGGACCCCGTCGTGCTGATCGGCGGCCAATGGAGCCCCCGTGACCTCACGCGATCGAGCGGAGACGAATCATGCGCTGGAAGGCGCTCGTGAACGCCTTCCAGACCGCCCCTCCTGCCTCTGACCCGCTTCAACTACCAAGATCAGCCGTTAGGTTGCCGCTCCCAGCTTGTGTCGGGCTCGAAGTAGTCGATGTCCATGTGGGAGGGGGGCGGCACATCTAGGGCACCACCGCCGCCACGGAGCGACAGGGTGGCTGTATGCCCTGTCGCCACGGCCTCACGGGCAGCGATGGGCGAGGTCGTAGCAGGTCCTCCGGCGGAGATGAAGCGGAGAAACTCGGTGATGATCGCAGTGTCGGCGCCGCCGTGACCTCCTGATTCCTGGCGGATGGGGATCGTGAGATCCCCTTCACCGTTGTAGTCGGTGCGCCGGTTCCAGAGTCGGATGACCGATCCGTCGCCGCCGTCACCGAGGTTCTCGATCCGGCCTTCGGTGCCGATGACGGTGTAGCTGCGCCAGTAGTCGGGCGTGTAATGGCACTGCTGGTACGTTGCGAAGACCCCGTTTCCGAGCTCCATGTTGATCATCGAGAGGTCCTCGACATCGATGAGGGGATTGAGTTCGCGCTGCATCCGCGGAGGCCAGGCGTCCGGCGCGTACCAGTCCCACATGGAACGGTCGGAGTTGTCTCGTCGGTCGGTAATCTGACCGTAGAGAGTGAGGCCTCCCATACCGCTGACTCTGCGCGTGTAGCCGCCTGCGAGCCAGTGGATGACGTCGATGTCGTGCGCCCCCTTCTGCAGCAGGAGGCCGGTGGTGTTGGCCCGCTCGGCGTGCCAGTCCTTGAAGTAGAAGTCGCCGCCGTGACCCACGAAATGCCGACACCAGACGGCTTTGACCTCGCCGATCTCGCCGCGCTGGATGAGCTCACGCATCTGCAGCACCAACGGCATGTGCCGCATGTTGTGCCCGACGTACAGCTTGGTTCCTGTACGGCGCGCGGTGGCGAGCACGCGGTCACAATCGCTGACCGTGATCGCCATCGGTTTTTCCAGGTAGACCGGGATTCCCGCCTCCAGGAGTGTCTCCGCGTGCTCGGCGTGGAGCCGATCTGGGGATAGGACGAGCACCCCGTCGAGGTCGAGCCGCACGAGGCTCTCGACATCGGGCACGGTGATCACTTCCTCGCCGAACGCCTCCAGGGCGCGGCGACGCGCGCGCTCCGAGGGATCGCAGACGGCGGCGATGAGGGCTCCGGCCCCCGGACGGTGAGCTTCGCGGGCAAGACTGCCACGCAGGCCGAATCCGAGGGCTCCGAGTCGTAGATCGGAAATGGTTTTGATCCTTTTCACGGAGATGCAGGCGTCATGCGCACGGGGGTGGAGCCGAGGACGAGGGTGCCCCCAGGGCCTGTGGACATGTACTTGCCGGTCTGGATGTTTTTGAACGCCTGATCCGTATAGGACCACCTCTGGTCGGCGGAGTCGGTGCACTGGGTGACGATCACTGCTGCGCCGGCCGTACCGAAGCACTCATTGGTCTTGTCTATCTTGAGGGTCTGCTGGACCAGGGTGAACGCGGTGGTGTCACAGGTGCCCAAAGCCGCGTGGTCCCCGTCGGACAGGTCGTTGTCGTTGAGGGCGCCCGGCACGGTCAGACATTGGCCGGAGGAGACGGTCAGGCGTTGGTGGGCGAACGTGGCGGGAACCAAGTGGCCGGGTGCGCCCGGCGTGGCGGGGATCCACGGAAGCATCGCGGTTGTGGTGGCGCGGTTCTGGTTGTGGTTGAGGACGTAGTAGAAGCCCTGAGTGACGCACTGGCTCGGGTCGGACGACGGGCAGATGTCCATGTCGTGCATCGCGAAGGTGCGGAACGTGGCCAGCTTGTCGTCGATGGCCTGCTGGGAGAGATTGGCGGCGGCGTACCGGTTGGGGTAGTCGCGGTAGTAGCGGACCTGCGGATGGGTTGCGGCGGCTGCCACGGCGTCGCCCGCCAGCCGGGCGATGATCACGTGGTCGTGGTGGAAGTCGAGGTACTCATCGCCGTCGTGGACGTCGGCGCTGGGGTCGAGGGTGTTGACCACCGACGGGCGGAACGCGTCGAGGTCGGCGATGAGGGTGTCGGTGAGATCAGCGCGGGTGTAGGTGTTGCGCCGGTAGAAGTCGGGGATCGTGGCGCCGTCGTTGTAGAGGGCGCGGGTGCTGCCGTAGGTGATGTCGTCGTAGGCGGAGCCGTTGTCGGGGAGCCGGACTTCGAGGATGGACAGCCGGTCGCCGAGTCGCCATTCGAGCAGGTTGTGGCCGTTGACGGTGATCTCTTGAGAGGTCCAGGCGCTTTCGGGCAGTCCGGCCATGCGGGCGTAGGCGGCGCGCACGCCGCGCTCCCTGGCGAGCACGTATCCTTCCCTGTCGGTGTCGTGGTAGTCGCTGGCCACCAGGAAGACGGTGCGCACGCAGGCTCCGCCGCGGATCGCGTCGGAGATCGACGGGTTCAGGAAAAGCAGGTCGTCGTCGTGGTGGGCGACGAGGTTGAGCTCTCTGCTCGTGCAGGTTGACTGAGCCGACGCGGTCGACGGTACGGCGAGCAGTCCGGCGGCGAGCATGAGGGTGCCTAAGATCCGGCGCATCGGGGGCTCCTTAGAAGTGTTCGTGACAGAAGGGCGCGGGGCCCACGGCGAGGGTGTCGAGCATGCGGAGAACCTGGTGGTCGTGAACGGTGATGAGGCCGAGGTCCGCGGCGCGCGATGCCTGAAGATCGCCCAGCAGCACCGCAGCCCAGACGGGTGCGGCGCATTCGATGTCGGGCTCAGCCGAGCACGCCCGGGCTCCCACGCGGCCATCGGAGAAGTCGAGCTGGAGGGTCGTGATGTTCCCCTCGGGCTCGCCGATCGCGACGACCGTGCTACCTTCCGCGGTCGTGTTCAGGCGCAGGGCCCGGAGGACCCTGACATGGTCGATGATCCTGACCTGCAGGCGGTTGTACGGCCTGACCTCGGCGGTGGGGTGGTTGCGGAACAGCGTGTGATGCACGATCTGCGATTCCCCGAGTAGGCGGTGCATCGGCTGATCGGCCTGGGTGGTGAGCCTGACGGTGTTGTACTCGTCGCGCAGGCTGGCCAGCAGGTGGAGGATGCGTCGTAGCGCGGAGGCGTCGTCGTATCCGATCTCGGTCACGCGCAGGATGGGCTGTTCCCCGCGAAACCGGGCCCAGCCGCGGATCGGACCGTCGCCGACCCGGTCGACCACCAAGAAGCCGTTGCCTGGAACGGGCGGCAGGCGCTCGATGTCTGCCTGGCCCCGCTCGGTGCGGCGGCGCATGGCCTCGGTCAGCGGGTCCAGATCATCTGACTGGTAGAACCGCAGGTCGGTGTGATCTCCTCTGGGCAGGATGGTCGTGGGGATGGTCCAGTCCGCTCGGCGTTCGGCGAAGCCGTACCCGAAGTGTTCGTAGAACGAGCCGCGGAACGGGGTGAGCGCGGACAGCGCGAACTCCCGGTCGCGGGCGGCCGACAGCAGTTCGCGCATGAGGGCGGATGCCACTCCCCGGCCGGCCCGCCAGGTCTTGATTGTGCCGACGTCGGCGACGCCCTGACAGGGCAGCGGCGCACCGCGCACCCACATGGTGAAGCTGAGACTGGTAGCTGTGCCGACCGGGACGTTGTCCTCCTCGGCGAGCAGCCAGGATGTTCCCCTGGGGTCTTCCTCGATTTCGACGGGTGTGCCGTCGGCGGAGAAGCTGCGGGTCCTGGCCTCGGCGACGCGGTCGAGTTCGTCACGGCCGGCCCAGTGGAGTTTCACGAGGGGCCGCCCTTGGCGATCGACTGCTGGTACTCCTCGCGGATTTTGTCGCCGCCCTGTCGTTTCCAGTCCGAGCGCAGAGTCTGCAGATAAGTGAGGGGTTTGCGGCCGAGGATCATGTCGGTGACGAGATCCCCGATGATCGGAAGCTTGGTGCGGCCGCTGACGGCTGTGTCGGAATAGTGGCCGGCGACGGGGTTGGCGATGGCGATCTTCAGGAGTTTCTGCTGGATGTCGTAGGTGTAGGCGGCGCCCTTGGCGTAGATGAACTCCGGCCCCTGCGACAGGTAGCCGATCGGGTTGTTCAGTGTTGTCTCCTTGGCGCCCTTCTCGGTGAGCTGGGGCAGGCCGTCCTTGTCGAAGGTGAAGTGCTCGCCCTCGCTTCCGTAGTGCAGGAAGAGCCACTCGCTGCTGCCGAACGGGGCGGCCAGGAAGTCCAGCACACGCAGCAGTTGTTTCACGCGCTCGGGTGAGGCGCTCTTGTTGATGGCGGTGAAGCCGAGGGAGCCGTACCCCAGGTGGTAGACGGCCTTGTCACCGAATGGAACGATCCCGGCGATCTCCAGGTCCTTGTACTTACGGGGTGCGAGGATGAATCCGGGCATGTCGTCGACCAGCGTGGAGATGGTTCCCTGCGGGAAGAGCACCTCGTAGGGGTCGGCGTTCTGGTCAGGGTGGAAGCAGCCGGCCTCGACGACCTTGCGGACGAGTTCGAGCGCCTGGGCGTACTCGTCGGTCTCCAAGTAATAGGTGAGGCTGCCGTCCTTGTTGAGCCGCCAGGTGTTGGGCATGCCGAGTAATTCGCCGAAACGGACCACGTCGTTGGACCCAACGGGCGCCATCGCCCAACGGTGCTGCGCGGGACGGGTCAGTTCCTTCAACTTGCCGACGAACTCGTCGATGGTGGCGCACTGCGGGCCGCCGACCTCGTCCCAATGAGCCTTGTTGCATTCGTAGATCTGACCGAAGATTCCGTGAGAGACGGGCGGGCCCCAGATTCGGCCGTTGATGATCGCGGTACGCCAGGCGAAGTCACCCAGATTGGCCAGGTTGGGATACGCCTTCACCGCGTCCCCCGACAAGTAGGGCGTCAGATCGGCGAACTTGGCTTCGAGTAGCTCGGCCACCTTGGTCAACCCCTGGTTGGGCGGGAACCAGACCAGTTCGGGGATGTCGCCGCCGGCGATCATTGTGTTGAACTTGGTGGGGTAGTCGCTGGTGATGTCGAACTTGAACGGGGCACCGAGCCGGGTGTTGAGCTGCTGCCAGAAGGCGTTATTGCTCATCGGCGGTGGAACTGCCGAGTCGGTCCACCCGAGCGCGGTGATCGGCTGGCCGCCGGCGGGGATCCCCTTGACGGAGTCAACCAGGCGCTTGGGGAACTTGAGGTAGGCAGGGTCCAATCCCTGAGCGTTTCCCGGCAGGTCGGGGGTTGGCCCCTGGAAGGGAATATAGGTGGGCAGTTTGACCTTGGCCGAGGCCGCGGCTCCGCTGCCCGAGCGGGTCGGGGTGGAGCAGGCGGCCAGTAGCGGGGCAGCCGCGAGCAGACCCAGCATGGATCGACGGTTCACGGGGACTCCTCAGCCCTTGACGGCGCCGGTCAAGACGCCCTTGGTGAAGTGCTTCTGCAGGAACGGGTAGGCGGCCAGCACCGGGACGAGGGCGATGACCACGATCGCCATCTGCAGCGCCTGGCTCGGCGGCATGTGCGCGCTGCTCACCAGTTGGCCCGGTAGCTTCTTGCTGTTGAGGACATAGGTGTTGAGCACCAGTTGCAGGGGCCATTTCGAGGCGTCGTTGAGATAGAGAAGGGCGTCGAAGAAGGAGTTCCAGAAACCGACCGCCTGGAACAGCCCGACGACGGCGATCACTGCCTTCGACAGCGGTAGCACGACAACGCGCAGGGTCTTCAGGTCACCGGCGCCGTCGATGCGAGCCGCGTCCAACAGTTCGCGCGGGATTTTCATGAAGAACGCCCGCAGGATGACCAGATTGAAGGCGCCCAGGAGGTTCGGCAGGATCAACGACCAGTAGGAGTCGAGCAGGCCCAACTGCTTGACCAACAGGTAGCTCGGGATGATGCCCGGGCTGATCAAGAACGTCAGCAGCCCCACCATGAGGATCGCCTTCGAGCCCACCACGCTGGGTCTGCTCAGGCCATAGGCCATGGCCACGGTGGTGGCCAGGCTGAGCAACGTGCCGACGATCGTGATGCCGATACTGACGAGTACGGCCCGGCCGACGACGCCGCCGGAGAGAATCTCCGCGTATGCCGCCAGGGTGGGATGCCGCGGGATCAGGACGTAGCCGCCGTTGGCGACGATCTCCTCTCGGCTGGCCAGGCTGGTTCCGAGCACCAGCAGGAACGGGAAGACGGCGATCACGAAGATCGCGGTCAGCGTGACCGCCTTGGCGCCTTGAGCGGCGCGGTTGGGTCGCTCCATCATCGTTGGTAAACCCCCTGCTCACCGAGCCTGTGCGCGACCTTGTTGGCGACGAAGATGAGCAGGGCTCCCACCAGGCCATTGATGAGCCCGACCACGGCGCCGGTCCCCCAGTCCCCGTTGATCACGCCATGGAAGTAGACCCAGGTGTTGAGTACCTCGGCGGCGTCTGGGCCGACGTTGTTGCGCTGCAGCAGGATCTGCTCGAATCCGACCGACAACAGATCACCCAGTCGCAGGATGAGCAGGAGCACCGTCACCGACCGGATGCCCGGCAGCGTGATGTGCCACATCCGGCGCCACGGCCCCGCGCCGTCGGCGGCGGCCGCCTCGTACAACCCCACGTCGATGCTGGACAGCGCGGCAAGGTAGATGATCGTGCCCCAGCCGACGTCCTTCCAGATCACCTGGGCGGTCACCAGCAGCTTGAACAGGTCCGGGTCCGTCATCACGTTGAAGGCGCTGACGCCGTGCTCGGCCAGGAAGCCGCTGATGAATCCGCTGCCGCCCAGCGTCTGCTGGAACAGCGCGACGATCACGACCCAGGACACGAAGTGCGGCAGGTAGACGACGCTCTGCATGAGCCTCTTGATCCGATTGCTGGCCAGACTGTTGAGCAGCAGTGCTAACAGGATCGGCGCGGGAAAGTACAGCAGCAGCTGGAGCAGGTTGATTTCGATCGTGTTCCTGACCGCGCTCCAGAAGCTGGGGTCGGTCAGCACGTAGGTGAAGTTCTCCAGGCCGATGAACGGGCTTTCGGAGAAGCCGAGGAACGGCTGATAGTCCTGGAAGGCGACCACGTAGCCGAGCATCGGGACGTAGTTGAATATCAGCAGGCTGAGCAGGCCGGGCAAGATCAGCAGCAGCATCGTCCGATCGCGGCGGATGCGAGCGAGAAGGGTCATGGCGCGACCCGTTGGTGGTTCTCGAAATAGGCCACGATCTCTGGGGAGAGCGGTGGCACGGTGCGGGGTAGGGCGCCGGATCGAAGCGATTGTGTTGCCTCGATGCCCGTGCAGACGGCCTGCCGGGCACCCAACGGCGTCGTGTCGGTCGCTACGTCGCCGGTGATGAAATCCAGGAATTCCCAGACGGTCAGCTGGTCGGCGTCGTCATGGCCTCGCGCGTCGCCGGAGATCCGGTAGACCAGATCCCCGTCGGCGCTGTAGGCGTGTCGCCGGTTCCACACGCGGACCACGCCGCCGTCGCCGTCGCCGAAGTTCTCCAGTCTGCCCTCGGTGCCGATCACGGTGTAGTTGCGCCAGTAGTCGGGGGTGAAGTGGCACTGCTCGTAGGAGCAGAGCACGCCGTTGTCGAGGCGCATCGAGATCATGGAGATGTCCTCCACATCGATCACGGGGTTCAGTCCGCGTTGGGCGCGCGGGGGCCAGGTGGCCAGGTCGTCGTTGAGGTCCTGTGGGTGGCGCTCGGTGCGGCGGGCGTCCAGCTCGCCGTACATCCGCAGGTCGCCCATGCCGACGACCTCGGTGGTGTATCCGCCGGCCAGCCAGTGCATGATGTCGATGTCGTGGGCGCCCTTGTGCACGAGCAGTCCGTTGACGTTGTCCCGCTCCGCGTGCCAGTCCTTGAAGTAGAAGTCGCCGCCGTGGCCCACGAAGTGCCGACACCAGATGGCCTTCACTTCACCGATCTCGCCGCGTTCGATGATCTGCCGCATCAGCCTGACGAAGGCCATATGCCGGACATTGTGTCCGACGTAAATCTTGGTTCCTGTCTCGTAGGCGGTGCTGAGGATGGCGTCAGCGTCCTCGGTGGTGGTGGCGAGGGGCTTTTCCAGGTAGACGGGGACGCCCGCACGCAGGAAGGTCTGGCTGACCTGCGCATGCGTGGCATCGGGTGAGGTCACGAAGACCGCGTCCAGCCCTTGGTCGAGCAGATCGCGGTGGTCAGCGAACACGCCGACCTTGGGGCCGAACAGGGTGCGTGCCCGCTCGTCGGTCTCACGCCGGGGGTCCGCCACGGCGACCACCTTGCCGATCCTGTCGTCGTGCGCCCAGGTCGCGATTCCCGCCCTGGCGCCGATCCCGACGACGCCGAAGCGCAGTCGGGTGGCCGGACGGTTACGCACCGGTGAGGGAGCTTCCGGCTGAGATCGCCTCACGGGAGTAGGAGCCTCGGCGAAGATGATCGCAGGCACGGGTGAGTCGGGCGATCCGACCGTGGCCTGCATGGCGATCGGATAGGCATTGATCAATCCGCCCAGCGCGACGGCGTCCTCACCGAGCGAGCTGGTGACGATCTTGGGTGGGGTACGGTCACCCGTGTCCTCCACAGGCAGGTCCGCCAGGGGATTGGCGAGAACCACCAGCTCCGGATCGACGGCGCGGATCAGCGATGCCACGCCCTCCACGGGCTGGCTGCCGGACAGATCGCCCGCCCTGCTGAAACGCCCCCGGTGCAGGCGCCCCTGGAGCAGGATCGCAGCGCTGATATCGGCCGAGCCGGTTACCAGCACCACATCGTCATGCAGCCGGGCGACCCCGATCTGGTGCTCGGCCACCAGTGCGCAGTTGACCGCGCTGTCGACCACCACCGGGCAGCCCGTGGCGGCACCAAGCCGGGCCACGAGATCCACCCCGACCCACTCCGGCAGTGCTGCCGAGGTCACCAGGCGCCCATCGCTCGACACCGACCCAGGGAAGCCGATTCCGGCCGCATGGAGATCACCACGGCGCAAGCCCAGATCGCCCGCGCAGTCGTCCATGGCCGCACGCAGCACCGAGATCAGCTCGGCGCCACGCTCCGTAAGAGGGAAGCTTCTACGAACACCCACGACACCAGCAAGGTCGGCGATCACGATCCGGATGCAGTTCTGGGCGACCTCCACGCCCGCCACATGCCCCGCGGCCCCCCGGAAGCGGTATCGCCTGGCGGGTCTGCCCGCGGACTTGCCCTCCAGGACCGTGGGCTCGTCCTGCTCCACCACCCCCGCACTCAGCAGGCTTTGCATGACCGCCTCCACTGTCGGCCTGGACAGCCCGCAGATGCGCGCCAGCTCGCTGACCGTGAGTGGGCCGTCATCGCGGACTCGCACCAGGCAGGCGGCCTCATTGAACCGTCGGAGCGTCGAAACATTGCGCTCGTGTACGCCGATCGTGCGCGCCATAGACACCTCCGCTGATTTCGCAAATGGGTTCCATTAATGCGCTGGGGAAGAGGAGATCACTGCGCATCTGCGCATGTCAAGATGCGATTTCCGCCCACCATTAACGAAAGTAGGGTTGCATAAATCGCCTTGCAGGATATGGCGAGCCGTGCCCTGCAGCTCCCCTCACGTTGGCAGGCTGAGCGAGCCCGCCGGACACCCCGTCGCTGGAGGAGTTCGAACGAGGCGTGATCTCCCGCTCTGGGTTTTGCTCGTGTCAGTTGTGGGTGAGTGCCTGTCGGCGTTGTCTTGCTCTGGCGGTCGATCAAGAAGGGGCAAGGCAATGAGACGTCATCGGGATCGGTGTGTGGTCTACAAGCGGTGCGGGTGTGCCGATGCGGTCACCGGTAGGCAAGCCGGCGGGCGCTGTGTGCGGCTGGCCGAGGAGGGGCACGGCAGCTGGCACTTCGCGGTGCAGGTGAGCGGCTTGGCCGAGCGGCGGGAGCGGCTGCGGCGCGTTAGCTTCGCCAGCGCCGAACAGGCTCGCCAGGCGGGTCGTGAGATGATCACGCCGATCGGAACGATGTGGCGGTGGGGGAATGCACGCTGGCGCGGTGGCTGCGCCACTGGCTGGAGATGCAGCAACGCCTACGGCCCAGCAGCCGCCAGTCCTATGCCGATCATGTGCGGCTGTATCTGATCCCGCATCTGGGCCGGATCGAGCTGGCCGAGCTGGCCGGCCGCGACGTCGCACGGATGTTCACCGTCTTGGCCGGACGCCGCGATCGGTACGGGGAGCCGATCGCGTCCTCCACCCTGCACCGGATCGGGCGACATCGCGCGCGGCGTTGAACGCCGCGCTCCGTGAGGGCCTGCTGGCCTCCAACCCGGCGCGGATGGTCCGGCTGCCCGCACCGCGTCATCCGTATCCACAGGTGTGGACCGAGCGCCGGGTCGCAGCGTGGCGGCGGAGTGGCGAACGGCCCGCGGTAGCGGTGTGGACCGCCGAGCAACTGGCCGAGTTCCTCGCCTTCGCCCGCGGCGACCCGCTGTATCCGCTGTGGCAGCTGATCGCGTTGCGCGGTCTGCGCCGCGGCGAGGCAGCCGGTCTGCACTGGGTGGACCTGGACCTCGACCGGCGAGAGCTCACCGTGAGCCGGCAACTGGTGCACGCCGACGATGGGCTGATCGCCTGCCCACCGAAAACCGCAGCCAGCCGACGGATCATCGGGCTGGACCCCGAGACGGTCCGGCTACTGCGCCGCCACGAGCACGCCCAACGACAGCTGCTGGGCGACGCCTGGAACGAATCCGGGCCGATCTTCGGCCGGACGGATGGATCCCCGGTCCGGCCGGACTACCTCACCATCCGGTTCCACCGACTGGTGCAAGCCAGCAACCTGCCACCGATCCGGCTGCACGACCTACGGCACGGTACGGCAACTCTCGCCCTGGCCTCAGGCTCGGATCTGCGGGTGGTGCAGGGCACGCTGGGGCACGGCAGCATCGTGGTGACCTCAGACATCTACACCTCGGTGCTGCCGGAGGGGCACCAGCTCGTAGCGCACCGGCCTGGCCAGGTTGCGCTCGGGTGCGTGCGCGATGTCGGCGCGCGGGTGGTCGCAGTCACATGAGCACGCCCGACGGCATCGGCGGCCGGCGAGCCACACCATCGCAAGGTGGGAGGGACGCCGGCCGGTCGCGCTCGCCGTGGGGTAACGGTACGGCTGACGGAGGCCGGCGACGCCTTGGCCGCCGCGCACGGAGATGATCGTCTCGTACTCGTATATCGGCGTGCCCATGTGACAGCGCTGGTGCCGGCCGGGATCGCGGGAGTTGAGGCAGGGGCCGGTCCACTGGCAGGCGCAGGCCAGGTAGAAGCCGGGCACCTCGGCGTGCGTCTTGCGCATGGTCTGGGTCCCGGCGTGTTCACGGACCCAGGCGGCCTCGTCGGGTGTCATGACGCTGCCCGGGTGCATGGCCCGCAGTAGTCCTCGCCGTCGCTGCCGCTCCACCCCACCGCTCGGCCGCGATCTCGGCGACGGCCTCGACGGTGGGGGCGGGGACGGAGTAGACGGACCCGCAACAGTTGCGACGCGTAGGTCAGCCGGATTCCCGTGGAACCATCGTGGCATCGATGTCCAAGGCGGCAAGCGGGTCCACGGCGGCAGCGAGATTCTGGGACGATGGTGCTCGTGACGGCACGAACTGTGGGCATCGTGGGCTTGGGCCGAATGGGGCTGACTCTGGCCGCTGGCTTCAGCAGAGCAGTCGAACCGGCACGATTGTTCGTCGCAGGTCGGTCGGTATCCAGCATCGAGCGCGTACGCGCTGCTGTACCTACCGCCACGGTGCTGCCGCCAGCCGACTTGGCTGACCGGGCTACCCTGGTTGTTCTGTGTGTGCGCAACGTGGACCTTCCTGACGTGCTCGCCGTTGTGCGTCCTCGACTTTCGGCGGAGCACATCGTGGTCACGATTAACAACGCACTGCCCCTGCCGAGGCTGGCGGACTCGGTTCCCTGTCCCGTTGCCAAGCTGATTCCCAGCGTCGGTAACGAGATCGGTGCGGGCGCGACGCTGCTCATGCCCGGCCCTGGCCTGAGCGAGGACGCCGTTGCCGAGTTGACGGAGTTGCTACAGGGGTTCTCCCGGCCGTTCGTGATCGGCGAGCGACAGGGCCGGGCAGCCACCGACCTGGCATCGTGCGGTCCGGCACTTCTGGCCAGTGTGGCCCAATCGATGATCGCAGCGCAGATCGAGCGCGGCGCGCCGCTACCCCCGGGTCTGGCCGAACAACTCCTCGCGCAGAGCATCGACGCCGTCAGTCGGCTGCTGGATCACGGGACGCCCTTGGCCGAGATCGTGGACCGCGTCGCGGTTCCCGGCGGCAACACCGCCGCTGCCGTCGAGGCGAGCCGCGACGGTCTCGCCGCGGCGTGGCGGGCAGCGTTCTGGGCGACTGCCGACAACGAGCGATCCAAGCCCCTGCCCGCACTGTGATTCATCGTGCGGACAACGACCTTGGCCAGGGTGCCGGTCACGCCGCACAGCGTGCGTTCGGGGAGCTGCCGACTGAGGCCGACACCACCTCCCGGTGGTGATGACGACCTGGACCTGGACCTGGCCGGCGTGGCGCCGTGTCGACGGCCGCTACACCGATATGTGGACAGTGTTGGTGTCGAACTGGCCAAACAGGACGCTCAACTGTTACCGAGCAGCGCACTTCGGTGAAGGTGCACGTGAGTTTGGACGGCACCCGCACCGCGTGCGGTTCTGAGATCCCCGAGCACGCCACGGTGACGATCAAGACGGCCGAGTGGCGCCTGCACACCAACTGCTACAACAGCGGGGCGCGGCTGCCTTCGCTCGGCGGTCGTCGTCATCGCGCACGATGGCCTGCGACGATGCCCGCCGTTCGGGCCGTATGACGCGACACTTACCCGAGGGCCCAACAGTCGCACAACGTGATCGTCGGCGAAGTGTCCGGACACATCCTCCGCCGAGGCTTCGGATCAGGCCGGGACGGAGGGCTCACGGGCCCTGGTTCCCGATGCTCAGGCGTATGTCCAGATTGAGGCGTACCCCGCCGTACGGGCGCACGTGCTGCCAGAACAGCGGGGTCGGGCCGCGCCGGCCAGACCCTGCGGCGAGCGACTGGGACCCGAAGAAGGCTCTGGAAGAGGCACATCCGGTGCCGCTGCCGACCGAACCCTCACGGGGGTCTGGGAGGCGTCACTCGCCGCCCGCCGGGAGATGTCGCCAGGCTGCGCCTGCGAGGAAACCTCCGCCCGCATCACCGCCGAGCACGACCCCGCCGCTCGTCGGCACTCCCGCTGACGACCTCGTGCTTCTATCCGCGACGGATTGCCGCTGACCAGGGCTAACGGCCATCCGATGTACTTCGTGGCAGCGTCGTTAACGAAAGGCCAACTCATGGCCTGCCGCACCGTGGCCGAGGAACTGGTCGACCTGGTCACCGCCCCCGCCGCCTCAGGAACACCGATCCCCGAGAGCGTGCTTGCGACCAGGCATGTGGGGTCAGGCCTGGTCGATGGCGCCTTCGATGAGCGCGACGGCGGCGCGAGGGTCGTCGACCTGTACGACGAGGCGGGCGTAGCGCTCATCCGCCAGTTCGATGACGATGGCCTTGGCGGGGTTCTGGACGTCCCAGAAGACCCGCTCGCCGTCCAGGTGGAAGGTACCGGCGGTGATCACGCCGGGCAGGTGCGTCCCCGGGGCGCGGATGCCCTTGGTCTCCTTGATCATGCCCGGATCGGCGGTGGCGCCGCGGACGTTGGACAGGGGAATGGTCAGACGGCTCTTCAGTGCCCAGAGCTTGTCCAGCCCCTCGATCACGACGACCAGCGTGTCGCCGTCGATGTGCACTCGTGCCATTTCATGCTCCTTATAGGGAAGGGTCAGGATTGTGCGGGAAAAGGTGTCGCGCCAGAGCGGCGCCCGCCTGTTCGGGCCCGGCACCGGATGACGCCGTCCTGGCGCGCAGCCGGAGTCCGAGCAGCGACGAGGTCAGGGCGCCCCTCAGCGCCGGCGTGGGGATTGCGCCGGTCGGGCCGACGGCAAGCGCCTCGTCGAGGGCGTCCAGGACCGCGGTGACCTCGGCGGCGACCTCCGGGTCGGCCGGCGCGCGTTCGAGCGCCGCCATCAGGACCAGGTCCAGGGCCGAACCGTCCCCTTGGACGGTCAGCGCCCGGCGCACCGCTTCGGCGAAGTCGTGGGCCTCGCTGATCGCGAGGATCAGCGGACGCACCTGGTTTTCCACATGCCACCGCAAGGCAGCCATGTACAGGCCCCGCTTGCTGCCGAAAATCTTGTACAGGCTGTTGCGATGTATGCCGAGGTGGGCGACCAGGTCGTCGATGGAGACGCCGTCGTATGCCCGGTGGGCGAACAGCGCCGCCGCCGCTCGCACCACCTCGGTCTCGTCAAAACCTCTCGGTCGGCCCATGTGGCGATCATAGCCAGTTTAGGAACAATCAGTCAAGAACGACCGTTCCTAAACTGGCGGACACCAGGCGGGCCTCAGGGAGACGTGGAAGTGGGGGCCTCGGGGATCAGGGTGCGGCGGACCGAAAATGTCGTTAAAGGAACCCGGCGCGGTTCATATGGCTGATCGACGGGGCAGCTGCACTCGTGAACACACCCATCGAGAGGGTAGACCAAGTTAGGGAGAAAGGGGCAGTCACGTCGCTGACCACGGCTTTCATGGGGACCCGGGCAAACGGCGCTAAGCCCCGCCCGCTTGGTACGGCACCAGGTCCCCGAGAGCCGGTGGTGTAGCGCTCATTGCTGTTGCGTCAGGATTCCATCCCGGAAGGGCTTAGCCCCTGAACGCCTCACTCGCGGAAGCACTCTCCGTCGCCCTGCTCCTGGCGGTGCTGGCCTGCGCGGTGATCCGGCCGTGGGGCTGGCCGGAGGCCATCGTGGCCGTCCCCGCCGCCGGAGTGGTCATCGCCACAGGCGCGATCTCCCTCGACCACGCGGCAGCCGAGGCCGCCCGGCTGGGGCCGGTGATCGGCTTTCTCGCGGCTGTGCTGGTCCTGGCCCAGCTGTGCGACGACGAGGGGCTGTTCCACGCCTGCGGTGCCTGGATGGCCCGCCGGGCGGCCGGGCGCCCCCGGCGCCTTCTCGTCCTTGTCTTCGTGACGGCCTCGCTGATCACCGCGGTGCTCAGTCTGGACGCCACGGTGGTGCTGCTGACCCCGGTGGTGTTCGCCACCGCCGCCAGGCTGGGCGCCCGAGCGAAGCCGCACGTCTACGCCTGCATCCATCTGTCGAACACCGCCTCGCTGCTGCTGCCGGTCTCCAACCTCACCAACCTGCTGGTCTTCGCCGCCAGCGGCCTGACCTTCACCCGCTTCGCCGCCCTGATGGCTCTACCCTGGCTGGTCGCGATCGGTGCCGAGTACGTGGTGATTCGCCGCTTCTTCGCCATCGACCTGGATGCGGGCGCCGAGGCCCCGCCCACCGACGAGCCCCGCGAACTACCGCTGTTCGCCCTGCTCACGGTGGCGGGCACCCTGGCGGGCTTCGTCCTGACCTCGGTGGTCGGCATCAACCCGGCCTGGGCGGCGGCCGCGGGCGCGGCTGTCCTGGCGGCCCGCGCCCTGGCCCAGCGCCGCACCACCCCCACGGCGATCGTCCGGGCCGCGGCCCTGCCGTTCTGCGCCTTCGTCCTGGCCCTGGGCATCGTGGTGCGCGCGGTGGTCGACAACGGCCTCGCGGACGCCCTGAGCCACGCGATACCCGCCGGCACCGAACTCCCGGCCCTCCTCGCCATCGCGGCACTGGCAGCCGTACTGGCGAACGTCATCAACAACCTGCCCGCCGTCCTGGTCCTGCTCCCCCTGACCGCCCCCACCGGCCCGGGCGCCGTCCTGGCCGTCCTCCTCGGCGTGAACATCGGCCCGAACCTCACCTACGCCGGTTCCCTGGCCACCCTGCTGTGGCGGCGCATCGTGCGCGGACACGACACTGACGTGGAGCTGGGCGAGTTCACCCGGCTCGGCCTGTTCGCCGTCCCCGCCGCCCTGCTGCTCTCGGTGGTGGCACTGTGGGTCTCGCTCCAAGCGATCGGAGGCTGAACACCGTGACTGTCATCGTCTGGATCGTGGAGGGCACCTGGCCCGCCTGCGTCGACGCCGCGCGCACCCACACAGCCGCAGACGCCGACATCGTGCTGCTGCACGTCACCGGCCACGAGGTGCCGGGCGCCGCGCACGGCGCCTACGCCGGACTGCTGGGCCGTGCACGCCCCGACCGTGACCCCGGCACCGCCGTGGAACGCCTGGCCGCCGCCTCCGCCGAACAGCTCCTGGCCGGCGCGGCCGAGCGGCTGGGACGCCCGTGTACCCGCCAAGAGCGCTCGGGCCGCGTCGAACGGGAAGTCGTGACCGCCGCAGAAGGCGCTGACCTGCTCATCCTCGCCCGCGACGGCGACCGTACCCACCTCGGTCCCCGCAGCCTCGGCCCCGCCAGCCGCTTCATCGTCGACCACGCCTCCTGCTCCGTCCTGCTGGTCTGGCCGGAGACCGCACCCAGCACGGCCCCTCACCCGCCGCACCACCGCTAGTGTCATGCGCCTGAAATTCGGCGGATAAGTTCTTATCATTAGCATATGGGAAATCCGGGCCCGTCGGCCGTAGAGATCAAGTTAACGAGCA
>NZ_JBSGJX010000072.1:0-20770 GCF_053605785.1 Nonomuraea sp. NPDC003754
GGCCTTCGGCGGCGGCGCCCACGTGTGCCCCGGCGCGGGCCTGGCACGGCTCGAGGGCGCCTTGGCGCTGCCTGCCCTGTTCGACCGCTATCCCCACATGGCGCTCGCCGTCCCCGCCGCCGACCTGATGCCCGTCCCGTCGCTGTTCTCCAACTCAGTCCAGGCACTGCCCGTCGTCCTGACACCAACCACCTGAGCACAGCACATCGGCACGCTGACGGTCTACCTGTCGGCCCAGTACGGCGTGAGCGGCAGGGCCGCGGTCGGTGCCTTCGGCATGCCTTCGCACCACAGAAACGGCCCTACGACCTTCGATTCGTGTTGCTGCTGGAACGGCAACCCGACGCCACCACGACGCACCCCACCACCCGCGCGCCCACACACCAGCGCCTGCCACTCCAGCGCGCCCTGCAGCGCGCGGGAACCGGCGCTGTCGTTCGGCGTTCCCTGCTGGTGCACCGAGGGGGCACTGACGGCCCCTACGGCCCCGCCGGCTACGGGTAAACCTGTGTCATCCCCGGCGGCCACGGATACCTGACCTTGAAGATGGACAGGAAGACCATGATCTCGACCGCGCGCACGCCGGGCACCGTACGGATGCGGTCGGACACCAGCCGATGCAGATGCTCCGCGTCCAGGTGGCTGACCTCCGCCATCAGGTCGAAGCCTCCCGCAGTGGCCATCAGCCACTCGACCTCGTCGACCTGCGTGATCGCCGCGGCGATCACGTCCAGGTCGCCCTCGCAACGCAGGCCGATGGCGGCGCGGTGCAGGAAGCCCACCTTCCTCGGGTTGATAATGGCCGCGATCTTGATGACGCCCGTGTCGATCAGGCGCGCCACCCGCTGCCTGGTCGGCGCGAGGCTGAGCCCGACCGCCTCGGCGATCCGCCCGTAGGTCCGCCGCCCGTCCTCCTGCAATTCGGCGACGATCCGCCGGTCGGCCGCGTCCAGCGTCACCTCCTCGCCGCTGTCGGTCAGCGCAGGCAGGACCGGGGGGCATCGCCGGGCGCCGGCAGGCTCGTCCGGCACCCGTCTGCCCGAGCCGGGGGGCCAGGAGTAGGAGGCCTTGAACAGGTTGAGATACAGGAGGGTCTCGATGTCGCGCACACCGGGGACCGCGCGGATGCGCTCGGCGAGCAGGCCGTACAGGTGCTGCTCGTCCACGCAGCGGAGCTCGGCGATCAGGTCGTAGCGGCCCGCGGTGGCGACCAGCCAGTCGACCTCGTCCACCTCGCTGATCGTGGCCGCGATGGCGTCGAGGTCGCCCTCGCAGCGCAACCCGACCGCGACCCGCAGCCGGAAGCCGAAAGCACCGGGGTTGGTGATGGCCACGATCTCGATCAACCGGGACCTGGTCAGGCGGGCCACCCGCTGCCGGGTCGGCGCCTCGGTGAGCCCGACCGCCTCGGCGATCCGCCCGTAGGTCCGCCTGCCGTCGTCCTGCAGCTCGGCGATGATCCGCCGGTCGATCTCGTCCAGCGCGGGCGAATCCTGGGGTTCGCGGCTGTCGTGGAGGGCATCGGTCACCCCGCAATCGAAGCATGACCGTCGCCTGTCCGCCACGCGCCCCCCGACCTGCCGGAACAGCGGAAATATTATCTCTTGGTGCTTCAAGCTATGAAAAGCAGTTGTCTACAAGCATCCCATCAACTATTTTGCCCGTCATGAGCGCATCCTATGACGCCGCTGCGGTAGCGCTGTCGGACGGCATGCTTCGCCGCGAGTCCGGCCGCCTGCTGATCGAGGACGTGCCAGTGGACGCCCTGGTCGAGCGGTTCTCCGCACCGCTGTTCGTGCTGTCCGAGTCCACCCTGCGACGGCAGGCGCGCCGCATCCGCGCCGCGTTCGAGCGGGCCTGGCCCCGGGGAAAGGTCGTGGTGCTGCCCGCGGTCAAGGCCAACCCTGTCCTCGCGCTCCAGCGAGTGCTCGCGCAGGAGGGCATGGGCGCCGACCTGGTCGGCGCGGGCGAACTGGAGGTCGCGGTCCGTGCCGGGACCGACCCCGCCCTGATCTCGCTCAACGGCACCGGCAAGGACCGGGCCACGATCGAGCGCGCCGTGGCACTCGGCGCCCGCGTCACCATCGACGACGTGCGGGAGATCGAACTCTCGGTGGCGGCGGCCCGCGCCCTCGGGAAGCAGGCCAACCTGCGGATACGGCTGCGGCCCTACTACGAGACCGACGCTCGCATGGACGCCTTCGGCGTGTCGATCGCCGACATCTACGGCACCTACAAGTCGGGCGTCCCTCACGACGACCTGGCTGAGGCCGGTCGCGCGCTGTCCGCGCCGGAACTGCGGGTCACCGGCGTGATGATGCACATGGGCCGCTACACCACCGACCTGTCGGTCATCGGCGGGTTCAGCAGGCGGTTCGGCGAGCTGACCGCCGAGGTGTCGGAGCTGTGGGGCGGCTGGACGCCGGACACCATCGACGTCGGCGGCGGATTCGCGCCGCAGGTCGACGGGTTCGGCCGGGCGAACCCGAGCTTCGTCCCCCCTGTCCCGCCGTCGATCGAGCGCTACGCCGAGGTCGTCTGCGAAAACCTGGCCAAGGGCCTGGCGTCGGGCGGCATCGGCGTCGAGGGCCGTACCTTGGAGGTCGAGCCGGGACGCGCGCTGTTCGGGCCGTGTGGCATCCACGTGGCTACCGTGCTCAACGTGAAGCGCCAGACCCAACCCTTCCCCTTCACCTGGTATGAGACGGACACCACGCAGATGTTCCTCTCCGAGATTCCCGACCAGGCCGGCCGCCCGCCGGTGACCCCCGTACGGCTACCGGAGACCGGGACCGCGGTCGAAGTCCGGGTCGTCGGCCGCTCCTGCATGTCCGACGTGCTCGCGCGCACCGCCACGCTGCCCCCCATGAGCGCGGGTGACCTGCTGGCCTTCTGCTTCACCGGCGCCTACAACGACGCGAACGCGAGCAACCTCAACCTGCTGCCCCGCCCCGCGACCGTGCTGGTGAACGGCACGCAGGCCCACCTGGTACGGCGGGCCGAGAGCATCGAGGACCTGCTCGCGCGCGACACCCTCCCCGACCACCTCCACCACACCTTCACCGGAGCCGCCCGATGACCATCACCACGCCCGTACTCGACCACGCGGGGCTCACCTGCGCCGACCTGGCGGCCTCGCTCGCCTTCTACCACGACCTACTCGGCATGCCGCTGCTCGACCAGGGCGAGGCGCAGGCCCGCGCCGCGGGCGTCGAGGACGCCTGGCTCGCCTTCGCCATGCTCGACGCGGGCCGGGGGCAGATGATCGAGCTGCTGGAGTACCGCAGGCCCAGGAGCGCGCCGTCGGTCGCGCCGCCGGTCAGCAGCGTGGGCGGCGGGCACGTCGCCATGGGCGTCCAGGACCTCGACGGGCTGCTCGCGCGCCTGGCCGAGGCCGGGGTCCACCCGCTCACCGAGGAGCCGGTCACGGTGTCAGGACACGGGCACTGGGACGGCGCGCGGCTCGTGTACGTGCTCGACCCCGACCGTCACGTGGTCGAACTGATCCAGTTCGCCGCCGGGCGATAGGATCGGCGCGGTCTGTCGATCATGGCGGAGGCCGTACGGTTCCCGACGCCGCACGCCCCCGCGCAGACCGTCTTCACCCTGGGACACGCCCTGGCCCAGGCCGGCACACCGCCCGGTCGCGAAACCTCCAGCCGGCCGACTCCGGCCACTACGACACACGCGGTCCGAGGCGGGCCCGTCACCCGAGGACTGGACACCTGAGACCCTGAACCCTGCTGGTTCGGGGAGCTCAGTGCCCCGTCGGGGATGAAGAACTACCCACCGCGGTTCAAGAAGGACGCAGTGGCACTGTACGAGTCGAGACCGGGTGCGACGATCGCGGGGATCGTGGCTGACCTGGGGATCAGCTCCGAGACGCTGCGGAACCGGACCCGGGCCGCACGTAAGGGCCGGGGTGAGTCCGCCCGGCCGGACCCGAGATCGAGGCGTGAGGACAGCAGCGGCCGGGCGTCGCTGGAGACTGTGGAGGCCGAGAACACCGGGGAAGCCCACATCCCAGGATGCCGCCATCGGCACCCCACAGCACCGAACCGGAACAGGACGCACCTCACGTGGTGACCCCTGTACTCAAGACCGGCTCACTGGCGGTGTGCGGCCAGGGTGTAGGCACCCCGGGTGCAGCCGGTGATGCGCCAGCCGCCCGGTGCCTGCCGGGCGGCGACGCCCGTTACTCCGGCACTGCGGACGACCGGCCGGACGCTGCCGGGGAACCAGACGTCGAGGCCGCACCCGCTGCCTTCGCCCTGGGCCGTGAGGCTCGCCTGGTCCGACGTGAGGCCGGTCAGGCGGCCGGGGGCGGAGCGGGGGTAGGGGCGCGAGAGCTCGGCGACGTATTCAGAAGGCGGGGGCAGGTCCTTCCCCGTGACACAGTCCTCGATCATGAGGTTGCCGCCGGTCTTGGACTCGGCTCCGGCGTGGGCGTCGCCGCAGGACTGCTTCCAGACCCAGAACGCACCGCCGATGCGGTGCCGATCCTCCTGGTCGGTGTATCTCGTGATCGGGGCGGAGGCGGGGTCGCCGAACCAACCCCACTCACCCGACCAGAGCCCGGCGCCGTAGTACGCCGCCGCCCGGCTCGCCAGGTCGAAGCCGCGCTCGATGCTCGTGATCGTGAGGCCGGTGCCCTGGTCGATGGTGATCGACTCGTTGTAGAGGTGGGGGGCGAAGACGAGCAGCCGGTCGTCGGTGAAGTCCTTGGGCACCGAGGCCTCGAAGCCGAGACCTGACCAGAGCACGGACGGCTCGAAGAAGACCAGGTGCGGGAAGCCGCGCTTCTCGCCCGCCCTGATGGCCTTGATCGCTCGGTCGTAGTAGCGGCCGAGCAGGACGCCGGAGGTGATCGGCGGGGCCTCGCCGAAGCCGGGCTCGTTCAGCAGGTCGTATCCGGCGACCATCGGCTCGTTCGCGAACCGCTCCGCCAGCATGCCCCAGGCGGCGACCAGGCGGGTCTGGATGCCGTCCCTGTCCTGGTAGAAGTTGGTGAAGGCACGGGCGACGGCCGGAGAGATATCGCGTCCGGTGAACTCGCACTTGGGGGCGCCGTCGAAGCGGTCGGCCCAGGTGGGGGCGCCGTCCCAGCCGTGCATCGGGGAACCGTTCTCACAGGTGGTGCCGGGGGCGGCGTTGACGCCCTTGCCCCAGGCGTCCTGGTGCATGTCGATGACCGTGCGCAGGCCATGCTTGGCCGCGGTCTCGACGGCCCAGGAGATCCTGGCCAGGTAGGCCGGGTCGTAGTGGCCGGGCCGGGGTTCCAGGGCTGACCAGGACACGGCGAGGCGGATGACGTTGAAGCCCATCTGCTCCATGCCGGCGAAGTCGGCCTCGGTGAGCGGTCGCGTCACCGCCCGGTCCGGAAATTTCTGGAAGTAGTCTTCGAGCTGGTTGACGTTCACGCCGCGCAGCAGCACCTCGTTGCCGTCGGCGTCGACGATCCTGCGGTCTGCTGAGAGCGTCAGGCCCTTGGTGCGTGGTGGCTGCGAGGTGGTGGTGCCGGGCTGCAGGAGCGGTACGGCGAGCGCCGCGGCGGCCACGACAGCCGCCATCCGTATCGGCGTAGAAGAGGCGACGCCCTTACGCGCCGGGAGAAGGGTGGTTCTCCGCGCCGGGAGGGTGGCGGGCAGGAGGGCGACGAGGGCTGCCGTCGCGAGGGCGAGGAGGGCGCCGAAGGAGAGCGCGGGGGCGAGGCGGAGCATGATCGCCGGTGCCCAGAACGTGTCGCCGCCCGCCAGGTCACTGGGGAGCCCGATGGCCACCTCGACCAGGCCCAGGGTCGCGGCCGCTCCCAGCGCGGAGATCCCGGCCACGACGGCCCGCGGCGAGGTGGTGGCACTGAGCCAGCGGTTCAGTGCCCAGGTCATCACGCCCAGCAGGGTGACGGCGGCGAGGCAGCCCAGTGGTCCGGCCTCGGGCGCGGGGGCCAGCGGGGAGTCGCCGATGGCGTACCCGACGGGTGAGCCGCCCCACCACGCCCCACCGACCGACGCGCCCAAGACCACGGCCACCCCCGCCGCCACCCACCCCGGCCCCCAAGCCGGTGGTAAGAACGACCCCGAGGCCGCAGCGGGTCCAGCGCCCGACCCTGGGGACGGCGGGGAGGTCGAGATCGAAGGGGGTGGGGTGGGGAGGCGGCGTAGGAGTTGGGTGAGCCAGGCGGCTGCCAGGACCGGCAGGCCGAAGACCGCCGCCTTGACGCCGGTGAAGCCGGTCGACCACGTCAGGTAGACCACATCACCGAAGGCCATGACCAGCGACATCAGCAGCTTGGCCGCCATAGCCGACCACACCACCGCGCCCCACACCAGCAGTGCCGTGCGCAGCGGGGCACGCCCGCGCGCGACCGCCCACGCCAGAACACCGACCCCCGCCAGCAGCAGCGGCACGTAGACGGCCGGCGCGGCCACCTGCCAGAGCCCGGCGACGGGTAGCAGGTCGGCTCCTGTCCACGTGTACGGCGCGGCCAGCCCCGACGGGTCGAACGCCGCTCCCAGGACGATGACGGCGGCCAGCACGGCGACGGCGATCGGCGACAACCAGCGGTTCCTCATAGTGTCGGCGACCATACATGAGCATTGTTCACAAATGAAGAGCCAGATTCACAACAGTGCGGAAGACCAGCCGAACCTCGCTCGTGGCCCTGGCTTTGGTCGCGGTGAACCGCCGCCGGCAGACGCCGGCGATGCCGCTCTCCGACAGCCAGATCCCAGCTCGACGCCGTTCACGGCCCGCCATATCCAGCGGGAACCCTGCGGGGTAGCGTGCCCGCGTGATGAACGTGAGAGTCACCGGCATTCTCGTCGAAGACGACCAGATTCTGCTGCTCGACCAGGACACCGACACTCGCCGCTCTTACTCACTGCCAGGCGGGAAGGTCGAGGAGGGGGAAACCCTCACGGATGCACTCGTCCGCGAGATGCGCGAAGAGACCGGCGTGGACGTGCACGTCGGCCGGCTGCTGTACGTGTGCGATCACCTGCCCGGCGGCGGGACCCACGTCATCCACATGACGTTCGAGGCCACCCGCGTCAGTGGCACCCTGGGCGCCGTTGCCGAGAGGGTCGACACCCGCCCGATCCGCGGCGTGCGGTTCGTGCCGCTCGCCGACCTGCCCTCGCTGGGCTTCGGCTCCCGCTTCGTCGAGCTGGCCCAGGCCGGGTGGCCTGGGGCCGGCTCCTACATGGGCGCCAAGTCGAACATCGGCCTGTGAAACCGACACCAGCGGCGATGTTGTGATGAATCGGGCGCGCTGCATCGGGGGCATCCACCAAGGGAAAGCGCCCACCCTCGCCGGCATGGGCGGTCTTCTCGTGGTCGTATCAGTGGACCGTGCTCGGCCGTCGAGGAAACCGCACCGCGCCGACCCGTTGCATGGAGCCGATCTCGCGGGACAGCGCCTCTCTCACAGCAGGTCGTCACAGCGCTCTGGAAGCCATCGCGTCCGCGGGCAGGTTTTCGCAGATGACCGACATGTGGTACGGGGGACCGAGAGGTGAAATCCCTCCCGGACACCCGACCACTGTTGAGGCAAGTTGTAAGACCCTTCTTGCCTCACCTGGATCAGAGTGCCGATGGGGCCGACGCTGTGCGGCATCCCAGGTTCCGGCCTGCTCATCGCCAGGCGAGCACATCGTAAGCTCGCGCCAGGTCATCGGCCCACGGCGTGTCGTGATCACGCTCAAATGCGCTGAACAGGCGCTCTCTGACCCGGTCGCGATGCAGCCAGGTGAGGACCGCGGCGGGCAGATGCACTCCTCTGACCCACCCGGTCACCAGGTCGGCGAGATGACGGTCTGCCGCTGGTCCGCGAATGGCGTCCCAACCGTCGAGGAACAGGCTCACGCTGTCGGTGAACTCGCCGACCACGCTGAGGAATTCGGCCGTGTCGCCAAACGAGCCGACCTGCGGTGGATACTTCGCCAACAGCGACCACCAGACCGCCATGAGGTAGCCGTCGACAGCCTCCCGCTCAGCTGTGGGCCAGGCCCGCCAGCCCAGCCGGACCAGCAGGCCCAGGACCATACTCGCGTACAGCTCGTTTCCCGTGACGAGCCGCTCCAGCAGCAACGGCAGCAGACTCTTCACATCGTCGTCGGTCCCGACCGTGTTCCCCAGGCTGATCGTCAGTGCGAACAGGTCATGCTCATCCACCAGCACCGAACCGCGACAGTGTGGACACCCTTCAAGGACCTCCCTGCGCGGGTAGCGGGCGAACACCTCCCGAAGCCGTCCCACAGCCACGCCCAGCCCCTCGTCCACCGGCCAAGTGTCGCACCCGGTATCCGCAGGTGTAGAACCAGCGATCGCTTCGAGTGCGCCCAGAGGCCCTCCACCGGGTTCAGCTCGGGCGCATAGGCGGCAGTCGGACAACCGTCAACCAGGAACGCCGCCCGATCAGCTCCTGCATCGTGGCACCGACATGCGTGTTCAAGTTGTCCCAGATCGCCACCAGAGGGCTGCCCGGCTGCTGGTGGGCGGGCGTCGAATGGCCAGCCGGGCGCGCTGTCGGTGTTCGCCCTCCGGGGCATCGGCCGCCGACCCACGGTGCACGTCCACTCCGCCCCGGCCTCCACCACCGCGCTGGAGCAGCTGCGTGCCGCATCGATGAGCACTTCGAACAAGTCCACACGCGCTTGACTCACATGGAGACGGCAGCCAACGACGAGCTCGCCACCCGGCGGCAGAACACCTAGTGCTGCACCGCAAATATCTCTGATGGGTTCAGGTGGTCACGGCGAGTGATCTTCGCAGTCGGGAAGGTAGAGGGTGCAGGCGCAATCGAGCGCTTCGATGGGAGTGCCGGTCATGGAGCCACTGGGCAGAACGGCGTCGCGGTAGTCCTCGGTGCCGGCCTGGTAGACCGCGAATCCCCACTCGTCGGTGAAGCCGAGATATTCGATCCGGGCCAGTGGGATCTCCTCGTCGTCATCGGGATCGTCGTTGGGGTGGCCGATCAGGTAGCCGTAGGGGCCGCGCCAGCGGATGGTGACCTCGGCGAGCCGGGGCCAGCGCTGGGAGGCGTGGTGGTCCACGGTTCCCTCGATGAGGTCTTTGAGCTTTGCTGACGGCACCGGCATAGCGCTCATTGTGGCCGGAATCGGCGCGTCGTCACACGACCGGAACCCATGTGCCCTCACGATCGGGCGATCATCTGTTCCTGATTCACGGTCCGACAGAAACTGTCGGGACTTGCCATACCTGTTCTGGCACGTGGGCGGGAGCAGGGGTTGGTAGCCTCTGCCGGATGATCGCTGACGTCGTTGTCTGGAACCGGCTTGCCGCCTTGCTGCCTGAGGCCGAGGCCCAGGAATTCAGGGACTGCTGGGACATCGGTGAGCAAGAGGCGGGACTTGGCCTGCTCGTCTCCGGCATCTTCACCCACCAGACGGTGATCAGCGAGACGGTCAGGGCTCAGATCTCCGTGCTCGCGGAGGTCTGGGGCGAGAGGGAGGCGCTCGCACCCCGGATCCTTCAATGCCGTGGTGATGACAGGCCGACCCGCCTGAAGGTGATCGAGCACGACGGCGGCACCGTCAGCGGGGCGACAGCCGGGACCGAACAGGACCTGGCAGGTCTCATCCTCGTGCCGTGGATCGCCTGCACGAGATGCGGCCAGGTCCTGATGCGCGCCCATGCCCGAGAGGCCTGGGGCGATCTCTCCTACCTCGCCCAGCACTACGTGATCACGTCGCCGGACAGAGCCACCGTCCTGCGGCTGTTTCCTGCCGACTCTGCCGACAAGGCCTTTGCCGCCCTCCTGCACGAGTGCTCACAGCCGTCGACTGCTGCCGACTCAGCGGACATCGCACCATAGGAAGCGTCGTCCTATCCAGGCCGGCCCTGAGAGCTTCTGCCTGAGAGCCGCATGCTCGACAGCTGTCGCTTGGGCGAGAGAACGATCACCCGATCTGGGAGGGCATATGGCTCGGCCGGTCAGCCCCGACGTCGTCATCTTGGGCAGCCGCCGCCGGGGCAGGTTGGAGGCGATCGTGGCGCGGGCGAGCTCGCCGCAGCATCTGGTGCTGCGGGCGCGGATCGTGCTCCTGGCGTGGCGCGGCTGGACCAACACCGCGATCGCGGCCGAGTTGAAGGCCAGCGTGACCACCGATGCGCACCTGGCGGCGCCGCTTCGTGGTCGGCGGCCTGCCGGCGCTGGCCGATCGGCCGCGCAGCGGACGCCCCGAGGTATACGGGCCGGACATGCGACTGCGGGTGATCGCCCTGGCGACCGGTGTCCCACCCGAGGGCACCTCGGCCTGGACACACGTATTGATCGCCGAGCAGCTGGCCCCGACCGGGATCTCGGCCTCGCAGGTCGGCCGGATCCTGGCCGAGGCCGATCTCAAGCCGCATCGGGTCCGCGGCTGGCTCAATCGCCTCGACGATGAACAGTTCTGGACACAGGCCGCCGCCGTCTGCGATCTGTATCTGCGCCCACCCAGCGATGCGGTGCTGCTCAGCATCGATGAGAAGACCGGCATCCAGGCCAAATCCCGCCGTTACCGCGACCGGCCGATGGGTGCTGGACGCCCGGCCCGGCGCGAGTTCGAATACCGCCGCCAGGGCACTGTGTCGATCATCGCGGCGATGAACGTGACTAATGGCGAGGTCCTCACCGAGTGGATCACCCGCAACAACTCCGAGACCTTCTGCGGCTTCCTGACGATGCTGGACCAGGTCATCGATCCGGACATCGACATTCACCTGATCATGGACAACGGATCCAGCCACACCTCCCGCGCCACCCGGGCCTGGCTGGCGGCGCACCCCCGATTCAAGGTCACCTACACGCCCAAGCACGCCAGTTGGCTGAACATGGTGGAGCTGTTCTTCTCGACGCTGACTCGGGGTCTACTACGACGCGGGGACTTCGCCTCCCGCGAAGACCTCGACGGTAAGATCACCGACTTCGTGATCCGGCACAACCGCAACGCTCGTCCCTACCGGTGGACCTATGACGCCCAGGTCGAGCACACCCGCTATCAAGCCCGGCACGCGGGGGAAGCCGGTCAGGCGACCCTCGCGCTGACCGCCTGACCCCTCACCGACCGTGACCGAGCGAAGCCCTCAAGGATCTTTGCGGCTCTGCACTAGATCCGGGTCAGGAGCGCTGGTCTCGCAGGGTCTGCAGCAGGTCGGCGGACCGGGCGTCGGCGGCCGCAGCCTGTTGCGTGGTGGTCTGCGCCGCAGGCGGGCGACGGTGAGCTCGACGTCGGAGTTTCGTCTTCGCGACTGAGGGAGCAGCAGCGGGCCGGCCGCTCGATCGCGGGGCCGTATACCGGGCAGCGCATGCTCGGCGCCGGGGTTTGGTCGTGGCGACCGCCGAAGGACTTCTCGCGGCGGAACTGCGAATCGGCGGGTGAGAGGGAGGTTGCCGTTCTACTAGGGTTGTCCTAGTCGCCCGGACCCGCCTTGGTCTGGGCACCCGACGTTTTCCTCCGCCTGGTGTCGGGGTCGGCGGCGAGGGCGCGTGTCCCGTCCCACCGCAGTCCTGGACGTCCCCCGGCGGGCCAGGGGCCGCACCTTTCTGTATCACTCAGGCGCCGGCGGCCGCACGTGGCCCGCCCGCCGGGCGGCGATGAAGGACACCCTCATGCCCCGCGCCGCTACCGGCTACCGTCCCCTTCTGCGCACCCCCGGCGCCGCCGCCTTCTTCCTCACCGCCGCTGTCGGCCGCGTCGGCATCGCCATGACCGGCCTCGGCCTGGTCTGGTTGCTGCACGCCCGCACCGGCTCCTACGGCACCGCCGGCCTGGCCACCGCCGGATTCGCCCTCGCCGAGGCCCTGATCGGCCCGCATCTGGCCCGCTTGGTCGACCGGTTCGGTCAGACCCGCGTCCTGCCGTTCTCCCTCATGGCCCACGGCGCCGCCATCGCCGGCGTCCTCGCCTCCACCACCCCCATCGTCGCGATCATCGCCGCCACCTGCGCCGGCGCTGTCGTCCCCCAGCTCGGCGCCCTGTCCGCAGCCCGCTGGGCCCATCTGCTGCGCGGCGAACGGGCCGGCGAGCTGCCCACCGCCTTCTCCCTGGAATCTCTGGCCAACGCCACTGCCTTCCTCCTCGGGCCGGTTCTGGTCACCTCGCTCGGCGCGGTCGGCGACGCGGCCCTGGCCAGCGCCATTGCCGTGGCCCTGATCCTCGGAGGGGGAGGGGCGCTGGCCGCGCAGGGCCGCACCGCGCCCCCGCCCGCCCTTGAACAGGCCGGACGTGCACGCACCGGACGGCCTGCTGCAGCCGACCTTCCTCCTTCTCGCCCTACTCAACCTGGCCATCGGGCTGTACTTCGGAACTCTGGGGGTGTCGGTAAGCGCTTTCGCCACCAGTCATGGGATTCCCGGCGCGGCCGCGCCGATCATCGCCGCCTCCAGCCTCAGCGGGCTGGTCTCCGGCTGGCTCTACGGGCTGCGACCGCACCCCGCCCCACCATGCCGCCAACTCGTCATCGCCACCGCCTGTCTGACGGGCGCGGCGTTGCTGCTTCCCCTCGCAACGTCCGCCCTCTGGCTCGGCGCGGCTGTGGTGGTCACGGAGGCTGCGGTACCGCCCACGCTCGTCCTGCTGAACGTGCTCACGGAAAAGGCCGTCCACCCAGCCGTCGTCACCCAGGCCTTCACCTGGAACAACTCCGCCAGTGCGGCCGGTTCGGCACTGGCGGCGTCCCTCGCCGGGCGCGCCGCCGACGCGTGGGGTGCCTCCGCCGCCCTCGCGCAGGCCCCCGCGGCCGGGCTCGTCCTCGTCGTCCTCTCGCTCGCCCTCTCGCATGCCGTTCGGCGATCGGGAGAGGCCTGAGGACGTTGACCTGGTCGTCAACGCACCGCACCGTGACCACGGCGGACGGAGAGCTACTTTGGAGCTCAACGCACGGACCTGAGTGGAGGCAGGACCTGGTGGAGGGCCATCATGAGCGATCCTCTACGGGACACCAGCACAGACTCCCGGCCGCCACCGTCCCGCCGTCACTCAAGATCAACTATTTGGGCGGCCGGTGTCACGGTTCGTACCAACACCCCGTGCCGTGCTGCGGAGCGGGCGCGGTTGTCTTCCTGCGTCAGGTCATCGGGCGGCCCGGGGAGAGTGTGCCTTGGCCGAACCCGGTCGCGATCTGATGGATCGGGTGAGGCGCTCTTCGGCGGGCGGCGGCGCCCAGCCCGCCGCCACCCGGTGCGGCGGCCACTCGTTGAGCTGCGCCAACCAGAGCAGGGATGCACCAGTGGCGTCCGGCTCGGCGTGCCGATCGGCCCAAGTGGGCGCCGGAATGTCCACGGTGGAGGCCGGTCGGGCGCAGCATCGCCGGGTCGTACGGCGGCGGGCCCTGTGCGGTACCGACCCGCAGCGCCCTGCGGATGGCGTCCACCGTCGGGTCGGCGATGTGCACGTGCGCCCAGGCGTGCAGGGTGTCCCACGGCGGCAGCTCGGTGCCCGGCGCGCCGTATTCGGCTGGTTGACGACTTGGCCAATGCGCGCGGCGGTGGGGCGAGGATGCCGGTGATCTCAGTGATGGCCTCGCCACCGGGGTGGGTGTAGCGCATGGCGGGACGCGGTTCTTGTGGCGGGTCTTGGCCATGATGCGTTGCAAGAGCTCTTATGTGCGCTGACCCCACGTCGGCCGGCGCGACCGCGAGCGCCAGGCCGCCATGGCCGACTGGTGACACGTGTCCCTCAGTGATGTGTGACACAGTTCTTGTTGCCTGCGAGGCTGAAAGTGCCGATGTGATCGGGGAACCAGGAGGGGCAGCCCCTACTCGGGCGCCCGCGAAGCGGTCAAGCAAGGATGAAGTTACTGATCAGTAAACTAACTTTATTGGCGTGACAGCAATACGTATCACCAATCTGACCAAACGGTACGGCCCGGCCACGGCCGTGGCGGGACTGTCCTTCGACGTCACCCCCGGACGGGTCACCGGATTTCTCGGGCCCAACGGGGCAGGCAAGTCCACCACGATGCGGATGATCCTCGGGCTTGACCACCCCACCAGCGGCACCGCCACCGTCAACGGCGTGCCGTACGCCAAGCTGAGGCATCCGCTGCGCACGATCGGCGCGCTCCTGGACGCCAAGGCCGTGCATGGCGGGCGCAGCGCCCGCGACCACCTGCTGGCCATCGCGCAGAGCAACGGACTGCCCGCCTCGCGCGTACGGGAGTGCCTGGAGCTGGTCGGCCTGGCCGAGGTGGCCAGGCGGCGGGTGGGCGGGTTCTCTCTCGGCATGTCGCAGCGGCTCGGCATCGCGGCGGCGCTGCTTGGTGATCCGGAGATCCTGCTGTTCGACGAGCCGGTCAACGGGCTCGACCCCGACGGGATCGTGTGGATCCGCACGCTGATGCGGAAGCTGGCCGCCGAAGGGCGCACGATCTTCGTCTCCAGCCACCTGATGAGCGAGATGGCGCAGACCGCCGACCACCTGATCGTGATCGGCAAGGGGAGGCTGATCGCCGACACCAGCGTCGAGGAGTTCATCGGGCGCAGCTCCCAGGGCTATGTGAGGGTCCGTTCGCCGTACCTGGCGGAGATGACGGCCCTGCTCCCGGGCGCCGAGCGGCGCCACGACCACCTGCGGGTGACGGGGATGGCGCCCCTGGAGATCGGCACGCTCGCCGCCCAGCGGGGGCTGGCCCTGGAGGAGTTGACGTTCGTGGAGCCGACGCTCGAGGCCGCCTACATGGAGCTGACCAAGGACAGTCTGGAGTACACCTCATGATCGACGTGATGCGCTCGGAGTGGACCAAGATGCGCTCGGTCCGCTCCACCGTCTGGACCCTCGTCATGGCGGGCGTGCTCCTGCTCGCCGCCGGCTTTGTGACGGCGCTGGCGGTGTCCGGCTACCCCAACGCCCTCGAAAAGATCGGCTTGGTCGATATGAGCCTGCTGGGGCTGCCGTTCGCCGCGCTGGCGCTGGCCTCGACGGGTGTGATGGTGATCAGCGGCGAGTACCGGACGGGAGCCATCCGCACCACGCTCGCCGCCGTGCCGAACCGGATCAGGATGCTCGCCGCGAAGGTGGTGGTGTTCGCCGTCGTGTCCATGGCGGTCAGCACCGTGGCGGCGTTCGGCGCGTTCTTCGCCTGCCAGGCGGTGTTCGCCCGCGAGGGGCTGTCGGTCGCGCTGACCGAGCCGGGCGTGTTCCGCGCCGTCGTGGGGGCGGGCCTGTACCTGACGGCCAGCGGGTTGTTCGGGCTGGCGCTCGGCGCGCTCATCAGACACACCTCCGGCGCGATGGTCGCGGCGATCTCGCTGATTCTGGTGCTGCCCAGCATGGTGGCGATGCTGCCGGGCACGTGGGGGCGGTTCATCCGCGACCACTTCACCTCCAACGCCGGGATGCAGGTCACCCAGGTGAACCCGGCAGTCGGGCTGGCGCCGTGGACCGGGTTCGCCGTCTACCTCGGCTGGATCGCGGTCACGCTGCTCGCCGCGACCGTCCTGCTGAACAGACGCGACGCCTGACCCGCCACCGGGAATCCCGTCGTCACGATCGTGCCCTTGCCGATGCCGGCGACGCCGCGCACCGGATCGGGGAACGACCAGTTGCCGTCAGGCGAGCGTGACGATCTTCCCCCCTGGCCGGGGGGCGAGCCGGCGCTGGATGACACCGGCCGGATTCACGACGGCATCGGCCCCTCCTGCTCGGTGCGCGGCGCGCACCTGGGAATATCCCCCTCACTGGCAGTTCCGGACCGGTGGGGGAGTCCTTCATGGCTTACCGATTCACGCACGACGAGAAGTTCGACCTCGAGATCCAGCTCGCGCTCGGCCAGGTGCAAGCAGGCGCGGGTACACCCTGGCCGGGGTCGCCGAGCGGATCACGACACCGCTGATCACCGACCCCGAGGGTGAACAGTTCTGGCCCTGCCGGTCACAGCGCCTGTTCGACGCGCTGACCGGGGCGAGGGAGCTGGTGGCCTTCACCGCGGCAGAAGGGGCCGACAGGCACTGCGAGCCGATGGCGCGCAGCCTGGCCGACCAGCGCATCTTCGACTGGTTCGACGAGCGGCTCCCTGGCTGACCCGCCGCGCGGCGGGAGCTCGCCGCGCGCAGTGGCCCCGAGAGGGCCCGCGGTGTTGCGGAAGCGGCCAAGGATGCTGCCGAGCCGGTGCGCTGGTGACAGCGTTGGCGATGCACTGTGGCTGGTTGCTGGTGGCCGTACTCCCTGGCGGGGGTGTGTTCCGTTTCGATCGGCTGAATCATGTGCCGGGCCTGGACGCGTGCTGCCGAGCCACACCGCATGCGCCCCGGCAACCGCTCCGGCGGACCGGTCCTGTTACCTTCTCCCGCCGGCACTCGTCATAGGTGTGACGACCGGAGACGAACGGTCGTCACACCAACGAGTGAAGAGAGAACAGGATGCTGACCAACATCATGTACGTGACGATCTACGTCACCGATCAGGACCGCGCGCTGGGGTTCTACACCGAGGGACTCGGCCTCGAAAAGCGGATTGACTTCCCTGGGCCCGACGGACGGTTCCTCACCGTCGGCGTTCCCGGCAGCCCGGTGCAGATCCTCCTGTGGCCGCATGCGGCGGCCGCGGGGCAGCCGGGCGACGTGGGCCGGCATGCCGCGCCCGGTCCGCTGATCCTCGAATCGGATGATTTGCGAAAGGACTTCGAGATCCTGCGCCGGCGCGGCGTCATCCTCGAACAGTCCGAGCCCGAGGACTATCCGTTCGGGAGCCGCATCGAGGCGGTGGACCCGGACGGCAACCGGGTCTCGCTCCGTCAGCAGCGACGGCCGTGACCGCCCACCCGTCCGGCCTCGTGACCGAGGCGTTCGAAGCCCAGCGCGAACGGCTGCGCGCCGTCGCGTACCGCGTGCTGGGCTCGCACGCCGACGCCGAGGACGTGGTCCAGGAAGCCTGGATGCGCCTCGTCCGCCAGGACGAGGCGACCATCGGCAACCTGGCGGGTTGGCTGACCATCGTGGTCGGCCGAATCAGCCTGGACCTCCTGAGATCCCGTCAAGCCCACCCCGAAACCGCCTACGGGCAAGAGTATGCGGACCTCGTGGTGACGCCCGCCGACGACCTCGCGCCGGACGAGCAGGTGGCGCTGGCCGATTCGGTCGGCCTCGCCCTGCTCATCGTGCTCGACTCGCTCGCCCCGAGCGAGCGCCTGGCGTTCGTCCTCCACGACATGTTCGCGGTCCCGTTCCACGAGATCGGCCAGATCCTGGGCAAATCCGCCGACGCCACCAAGACGATCGCCAGCCGCGCCCGCCGCAAGGTCCAAGCCACGGACCGGCCGGCGGGCCCCGGCCGCGAGCACCGGGAGGTCGTCCAGGCATTCCGCGCCGCCGCCCTCGGCGGCGACTTCGAAGCGCTCCTGCGTGTCCTCGACCCGAACGTGAAGCTGACCGTCGACACCCCCGCCGGCGTGGTCGTCACCCTCGGCGCCACCGAGGTCGCCGCCGGCGCCCGCATGTTCTCCGGCGAGGCCGCCCGCCACCGGCCCGTGCTGGTCAACGGCATCCCCGGCCACATGTCCTGGCGCCCCGACGGAACCCCTCTCTCCGTCATCGCCTTCACAGTCGCCGAAGGCCGGATCACCGGCATCCACATCGTCGTCGACCCGGCCAAACTCGCCTCGATCCATCTGCCCGCCCCGGCCTGAGCCGGTGTCGCCAGGGAGAGGGCGGAATCAGTCGATTCCGCCCCCACGGTCACATCCAAAGGGCGTCGACCCGGGTGAGCGCAATGCACACCGGGAGGCGGTCCCGGCGGCCGTGGCCCCGCTCGGCGCGACGCTCGCGGAGCTCGGCCTCGGCCGTCCGGGCGCGCACCCGAGGAGGGGCCGTGGCCGGCGCTGCCCGCCGTCCACTTGATGGTCCACGGCGACGGCCGCCGTCGGCTTGATGGTGCACGGCGACGGCCGCCGTCGGCTTGATGGTGCACGGCGACGGCCGCCGCTGAGCCGGGGCTCCGCGCACCGGGACGACGAGAGCCCACGGAGCGTTGATTTGTCGCAAGGTATGACGCACTATGTTGCTACAAAGCTTGCGACAAAGGAGCCGCCATGACCCGTGAACCGTTACCGGACGCCGACCCGCCGGCGCGTGCGGCCGATCTGCGACTGGCGAGCGCGTGGCTGGCCCAGCACGACCTGGCCGGTGCCCGCCCGACCCCGCTGCTGGCCAGCCGGCTGGCGGTCAGGAGACGCGCCCGCCTCGCCGCTCACGTCATCCTGGCCGTGCTGATCCTTGCGAGCGCGCTCGCCGCCGCTTCCACCTTCGGCGATCCCTCGCCGTACCGCCCGCTGCCTCTGCTGGCCCTGACCGCGCTGGTGGCCGCACTGCTGCTGGCACAGTCGCTGCTCGACTGGTGGGTGCGACGCGTTGACCGGCGGGCGGGCGCGACGCTGTCCCGAAGGGCCGCCCACCTGATCCAGCCGGGCTGGCGGGCCGTGCTCGGCCAGCCGTACGCCGTCTTCGCGGTCGCCACGTTCACCGGTGGGATGGTGCTGGTCGGGAGCGCCCTGGCCGTTCCCGACCCCACCGTGCGGCAGCTGGCCGTCGTCCTGCTGATCGGCCTGCTCGGCGTGACAGCCATCATCGCCATGCAGCTGCGCCACCTGCTCAGGCACCCGGTGGTGGCGGAGGACGAGGAGTCGCTGACCGCCGACGTCATCATGCGCGTCGAGGACGCCCGCGACCTCACCACGCCGAACGTGCAGTGGTCGCTGCCCATGGTGCTGCTGTTCGGCACCGCGCCCGGCTGGTGGAGCGCCGCTTCGGTCGCCTATCTGATCCTGGGCCTGGTCGCGTGCGTCGCGCTCCATGCCAGGACGCCGTCGAGCGCGACGGTGGCCCGGCGGGCCATGAGCGTCCGATGATCGTCATCGACGCGGCCTCGCCGGTGCCGCCGTTCGAGCAGCTGCGGGCCCAGCTCGCCCGGCAGATCCAGGACCGCACGCTGGCCGTGGGCGCCCGGCTGCCGACCATCCGCCACCTCGCGGCCGACCTCGGCCTGGCCGTCAACACGGTCGGCCGGGCCTACCGGGAACTGGAGGAGGCGGGGTTGATCGAGACGCGCGGGAGGGCCGGCTCGTTCGTGTCGGCCGCCGGCGAGGAGGGCCGGGAGCGGGCCCGCCGGGCCGCCGCCGACTACGCGGCCGTGATCGCCAGCGTCGGCATCGACGCGGGCGAGGCGATCCGCATCGTGCAGGCGGCTCTGACGTCCGGCGCGGCAGCACCTACCTCGTCATGACCGCGACCCGGCCGCGGGGTCAGGCCGCCGGGCGCACGACGCCGGCATTGTCTCCTCCTGCACCGTCGACCGGGCCGAGAGCGTGGTGCTCAACCGGGCGCAGGCGCTGGAGGAGGGGCCGGCCGGTGTCCGCGGGGACTCCGTGGGCGGGCGCGACAGCGGCTACGAGACGGCTTCCAGCGGTACGTCGTTGCCGCGCCAGGTAGCCGCCAGCTCCTGAACCGGCACGTCGAGTGCCTCGCCGAGGCAGACGATCGTGCCGAATCCGGGGGACGGCAGTCGTCCGGTCTCGATCTTGCGCAGGGTTTCCGGCGAGATGCCGGCCGCGTGCGCGACTTCCGCGAGGTCGCGTCCCGCTCGCGCGTGGCGCAGCAGGGCGCCGAGACGTCTGCCGGCTTCGATCTGCTCAGGTGTGAGCGGTTGGCGGACCATGCTCCCAGGATAGGGCTGGTATTACTATACCGGCAAGTGTTAAGGTGCCGGTATAGTAATACCAACACCCTGTGATGCGAGGTAGTCGTGATCGAACTGAAGACGCCTGCGGAGATCCAACGCATGCACGTGGCCGGGCGTTTCGTCGCCGAGGTGCTCTCCGAGGTCGGCCGACTCGCCGACGTGGGCGTCAACCTCCTGGACCTGGAGCGCCACGTGCGCGGCATGATCAAACGGCGCGGGGCGGAGTCGTGCTACTGGGACTACGCGCCGTCCTTCGGACGCGGCCCGTTCCGCAACGTCATCTGCCTGTCGGTCAACGACGCCGTCCTGCACGGCCTACCCCACGACTACACGCTGCGCGACGGCGACGTGCTCAGCGCGGACCTCGCGGTCAGCGTGGACGGCTGGGTGGCCGACTCGGCGCGCACGGTCGTCGTCGGGACCGCCGCCGAGGAGGACCTGCTGCTCATCCGCGCCACCGAGGAAGCGTTGGAGGCGGCGATCGAGGTGGCACGTCCAGGCAACCGCCTGGGTGACATCTCGGCGGCCATCGCGGCGGTGGCCCACGACTACGGTTATCCGGTCAACACCGAGTTCGGCGGCCACGGCATCGGCCGCACCATGCACGAGGGGCCCCACGTTTCCAACAAGGGCCGGGCAGGGCGCGGCCTCACGCTCCGGCCGGGCCTGACCCTCGCGCTCGAACCCTGGTTCGCCCGCACGACCGACCGGATCGTCTATGACGCCGACGGCTGGACCATCCGGTCGGCGGACGGCTCGCGCACGGCCCACTCCGAGCACACGGTCGCCATCACCGAGGACGCCCCCTTGGTACTCACCCGGCGTGAACCGGAGAACACGGTCACGCGGGCTGATTCCGCCAGCCGGCTGTCCACGAAGGACGCTTGAGTCGCCCTGTTCCACCGATGCCGGCCCGATCGAACGGTGCAAGGCGCCGATCGGCTGCTGCTCAAGGGCCGTGACCTCCTGAACCAGCCAGCACGACGTGATCACTCGCCTTGGTCGAGGTTGCCGTGCGCTTCCGCCGAAAGGTCCTGCCAGTCGGCCCAGGTCTTGAGCCGGTCGGCGTAGACCTGCTGGAGCATCGGGTAGAA
>NZ_JBSGJX010000073.1:0-19791 GCF_053605785.1 Nonomuraea sp. NPDC003754
GCTCCTTGGCCCGCTTGACGCTGTCGAAGACGGCGGCCTTGTCGGTCACGTCCAGCTCGAGCGGGAGCACCGCCTCGCCGTAGGCGGCGACCAGGTCATCGAAGCCCGCGGTGGTGCGGGCGGTCGCGGCCACCTGGTCGCCACGCGACAGGGCGGCCTCGACGAAGTCGCGGCCGAGGCCGCGGGACGAACCGGTGACGAACCAGACCTTGCTCATGATGTCCTACCGTTCTCTCTGCGGTGGCGGTCGCGCGGCGGTCACCACGCGACGGGGCCAAGGCGATCACTCGTGACGTCGTGGTGCCGCGTGGATCGTCCGCGTGGCGTCCCGACGACCATGAGGCACCGGCGACCCGGACTTTGTGACAGCGCGGTCATGTGACGTATGCCACCGATCACGGGTGTCACACGGCGGTGAGGGCCGGTGTCTTGTGCGCGGAGCAAGGCGGAAAGCGAACAGGCAGGAGCCGGCAATGAACGAGCGCAGCGGGCCAACGGCGGGCCAGGTCGGGCCGCCCCCCGGTGACGGCCCGATGGACTCCGCCACCGAAGCCTTCGTCGCCCACCGCAACCTGCTGTTCACCGTCGCCTACGAGATGCTCGGCTCGGCGGCCGACGCCGAGGACATCCTGCAGGAAACCTGGCTGCGCTGGATCAAGGTCGACCTGGGACAGGTGTCCGACCAGCGCGCCTACCTCGTCCGGATCACCACCCGGCAGTCGCTCAACCGGCTGCGCACCATGAAACGCCGCAAGGAGACGTACGTCGGCCCCTGGCTGCCCGAGCCGCTGCTCACCACACCGGACGTGGCCGAGGACGCCGAGCTCGCCGAGAGCGTGTCGATGGCGCTGATGCTCGTCCTGGAGAGCCTCTCGCCGACCGAGCGTGCCGTCTTCGTGCTGCGCGAGGTCTTCGACGTCAGCTACGAGGAGATCGCGGCCGCCGTCGACAAGAGCCCCGTGGCCGTCCGGCAGATCGCGCACCGCGCCCGCCGGCACGTCGATGCCCGCCGCCCCCGCGAGGCGGTCTCCCCGAGCCAGGCTCGGGCGGCCCTGGAGTCATTTCAGGCCGCGCTCGAGACCAGGGACCTGCAGGCCCTCCTTGATGTGCTCGCCCCCGAGGTCGTCCTGGTGAGCGACGGCGGCGGCATCAAGCAGGCCGCGCCGCGGCCGATCACCGGCGCCGGCAAGGTGGCCCGCTTCATCGTCGGCGGCCTCGGCAAGGCCCGGTTCACGCTCACCGGTGACCCCACCGTGGTCAACGGCAACCCGGCACTCATCATCCGCGTGGACGGCGAGCTCGACGGCGTCCTGGCGATGCGCGTCGAGGACGCCCGCATCACCGGCCTCTACTACGTCCGCAACCCGCAGAAGCTGACCCGCGTCGCCTCCGAGACCCCGCTCACCCTGCGATGAAGAAACCGGACCACCGAAACACCACTCATCCACTGCCGCCCGCCAGCAAAGGGACACCACGCACCATGACCGGACAGACGACGGCAGCGCACGGCGGCCGCACCTTCCTGAAGATCGCGGTCGCCGTGCAGACCGTGAGCATCTTCTTCCAGGCGGCCACCGCCGGAATGCTGTTCGCGTCCCACGACACCGAGCTGCACCACATCGGATCACCCGTGATGTACGGCACGACGATGCTGTACCTGCTCGCCGCGGTCCTGGCCTGGCGCCCGGGTGGCGGCACACCCCGTCCCATCCTGTACGCCACCGGCTTCCTCGTCCTCGCGTCGGCGCAGGTCGCGCTGGGCATCGCGGGCATGACCTCGCTCCATGTCCCCCTGGGCGTCCTGATGTTCGGCCTCAGCACCTTGACCCTTGGCCAGATGCTGTCCGCCGCCTGGCGAGACCGCTCCAGCGTCCGGTCGTAGCCGCCGCCGACCCCCGGGTCGTGCCCCGCACCCCTCGACCCCACCACCGGCCAACCGCGTGGCGACCCCGCGGCCCTCGGTCTTGACGTGGTCGATCTCGGCCAGGCGGGCCAGTGGGCGAGCACCGGCCCTACGGCCTGAGTCTTCTTGGCGGGGCCGACCCGCGGAGCGCGCCGGCCGGGCCCCACTTGGCGCCCGGCTCACGCATCCGCGCGTTGAGGACGGAGTGGTGGCCGCCGCGGACGTAGCCGCGGCGGCCGATCTACCAGGCGCGGTCTTGGAGGATGTTCTCTCTCCGGCTCAGCTCCCGCTCCTGAAGCCGTCGAAGAGAACGTCCAGCGTTCGTGCGCGCAGGCGGATACTCGGATGGGCCGGCTGCCGGCCTCCCCTTCATCCATGGCCAGGGATTGGGCCGACGGCCTGCTCAACGCGAGCAGCCTCGTGATCGCCGACCACGTCGTGCGGGCCGCCGCCGATCTGGGCATGTCACCGGCCGCTGTGGCTCTGGCATGGGTACGGCAGCGGCCGGGCCTCACCTCCGTCATCATCGGACCCCGCACCCTCGACCAGTTCCGCGGCTACCTCGCCGGCCTGGCCCTCGACCTCCCCTCGGAAGTCCTCGGCCACCTCGACGACATCTCGCGATCCGGCGGCCCCGCGGCCGTCAACGGGATGAACACCCGGCGTACCAGCTAGTGTCTTGCGCACGCTTCCGCGGGCCACACTCGATCGCGCTTGGCAACCGGTCCCGGTGGGATTTCTGATCAGGGGGCGAGGATGCCGATGCCGTCCCCCGAGCAGCTTCAGCCCGAGGACGGTGAACAGGACGTCAGGCGCGGCGGGCGGTGAGCTGGAGCACGTAGCCGTCGGGGTCGGTGACGAAGGCGGTGGGCAGGCCGTTCTCGTCGGGGAACTGCATGAGCAGCGTGCCGCCGCCGCCGTGGATCTGGTCGATCAGCGTCTGGAGCGTCGCGGCGTCGGCGACGTCGAAGCCGATGTGGTCCACGCCCCCGGAGTCGCCCGCGGTCCGGGTCTTGCCGGTGGCGCGGTCGAGGTCACCGCCGGCCTGTTGCAGCGCGAGCTGGTCACCGGTACCGGGAGTGGTGAGGAAGGTGATCTCCGGGGTGACGCCGCCGATCTCCATGCCGAGGCTGTCGGTGTAGAAGCGGACCGAGCGGTCGACGTCGGCGACGACCAGGTTGACGTGGTTGAGGCCCAGGGTGCGGACGCGGTCGCGCGTGTTGTTCGTCATGCGACATATGCTGCAACTTCAAGTGCGCTTCAAGTCAAGGAGGATCATGGACGAGGGCCTGCTGGACATCGCCGAGGTCGCCAAGCGCTCGGGACTGGCGCCTTCAGCGCTGCGCTTCTACGAGCAGAAGGGCCTCATCGGCGCGACCGGCCGCAACGGGCTGCGCCGTACGTATGACCCGGCGACGGTGGACCGCCTGGCGCTGGTCACCTCCGCGCGCAACGCCGGGTTCACCCTCACGGAGATCGCCGAGCTCTTCGCCGCCAAACCGACCGACAGCGCGCTGCGCGCACGCCTCCAGGCCAAGGCGGCCGACCTGGAGGAGCGCATCGCCCAGCTCGCCCTCATGCGCGACAGCCTTCTGCATGCCTCCGTCTGCCTGCACGACCCGCTGGTCGACTGCCCGGACTTCCAGCGCTTCGTCCGCTCCGCCCGCCCGCAGCCGCCCGCTTGACTTCAAGCACGCTTCAAGTCGCAGGGTGGTCGGCATGACGAAGACCAACCTCGTACCCCGCAACGGGTTCGCCATGGCGGGTCTGGCCCTGGGCATGCTGCTGAGCACCCTCGACCAGACCATCGTCGCCACCGCTCTGCCCGCCATCGCCCATGATCTGGGCAGCCTGTCGGCCAGCGCATGGGTGGTCAGCGCCTACCTGCTGACCACCACCGCCACCGCTCCGCTGTACGGCAAGCTCGGCGACATGTACGGCCGGCGGCGTATGGCGCTGATCGCCATGAGCGTGTTCATCGTCTCCTCCATCCTGGCCGGACTGGCCCCCGACATGGGGACGCTCATCGCGCTGCGCGCCGTCCAGGGACTGGGCGGCGGCGGCCTGGTCGGGCTGGGCAGCGCCGGCATCGCCGACCTCGTCCCGCTGCACGAACGCGGCAAGGCGCTCAACTACAGCGGGGCCGTGTTCGCCGCCGGCAGCATCGGCGGCCCGCTGCTGGGCGGACTGTTCACCGACTACCTCGACTGGCGCTGGGTGTTCTATATCAACGTGCCGATCGGCCTGATCGCGCTGCTGCTCGTCGCGCGGTTCTTCACCGTCGCCCACACCCCGGTCCGCGGGCGTGTCGACCTGCTCGGCGCGGCCCTGCTGGTCGGCGCGGTCACCTGCGTCATGCTCGTCACCGTCTGGGGCGGACGCGACCATGCGTGGTACTCCGCGCAGATCCTCGGCCTGCTGGCGGCTGCCGTCGTCCTGCTGGTCGCCTTCACCGCCGTGCAGCGCCGCGCGGCCAACCCCGTGCTCCCCCTCGGCCTGTTCCGCGCCCGCGCCTTCGCCGTCGCCGTTCCCGCCTCGCTGGTACTGGGCATGCTGCTGCTTGGCGCGGTGGTCTTCCTGCCGCAGTACTTCCAGGCCGTGCGCGGCATGAACGCCTCACTGTCCGGGCTGGCGCTGACCCCGCTCATGCTCGGGGTCGTCGTCACGATGACCGCCGTCGGCCGCCGGGTGTCGGCCACTGGCCGCTACCGCGCCTTCCCCGTCGCAGGCGCCGTGCTCGCGCTGGCCGGGTTCGCCGCGCTCACCCAGCTCGACGCCCGCACCCCCGCGTGGCTGATGGCGCTGGAGATGCTGGTGCTCGGTGCCGGCATCGGCTGCGCGATCCAGCTCCTGGTCCTCATCATGCAGAACTCCGCCGAGCCGCGGTCCCTCGGCGTCGCCTCCGCGGCCGCGATGTTCTTCCGCTCCATGGGCGGCGCGCTCGGCACCGCCCTGTTCGGCACCATCCTGGTGCGCCGGCTGACCTACGAGCTGCAGCAACAGGCGCCTGCGCTTCCTGGATCAGCCGAGGAGATCGCGCGCCAGGCAATGTCCGAGGGGGCCGCGCTGCCGCCCGCCGTTCACACGACCGTCTCCCAGGCCGTCGCCGACTCGATCCACGTCGTCTACCTGTGGGCCCTGCCCTTCGCCGGGCTGTTCTTGATCCTCGCGCTCGCGCTGCCCTCGGTGCCACTGTGGACGGTGGACTTCCTGCGCAAGGTCAGGCAGGACCACGAAGCACAGCTCGCCACCACCGCGCCCGGGGCCACGACCGACTGAGCATTCAGCATCACGGGAGAGGGGACGTCGTCCTCCGCGATCACGGCCCGCACGGCACCTGGACGGCGAGCGTGGTGGGGCCGCCCGGCGGGCTGTCGAGGCGGACCGCGCCGTCCAGGGCGGCGACCCGCCGGCGTATCCCGGGGATCCCGGTGCCGCGCGCCTCGTCGGCGCCGCCCCTCCCGTCGTCGGTGACCTCGATGGACAGCACGTCGTCGGCGCGTTCGATCCGGAGGGCCGCCCGCGTGGCGGTGGCGTGCTTGGTCACGTTCGTCAGCGCCTCGGCGATCACGTAGTAGGCAACCGCCTCCACGGCCGCCGGGAGCGCGCCCAGATCGGCGAGCTCGACGTGGACCGGCACGCTCGACCGGGTAGCCAGCGCCGTCAGCGCCCCCTCGAGCCCGCGGTCGGCGAGGATCGGCGGGTAGATCGTCTGGAGCACCGTCCGGAGCTCGACCATCGCCTCCTCCGCCGTCTCGTGCGCCCGCTGGAGCAGCGCCGCGACCGTGTCCGGGTCATCGGCGAGTGACTCCCTGGCCATGCCCAGCTGCATGGCGATGGCCACCAGGCGCGCCTGCGTCCCGTCGTGCAGATCGCGTTCGATCCGCTGGAGCTCCGCGCCGTGGGCGTCGACCACGCCGACCCGGCTCCTGGTCAGCACGTCGACCCGCTCGGTGAGCCGCTCGCGGGCCGACGGCGCGAGCACCGCCAGGCACAGCCGCGCGTGGAGGCGCGCCAACGTCGGGAGCACCCACCAGGCCGCCGCACCGAGGACGGCGATCTGAACCGAGCCCCCGACCAGCGCGGTCTGCCAATCGCCCACATGGACATCGAAGAACGACAACAGGGTGGGACGCGCGTCGGCGGGAAACGCCCACCACAATGTCGACGCCACCGCGGCGACCAGGATGTTGCCCAGGCATATCAGGGCGGCCAGCCCGAGCGGGAACCCGACGGCGACGTGCGCGAGCGCCCAGGCGAGATCCCGCCGCCCGCCCGGCCGTCCGTCGGCCGGAACGCCGAGCAGCCTGCCGGCCCGCTGACGGTGCCAGTCCGCCCAGCCCCGCGCCGCCGGCGGCGCGAGCAGCACCGGCAACGCGAGCGCCGTGACCACGGCCGTGGCCAACGTGCCCAGCAGGTAGAGCGAGCCGGAGAACGCACGGTCACGCATGCGCACCTCCTCACGACGCCGTACGGCGATCATTATCCGTCACCGGCCTCCGCCGGGCACTACAGCGGGCTGTACCAGCGCGCGTGCGGCCAGCGGTATCGTCCCGGACGTCCAGCCGAAATAGCGTCCCTGACCATGAAACCGACATGTGCGCGGACCCGCAGACGCCTGGTCCCGGTCCTCGCCCTGATCGCCCTGTCCGCCGCCATCGCGCCCCCGGCCAGAGCCGACGGCGGCCCGCTCCCACCGCTCGACTGGAAGCACTGCGCCCAGGGCTCCGACGACGCCGTCGGCAGGGAACTCGACCGGGCAGGCGCACGGTGCGCGGAGCTCACCGTCCCGCTCGACCACTCCAGGCCCGGTGGCCGCACCATCAAACTCGCGCTGTCCCGCCTCCCCGCCACCGACCGCGCCCATCGCATCGGCACCATGGTCCTCAACAGCGGTGGCCCCGGCGAGAGCACGCTGGGCATGCCGCTGCGGACGCGCGCGGCCATGAAGGACGTCGCCGCCCGTTACGACCTCGTCGGCCTGGACCCGCGCTTCGTCGGGCGCAGCACGCCGCTCGACTGCGGCTGGCCCATCGGCCTGTGGCTCCGCTCGGCCGGTCCAACCCGCGCCCGGTTCGATCAGCAGGTGGCGGTGCAGCACGACCTGGCCGAGCGCTGCGCCCGGCGCCACGCCGACGTGCTCCCGTACGCCAACACGCGCGACACGGCCCGCGACATCGACCTCGTACGCCGCGTCCTCGGGGAGCGCCGGATCTCCTTCCTCGGCTACTCCTACGGCAGCTACCTGGGCGCGGTCTACACCCAGATGTTCCCCGGCCGCACCGACCGCGTGGTCCTGGACAGCGCGGGCGACCCGAACACGTGGGGCCCCAGGGCGACGCAGGGCACCGAAGACGAGGCGGAACGCGCGCTGCGCGGCTGGGCGGCCTGGGCTGCCGAACGTCACGGCACCTATGGCCTCGGCGCCACCCCCGCTCGCGTGCTCGCCACCGTGAACGCTGTCGTCGACGCCGCGCAGGACCGCCCGCTGCGCGTCGGACCGCACGAGGTGGACGACCAGGCGGTCCCGTACATCCTCTCCATCGGCTCCGGCGACGACCGCCCCGCGGCCCGCGCGGAGTTCACCTCCACCGTTCGGACCCTGAACGAGGCCGCGCACGGCCGCCCGGCCGACCCCGGCCCCGAACTCGCCGGATTCCTCACGTTCGTCCTGACCAGCGCCGGCTCCCCGCTCGCCAGCCCGGCCGCCGCGATCATCTGCGGAGACCGCGCCGCGCCGCGCGACCCCGACGTCTACTGGAACGACGTCCAGCGCAGCCGTGCGCGCCACCCCCTCTTCGGCCCCCTCAAGAACAACATCTGGCCCTGCGCCTTCTGGCCGAACCACCCGCGCGAGCGCCTCACCCACGTCGCCAACCCCACCCCCGCGCTGATCGTGTCCGCCACCGGCGACACCGCCACCACCTACGAGGGCAGCAAGGCCATGCACCGGGCGCTGACCGGCTCCCGCCTGCTCACCCTGCGCGGCACGACCGCCCACGGGATCTACGGTGAATACGGCAACGCCTGCGTGGACGCCAAGGTCAACGCCTACCTGGCCACCGGCACCCTCCCCGCCGCCGACCCGATCTGCCATCCCTGACCCGCCCCCAGGCCGCGACACCCCAACGCGGCCTCACGCATTGAGGACGTCTTCACCGGAACGCCAACGCGGCATGCCCCAGCGACTTCCACCCGGTAGCGAGGACTCGACGGGAATCCTCGCTAGCCGACGTGGACGTGAGGGCGCCGTTCGATGTCCGGCTCGGCCTTGCGCAGCACCTCGCGAGTCAGCGGAGGCACGTCCCCGCCGCCGAAGACCAGGTAGCGCAGCATGCCCACGACCGGGTTGCCCTCGGCCCAGTGGAAGTAGATGTGCGGTACACCGCGGGTGCGATCACGCAGGTACAGCAGCAGCGCGGCCAGCGTGTTGGGCACGGCCGAGCTCTCGATCCGCAGGATCTGGTGGCCGTAGCGTTCCTCGCCCTTGACGTGCAGTTCGGTCTCGAACTCCGAGGCGTCGGGCACGGTGACCTCCACGAACAGGACCGGCTCCGAACTGCGCAGCCGGTGGTTCAGCCAGGTCTCGCGCAGCTTGTCGTTGTACTCTCTCTGGTCGCGTTTGTGGGGTTCGTTGGCGATCACGTGGATGTCACCGCAGGCCTCGTTGACGAACTGCTCGGCCAGCGGATCCAGGTGTACATCGGTGACGCGCAGCTCGGTTGAGCGGGTGGCTCGGGAGATCAGCGAGGTGATGATGATCGCGGCGATGAAGAACGAGGCGATCTTGACACCGTCGGGCCGTTCGAACACATTGTCGACCAGCGTGTAGGCGAGCACGCCTGTGATCAGCCCGAAACCCGCACGGGCCGACCGCTGGCCGAGCTTGTGGGCCGACAGCGTCACCGCCGCCGCGGCCGACAGCATGAGCACCAGCACGCCGGTGGCGTACGCGCCGCCCTGAGCCTCCACGCTGGCGTCGAAGATGATCGTGATGGCGAACGCGATCGCGGAGAAGATGAGGACGAGGGGGCGTACCGCGCCGGTCCACTCCGGCGCCATGCCGTACCTGGGCAGATAGCGCGGCACCAGGTTGATCAGCCCGGCCATCGCCGAGGCGCCGGCGAACCACAGGATGGCGATGGTGCTGACGTCGTAGGCGGTGCCGAACCAGTCGCCGAGGAAACCGTGGGCGAGATAGGCGAGCGCGCGTCCGTTGGCCTTGCCGCCCGGCTGGAACTCCGCGGCGGGGATCAGCACGGTGGTGACGAAGCTGCTCAGGATCAGGAAGACGCTCATGATCAACGCGGCCGTGGTGAGCAACCGTTTGGTGCCCTTGATCCGCTGCTGGATGTCGCCCTTGACCACGGGCATCACCGCGACGCCGGTCTCGAAGCCGGACATGCCCAGCGCGAGCTTCGGCATCACCAGCAGCGACAGGCCGATCATGGCCAGGGGGCTGCTGTAGCCGGCGTTCAGCAGGTTCTGCCAGCTCACCACGACGTCCGGGTTGTCCAGCACATGCAGGATCGCCACGGTCACGACGACCGCGTTGAGCCCTAGATAGACGAAGACCAGCAGGACGGCGATGCCGATCGCCTCGGTGAACCCCATGAGGAACACCCCGCCGAGCAGGGCCAGGAGGAAGAGCGTGACCGGCACACGCTGGCCCTCAAGCCAGTGTGGCGCGAAAGGGTTCTCCAGGATGTGCGCGGTCGCGTCGGCGGCTGACAGCGTCATCGTGATGACGAAGTCGGTGGCCGCGAAGCCGAGCAGGGCGAGTACGAACAGCTTGCCCCACCACTGGGGGGCGAGCTTTTCCAGCATCGCGATCGAGCCCTGCCCGTAGGGGCTCTCCTCGGCCACCCGCCGGTAGACCGGCAGCGCCCCCAGCAGAGTCAGGCCGACCAGGAACAGCGTGGCCAGCGGCGCCAGCAGTCCGGCCGCCAGGGCGGCGATGCCGGGCTGGTAGCCCAGTGTGGAGAAATAGTCCACGCCGGTCAGGCACATCACCCGCCACCAGGGATGCTTGGCGTGCGGGCCGTGCTCGATCTGCTTGCGATCGGTCTGCAGACCCTCGAGCAGCCACGTCCGTAGCGGAGTTCCCGGTGCGGAGGCGGGTTGCCTCATCCTGACCATTTTCGGCACCCGATACATCGCTCTCAGCTGACGAATGCACACTACTTGTCGCTTCGTGCCTGTTTGTCGTGCTGAGGTGTCAAGAACGCGTCAATGGCCGAATTCGCATCATCACGGAGAGTGACATTCGAGGGTCTTCGGTCAGGAGCTTGGTCGAGCAGCCGACGGCGCCGGCAGTCGCACATCAAGAAGACGTCGGGCCGTGAAGGTCTCGATCGGGACGCGGGTTGCCGGCCGACGCCGCGTCGGCCGCCTCCAGGAGGCGGCAGTATTGCCGGGAAACGGAAACGAAGGCTTCGCGAGCCTGCCGGAGTACTCACATGACGCCGGGCGCCGCGCACGGGACCATTCCGTCATGACTGCAGTGGTGGAGGCCGAAGGGCTGACCAAGTACTACGGCGAACGCCGCGGTCTCGAGGACCTGACGCTCGACATCCGGCCCGGCGAGGTCTTCGGCTACCTGGGGCCCAACGGCGCGGGCAAGACCACGACGATCAGGCTGCTGCTCGACGTGATCAGGCCGACCAGAGGGTCGGTGCGGGTGCTGGGCGCGGACTCCCGCGAGCACGGGGTCCGGAGCCGGATCGGCTACCTGCCCGGCGAGCTGGTGTTGGAGGGGCGGGAGAAGGCCCGTGACTACCTGCGCTTCCTGGGCAGGATCCGGGGCGGCGTGCCGAGCGCGCGCATCGAGGAGCTGGCCGAACGGCTGGACGCCGACCTGTCGGTGCAGATGCGCAAGCTCTCCAAGGGCAACAAGCAGAAGGTCGGGCTGGTCCAGGCGTTCATGCACGAACCGGAGTTCCTCATCCTGGACGAGCCGACCAGCGGGCTGGACCCGTTACTGCAGCGGGAGTTCCTGGCCATGGTGCGCGAGGTGCGCAGGTCCGGCCGGACCGTGCTGATGTCCTCCCACGTGCTGGCCGAGGTCGAGCAGGTCTCCGACCGGGTCGGCATCGTGCGCGAGGGCCGCCTGGTGGCCGTGGAGGACGTGGCCGCGCTGCGGGAGAAGGCGGTGCGGCGCGTGGAGTTCCACTTCGACGCGCCCGTGCCGCCCGAGGCGTTCGCTGCCCTGCCGGGCGTACGAGACCTGAAGGTCGAGGGCGCGGCGCTGTCGTGCACGATCGACGGCCGCCCCGACGCGCTGATCAAGGCGGCCGCCCGGTTCACCGTGGTGCACATGGTCAGCGCGGAGCCGGACCTCGAAGAGATCTTCCTGACCTACTACAGCGAGGTGTCGTGATCACCAAGACGCTCGGGGAGTACCGCCGGGCACTGATCGGCTGGACCGTCGGCATCAGCCTCTTCCTGACGATGTACATCAGCATCTACGACAGCATGCGCGAAGATCCCGAGACCCTCAGCAAACAGGCGCTGGCCAAGGCCCCTGGAGCGCTCAGGGACATCCTGGGCGGAATGGAGGACATCGCCACCGCGACCGGCTACCTGCAGACGGTCGTCTACCAGCTGCTCGTCCCGCTCATGTTCATCGTCTGCGCGATGATCCTGGGCAACCGGGCGATCGCGCAGCCTGAGGAGTCCGGCACGCTGGAGCTGACCGTCACGCTGCCCATCGACCGCAAGCGGCTGGTGCTCGACCGCTTCGTCGGGCTGCTGATCGCCCTGCTCACGATCACCGCGATCACCTTCCTGGTCGTCGTCGGCGTCGCCCGGTCCATCGACCTCGGCGTAGGGGTCGACCGGATCCTCGCCGCGCACACCGGCGTGTTCCTCCTCGCCCTGTTCTTCGGCGCGCTCACGTTGACCGTGGGCGCGATGACCGGACGCAAGGCGCTGGCCATGACGGTGGTCGGCGTGTGGGGAGTCGCCGGCTACATGGTCATCACCGTCGGCAGGAACGTCGATGCCATCTCCTGGCTCAAGTGGGTCTCGCCGTTCCACTACTACGCCGAGGGCAGGCCGCTCTACCAGGGCTTCCCGCTGGGTGATTATCTTGTGCTGGCGGGAGCGGCGGCCGTACTGGCGCTCACCGCGGTTCTCGCCTTCGACAGGCGCGACGTAGGAGTCTGATGGAGGACCCGCTCCCACGGCTGCTCGCCGAGCACGCCGCGACGGGACGGCTGCCCGGCCGCGCGACGCTCGAGGAGTGTCGCGCGGCCGGCGAACGCGCCGCCGAACAGGGCGTCCCGCTGCGGGTGCTGATCGACGAGGCGTTGCGTGCTGTTGAAGGCACGGCCGCGCTGCGCAGGGCGGTCGCGGCTCTGATGGAAGGGTACGAGGGCGCGCAGCTGGCCGCCTGGCGCAGCGAGGAGCTGGCCCGGCGGGAGTTCGTCGACGACCTGCTCCAGGGCAGGGCGGAACGGCTGGCCGAGCGGGCGGAGCGCTTCGGGCTCCGGCTGGCCGAGTCGTACATGGTGGCGGTCGCCCGCGGCATGTCGGACGGCGACCCGGATCGCATCGAGCGCGACCTGATCGCCAGGTTCGGTTCGCACAACGTGCTGGTGGCCGTGCGTGACGGGCTGTTGGTGTGCGTGGTCCCCGCGACGCTTCCCGCGGCGGTGGGAGAGTTCTCCCACCACGTGCGGGCCCGGTTCGCCGACGGCTGGCGGCTCGGGGTGGGCCGTCCGAAGCGTGGGCCCGGCGGGGTGGTCGCGTCCTTTCGCGAGGCGGCGGGAGCACTGGAACTGGCCGACAAGCTGGGCATCCGCGCGCAGGTGGTGAGGGCCGCCGACCTGCTCGTCTTCCCGGTGCTGCTACGCGACCGGGCGGCGATCGAGGATCTGGTGACCAGCGTGCTCAGCCCTCTGCTGCAGGCGCGCGGGGGCCATGAGCCGCTGCTGGAGACGTTGGAGGCGATCTTCGCCGCGCACGGCAACCAGGCGGCGGCCGCGCGCCGGCTGGGCATCAGCACCAGGACCGTCACCTACCGGCTGGAACGCATCCGCCGCCTGACCGGCTTCTCACCTGACGAGCCCACCCAGCGCTTCACTCTGGAAACCGCCGTGCTCGGCGCCCGCCTCCTGGAATGGCCCTAGGGAGTGGCGCGGGCCGGCCTTCCGCTTCGACGAGTCTCCACGCGGAGCGATCTTGTGGATCCGACGTCTCCAACCGGTCTGAACCTTCGAAGTCCGTGCAGGCCGTAGCGCTAGCCGTGACGGGTGGGGTGTGCCGCCATGAAACCCCTGTGCAGGGCTGACAGGCCCGTCTCGAACCAGGTGTCGTAGTAGCCGGCGTCGGCCTGCTGGGGGGCTTCGCGCCGACCGGGCGGTGTGCCGACCTGGGCCAGGGCGTGCCCCAGGGTGAAGACGGCCACCGACTGGAAGGCGAGCTGGACGTCCTCGAGGGAGGTCTCACCCAGGTCGACGGTCGCGAGGATCTGGCCGAGCAACTGCTCGCCGACCTCAGGACTGACCGGGTGGGTGGCGAGCAGCGGAACCGCGGCGGGGTGCGTGAGCAGGACCTGCCGGTAGTGGTGTCCGAAGTCCAGCAGGGCATCGGTCCAGGCGGTGGCCGCGGGCAGGCGCACGGCGGCCTGGGCGGCCAGGTGGTCGACGACGGCGGCAAGCATCGCCGCCTTGTTGGGCACGTGCCGGTACAGGGACATCGCCTCGACGCCGAGCCGTTCGCCGACCTTGCGCATGGACAGGGCTTCGAGACCGTCCGCGTCGATCACGGCCAGCGCGGCTGCGATGATCTTCTCTCTGCTCAGTACGGCAGGCCGCCCGCCTCGCGATTGCCCAGGAGCGCTCATCAGGCCAGCGTAGTGAAGGTCACGCTCACCAGCATGATCAGGCACAGCACGCCCACCACCATGTGCTGCACGTCGATGACCACGTCGCGGCCCTCGGTGGGCAGGATCTTCCAGGTGCGGGCGTATTCCCGCTGGTAGGCCTCGCGCTGGGCGGCGAAGCTGAACCCGAAGTACGGAAGCCACCAGCTCGTGACGTGGCCGATCATCGTCAGCACGCTGAGGACCAGCGCGACGGTGCCCGCGTTCAGCGCCACCGCGACGGCGATCGCGATGAAGATCGGGTAGTTGATCGCGGCCATGGCGAGCCGCTCCTTCACCGTCTGGGACTGCAGGTCATTGAACGGGAACATCGGGACCCATTCGGTCACGACCAGGTAGGCGACCAGGACGAGCGGGGTGACGAGGGCAAGGGTGTGCATGGCTGTGCCTCCAGTTTGTTTAGAACGTAAGCTTACGCTCTAAACAAACCGGCGCAAGTCTCATTGGATGGGAGTCAGGGCGGCGAGGGGTTCGGCGAAGAAGCTTGACGTCACCCGCGACTGAGCGAGCGCGCCGCACGGCCCGGGTGGCGGCACGACCAGGCGCCCGGCCTCCTTGTCCGGGAGCCGGGCACCTGGGAGATCACGTCACCTGGTCCGTGCCGGTGCGGCGGAAGTGGAACCGGCAACGTGCGCCGCCCGGACCGATCGTGTGGGCACGCTCGAACCGAGAGTCGTTGAACGAACAGCGGCCAGGTCCGAGAGCGGCGCGGGCTACAAGCACAGAGCCGTGGGGGGAGACTCGCCCCGTCCCGATCCATCCTGAGCTGTGCGCCCTGCTGCGGGAGCACATCGAGAAGCTCGGGACCGGTCCCGTACGGGCGCATCTTCATCGGCCCACGCGGTGGGCTCATGACTGATCGCGCCTACCTCAAGGTGTTCCACGAGGCGCATGGATGTCCAGCACCGCCGCCCCACTGGCCGATGAGCCGGTGAGGCGGGGGAAAGCCCGCGCTGAACGCTGACCAGGGAAGGCGTAATACGTATCCCAGATGCCGGTGAAGTACTAGCGCTCCGCCCCGACCGTCGCTGCCGCCACCCCGGGTCCCGCTGTGGACGCCCTTGGTGACGACCTTGCCGGCCGAGGTCGCGGTGTACACCGGCCTGCCGGAGTCCCCGGGGCGCGTGCACTGCCCCTGCTGACACCGCGGACCGCGTTGCGGATGGTCCTGCCGTCGCCAGCGGGCATTCATCGCTGTCTGCAGAAGATCAGCATGACCCGCGCTCACGAGCCGGCCCGCCACCTGAGCATGGTGGCGGGCGGGGTCGGCGGCGCCGCCGCACCCGACTGGCGGCGCTTCGCGTTGTCCGGAAGTTCGATCAAGACAACGGCCCCCCGGGAAAATCGGGAGGGCCGTGATGTGTGCTTCCCAGCGCTCGTCCGGACCAGCGAACCGGCGCTGTGGATCGTCCTGACCGAGGCTGATGCCCTCCTCGGCGACCGGCGCGAGAAGCATCCCCCGTAACGGTGTTGTCCACTGCGGGAGCCGGGCCTTCTCGGAAGAATCCGGAGAACGACGGCCACATCCGAAGGGCACATCATCACGAGGGCGCAGTCCTCCACAGTGCTGACCTGGGACGACGCCTCACAAGAACGATCGACGCAATTGCCGGATCGAGCGCGGTGGCTGATCTGGTCAGCCCCGCACGCTACAGGTCAAGGCGCATGCTCAGACGTCAGGGCTGGAGACGCACGGCGTGCAACGGATCAATTCAGCCGCAGTAGGCGTTTCCGACGCCCTCCAGCGGGTTGCTGGAGCCGACCTGGCCGTAGAACTCGATGCACTTGCCCCTGGCGTACACGCTGACGGGGCCCGCGTAGTACTTGTAGTACTGGGCGTCGGTCTTCGACGCGCCGCCCTCGACCCCGAGGGTCACTCGGATGTACTGCGAGACGCCAGGCGTGTTGGTGTAGGTCATCGCGCAGTTGTAGCCGGTCGAGGAGTTGTAGTAGACGGCGATGTAGCCGCCCTTGATGGGCCAGTTGTCCAGGTGGGTGCCCGAGCAGGTGGCGGCCGACGCGGGGCTCGCCGTACCGACCAGAACGCCGGCGCCCAGAACGGCGGCGGCGGCGATGGTGCGCAGCTTCAAGGAGTCCTCCGAGATCGTTAAGTGATCGCGGAGGACTTTACCAAGGCTGTTCCTATCTGATCGATCCGGCTGTCAGTCCGCCCACCACCTTGCGCTCGACCAGCGCGAACAGGATGATCACCGGGATGGCGGCGATCAACTGGCCGGGCGGCGCCGCTTCACGTGACGGGCTGCAGCCAAGCGGCATCGCGAACCGGTGCTCCTAAACCGCGGCTACGGCCGCGCTCTCGGGGCCGACATCGTCGAACCGGAGACGATGCAGCACCCGCCGCACCGGCACCGCCCCCGGTCCCGCCCGTCGGCGGCGGCGACTTCACCGGCTCCGGCGGTACCGGCCAGGGAAGATCAACTTTCCGCCGGCAGGGAACTCCCACTGTCCCTTGACAAACGTCGTCGGAAGTCTATGAGACCTTGCCGAAACGACCCTCCGACTACAACTGATCACAAGTTCACTTCCTCCAAGCCCGACGGCACCCCACTCGGGGCGTGCACGACCGGATTCGCCATGGGGACGGCGGCCGACAACCTCATGGTGAGCGCCGGGCACTGCGTTGCGTCTGGCGGAATCACGAGCGCCGGTGTCGTCGAATGGACGAACTGGGTGGCCGGTCAAGGCACGATCAAACTGCCGAACCAGCCGACCTATTATGGCGACGTGTCCCTGATGCAGACGGTACTTGGCCGGGCCACGAGCCCCACCATCTTCATCGGTGACAGGGACTCGTCCGAAAAGCAATGGGTGGGCGGGCGATTTTCGGTCCCCGCTCGAGAAAGCGATCAGTACTGCGTTGGCGGCGCCAGCCCGGATCCGGATACCCGGTCCAACGGGCAGATCTGCCGCTTCAAGGTCACCGACATCGGCTGGAAGCTCGAGACCGCGAAGAGCACGACACGCTGGGTTCAGGTAGGTAAGAAATCCGGAAGGTGCACGATCGACGGTGACTCAGGCGCCCCGGTCTACACCTTCCGCAAGAGCGATGGATACGTGGTGGCCAAGGGAATTCACCACGGCAGCGAAAGCGCCGACAACAACCCTGTCCAGTCACCTGCATCAATTACTTCACCGACATCCATGACGTGATGAAGGCCGTCGGCAAGGATAGCTACAAGAAATGAACCCACTGGGCCCGTCCTTCCTGTGGCGCATGTGCTGCCTCCTGGTGCTGGCCGTCGCCGTCTCCATGGTGGCTGGCATGCGGGAGTCCCGGCCGGTCGAACCGCCCTTTCCCGGGCGGATCGACACGGTCATGGTGGAAGGACGGGTCCTCATCCTGCAGGTCTTCGGCGGGGCGAGCGACTCGGCATGTCTCCAGACCGACAAAGTCGAAGCCGTCGAGTCCGAGGCGAGTGTTCGGCTTCGGATAGTGCTTCGCGACGCCTGCCCGCCCCCCGGGCGCACGCTGCTGGAGATGTGGCGGGACGAGTTGTGGCCGCCTGCCGTGCTCGACATCCTCCGTGGCGTCGAAGTGCCCGTCCTGCTCGAGCGGCCCTTGGGACGCAGGAAGGTCGTCGACGAGACAGGCCGCGAGCTCCGGGTCTGCCCGATCACGGGCTCGCGACGGAAGACCATGCAACAGTGCCTGACGTAGGGTGCGGGCGCCGAATCCCCAGCCAAGCGCACGTCTGGAGTTGGCGGCGCGATTCGTAGTGTCGCCAGCCCTACCATTCTCGCTGCGGGCGGCTCCTGACAGCGGGACCGCCTCAAGGGTGAGCATTTCGGCGGTAACGCAATCTGCCCCGCCGCCGCCACGGCTGGGCAGATTGCGTTACCGCTATCAGGCGGCGAGGCTGTACTCGAACCTGGGCAGCTCGATGCCGAGAATCGCCTCGATGATGGCGCAGGTCAGGACCTCGGCCATGGGCGGCGGGACCGCGTTGCCGATGAGCTTGACCTTGTCGCGCGCGGTGTCGGCGACGACCTTGTAGTGGTCAGGGAACGACTGCGCCCGCCGGAGCTCGGGAATCCTGAGCATCGCAGGATGGACGACACATCGATCTGGCCGTCTGAGGTAAGCAGCGCCCACCGATCGCGGGTGGGCACTGTCCCAACCGGCTCGTTCACGCCCTGCACGCGTCCGTTGCCGTAGTAGGCCATCAATCAGCAGCGTCTCGGGCATGGGCAGGCCGGACGGGGCGGTGACCAGCGACTGGTGCCCGGTCGTGGTGACCGTGCGCATGTGCTCGGTGGTCGGAGTGACGTGCTCGCGCCCGTCTCCCTTGCTGCCGTTGTTGCGCCTAAGGAGCGAGGGCGGCGGCGTCCAGCCGGGATGGACGCCGAGCCCGTGATGGTAGCCGCCGGTCGTAACCGCGTACGCGGGATCCTCGAATGCGGGCCTCGACCTGAACTCGTCACCACCGCCACGGAACGGGAACACCAGCGGCAGCATCCCGTCCTGGAAGTCCGGGTCGCTGGCCCGCGCGTGGTTGGAGCCGTCCGAGACAAGGGTCGCCAGCGGGCTCGTGGTCGGGTTCGTGTTCCGCGCCCGGTCCGACCGCATCAGCGACAGGAACGCCGGGAACGCCCCGGGCGGGGCGTCGGAGCGATGCCGTCTTCCAGCCGGGTCGTGCTGGTCCGCTTCGGCAGGCTGGCCGGCCGCGCCTTCTTACCGTCGCGGCCTTCCTCGCGCACCCTGCCCGACGCCATGACGACGACCTCACCGCGGCGCACACCGCAAGCTTGATCAACAGCTGATCTCAGCGATCCAAGCTGTGGTAGCGGCTGCTTCTTAGGTGCCGACGACTACAGCAGGACGCGGCTATGAAGCGCATCTGGGACGCCACTCGTGACTTATCCCGTGGGAACGGAGTGGGAACGATCAACCGTGAACGGCCGTAGGAAGCCGTAACCAACCGGAGTGAACAGAAGAGGCCCGTCACCGCGTTTCCGCTGGTGACGGGCCTCTTTGTACTGCTGTGGCAGGTCCAGGGTTCGAACCTGGGTAGGCTAAGCCGACGGATTTACAGTCCTGCTGCAGCAATGGGTTGACCTGCACGTTCTTCGCACTTCCGCTGTCCTTGGCCGTGGATTTGCCGCCTCGGAGGGCGGCCGCCATTCAAGCAGCTCGTCCTCAAGCACAGCGAGTCCGGCAAGTTACGACCCTCGGTCGCCCCGAAGGGCGACCGCCACCTGATCAAAGCTCGCGATGATCCATTCCTTGGCCTCGACGTTGCGACCCTCGGTCGCCCCGAAGGGCGACCGCCACCGAGGAGGCCAAGGCCCTGTCCGTCTGGAGTTACTGGTTGCGACCCTCGGTCGCCCCGAAGGGCGACCGTTACCCACGGCGGCGTTCCCCATAGCTCCAGCGCCTGCTGTTGCGACCCTCGGTCGCCCCGAAGGGCGACCGCCACCGCGATAACGACCGCACGAACCTTGACGCCGTCAAGTTGCGACCCTCGGTCGCCCCGAAGGGCGACCGCCACGTCCCACGCACCGGACCGGAGCTTGTCCAGCGACCAGTTGCGACCCTCGGTCGCCCCGAAGGGCGACCGCCACCGCCCAACTCGCCCGCCAAGCCCTCACCCGCCAGGTTGCGACCCTCGGTCGCCCCGAAGGGCGACCGCCACCCTGCGCCGCGTCGTAGGTGGCGCGGCCCGTTCCCGGTTGCGACCCTCGGTCGCCCCGAAGGGCGACCGCCACAGGCGAACGCGTTCGCTGTGCTCGCCACCGCCGCGTTGCGACCCTCGGTCGCCCCGAAGGGCGACCGCCACTGCCAGAACCCGTCCCTGCGGACGACCAACCCGCCGTTGCGACCCTCGGTCGCCCCGAAGGGCGACCGCCACGAGAGCCGAGTCGAGGTACTCCTGCACGGGAGGGAAGTTGCGACCCTCGGTCGCCCCGAAGGGCGACCGCCACACCAGGTGAGGCGGGTTTTCGCGGTCACCACGAACGTGTTGCGACCCTCGGTCGCCCC
>NZ_JBSGJX010000074.1:0-18866 GCF_053605785.1 Nonomuraea sp. NPDC003754
GCCAACCGGCGCTATCTGCGCGGGCGCAAGATCCGCCACATCATCCCCGAGCCTCGTGATCAACGGGCCAACCGGCGCAGGCGCGGCTCGGCGGGCGGCCGCCCGGTCGGATTCGACGCCGAGCGGTACAAGAAGCGCAACGTGGTGGAGCGGGCGATCAACGGCTCAAGAACTTCCGCGCGGTGGCCACCCGCTACGACAAACGCGCCTACATGTTCCTGGGAACCGTCACGGTCGCAGCCCTGGTCATCTGGCTCCGCACGTGATCCAGGAAACAGCTCCTAACGCCGAGCGCGGCTGCTCCGCGGACGAAGCAGAGCGGCCATGCGCGCAGCTGGCCCACGCCCGCCGGCAGGCCGCCGATCAGACCCACCGCTGCGGCGGTCGCGCTCGCTCGCACCGAGGCCGAACGCGACGCTGCGCGGCGCGAAGCGGAGACAACCCGCGCCGAGCTCGCGGCCATCAGACAGGAGCCTGCGCATCGGCTCGCCGAGGGCGCCGGGGAGGAGCCGGGCTCGGCCACCGCCGATACGGAGCGTCCGTCATGAGCCCGGCAGCGGGGCCGGGCAGCAGGCGGTGATGACGGTGGTGATCTGGGTGTTCAGGTCATCGATCTCTGCGGTGAGGTGCAGGATCCGCCGGGCCAATGACCTCAGCGTGTAGGCAGGCGGTGACCGGTGCTGGTGGTCGTGGGAGCGGTCGGGTCAGGTCGGTGCGGTGAGAAGCGAACGCAGGGCGAAGCCGTAGAGGCCCGCATCGCCCGCCGCGTACAGCGCGCCGCGTGGTGACCAGGCGCAGCCGTGGAGCTCGCCGTCCATCCTGATCATGGAGACGCATCGTCGGGCTGCCACGTCCCACACGCGCAGCGTGCCGTCGTCGGCCGTGGCGGCCAGGTGCTCGCCCGACGCGCTCACCGCGAGGCCCGTGTAGAGCACCTCGTCGCCGGGCAATGTCGCGACCGCGTCGCCTGTCCTGTCCCAGAGCGCGATGCCGCCGTCCCAGTGCACGGCAGCCACCCACCCACCGTCGGGCGCCATGGCCAGGCCACCGACGAACGAGGGCGTCTCCAGCGTGGGAGCCAGCCGCCTGCCCTGCGCGTCCCACAGGTCCATCCGGTCGGAGCCTGCCGTGGCCATCCAGGTGCCGTCGGGGGCGATGGCCAGGTGCTTCACGGCCTCCACCGACGTCTTGATGGTGGTCAGTGGGGTGCCGTCGGCGTACCACAGCCTGGCGCGGCCGTCGCGGCCGCCGGCCGCCAGCCACGAGCCGTCGGGGGCGATGGCCACCGTGTCGGCCCAGTCGTCGCACACCTTGAGCGTCCTGATGGGCGTGCCGTCCCGCTCGAAGAGCCGGACCAGGCCGTCGGAGTCGGCGGTCGCGAGCCAGCGGCCGGCGGGCGAGATCGCCACCGAGGTGAAGAAGGTGTCCTCCGCCACGGTCGCGGGACGGCCGCCCGCCGGATCCCAGAAGGACAACCCGATGCCCGCGGTGGCCAGCCAGGTGCCGTCCCTGGCCACCGCCACAGCGTTGGCGATCGTGCGACGGTGGTCCTCGCCCCTGGCAGGGAATCCGGCGGGGTCCCAGACCTGGATCGTGCTGGGCTCGATCGCGGTTACCAGCAGCGTGCCGTCCCGGCTGACGGCCAGGTCGTTCACAAGGGCGTGGCGGGCGACGAACCCCATCTCCTCTCGCGGCCGGTCGAGCCTGGCCGTGACGAATCCCTCGGGGCGGTCGGCGGACGCGGCAAGCCACCGGCCGTCGGACGACATCGCCATGTCGGAACAGTCGTCGAGAGCGGGTTCCACCACGCCCTCCATCGCCCCCTCCGGACTCCAGCAACGCGCGCGGGAGTCCATGTGGAGTGCCACGATCGCGTCCCGAAGCGGATGGGCCACGACCTCTGCGACCTGCAGATCCTCTGACAGCGGGACGGCGCACCGCTGCGTGCCGTCCCTGTTCCAGACGCGGATGCCATCCTCGCAGGGATGCGCCACCCACGCGCTGCCGGCACCGATGGCGATCTTCGAGTGCTCGTCGGCCTGCGCCTGCACGCGCCACAGCGGATTGCCCGTGTCGCTCCACGCCATCAGGCTGCCGTCGTCGGTCACCGCGGCGATCCAGGTGCCGTCGGGGGCGATCGCGACCTGCTGCACCTCGCCGTGGGCCGCCTCCATGACCGCGATCGGCGTGCCGTCGGCCAGCCAGGTGCGTACCGTCCGGTCCCAGCTCGCGGTGGCCAGCCACGTCCCGTCGGCGGAGATCGCGACCGAGGAGACGGCGTCCTCGTGACCGCTGAGGGTCGCGCGCAGGCTGCCGTCGAGGTTCCAGATCCTGGCCTTGCCCTCCCAGCTCGCGCCGGCTATCCAGGTGGAGTCCGGGCTGATGGCCACCTGGGTCACCCGCTCGTCGTTGAGCCGCATCGTCCGGACGAGCGCCGGATGGGGCAGGTCAGGCGGCGCCCACAGGCAGTCCAGCCACGGCTCGCCGACCGCGTGGAGCATCTCGCGCAGCTCGCCGGCGTCGCCGTACAGGCGGGCCGCGAGGGTGGGCAGGAGCGCGCCGCGGTCGCCGTGGGTGAACAGATGCGCGTTCCTGGCCAGCGTACGGCGCAGCCGTTCCGCCTCGGGAGCGCCTGCCCTGGCCAGGTCACGGTCGACGGCGGCGATGCCTAGGGAGGCGAGCTTGGACGCGATCCAGCCCGTCTGGGTCACCAGCTCGGCCAGGTCCTCCCCGGCCGCCACGTAGTGGTCGGGCAGGTGGGCGAGGCAGTACATGACGGCCTCGTCCGTGACCGTCTCCTCGACGTCCGTGAAGGTGCCGATCAGCGCCTTGGCGGTGCGGGAGACGGCCTCCCCGCTCGATGCCTGGCGCAGGTAGTCACGGACCACGTCGGGTACGAGCAGCAGGTCGCGGTCGGGGCGGAGATCCGCCAGCCCGGCCTCGCACAGCTCGGCCAGCAGCCGCTCGGACGCCCCCTTCGACAGGCCCGCCGTCCGCTGCCACACGGCGGGAACGACGCTCGCGGGGATGTCGCTGTCCGCGGCGAAGGCGCCGAGCTCCAGCAGACGCGGCAGCGCCCCCGGCGAGAGCGACGGCAGCCCGGCGTCCAGGACCTTCCGTACGGCGTAGGCCCTGGCGGCCGGATCGGCGAGGTCGAACGCGTCGTCCACCGATGTCCCCAGCGACCCGGACAGCCTGGCGAGCAGGGGCCAGCCCCCCTCAGGGACCTTGAGCCGGATGATCGACGGCAGTCCGGGCAGGATGTCCGCGGTCCTGGCGGTCACCAGCACGGTGACATCCGAGGTCAGGCTCAAGCAGGCGCGCAACTGCTCGGCGGTCCGCACCCCGTCGAGCACGAGCAGGCCGCTGCCGGGCTCCTCGAACTCGGGCTCGGCGTCCGCCGTTATCCACGGGACGCCGAAGGACTCCAGCCGGTCGCGTACGAGGGACTCGACGACGTGGGGCTGGGCCACGCCGACGGTGAGCCAGTCGATGCCGTCGCCGAAATGCTCGGCCACCTCCGGGATATGGCAGGCGGCGGCGGCCAGCGCGGTGGTGCCGAACCCCTCGACGCCGTCTAGTTCGGGGAGGACGGCGACGAAGCCGTGCTCATCGGAGGTGAGCCGCGCGACCAACTCCGTCAAACCAGGAATCTCGTCCATCACCGAGCCCAACGCGCCGGACGGAGATCGGGTTCCGTCACGGGCGCGTCTTCACCAGCCCGCGCCTCTCGTCAACAGCATCACGATGGCCACGCGCGGGACCAGCTGGAGCGTGACCCGTCGCAGTTGGTGGCGACGTCCCTGGAGTAGGGCATTCTTCGCAGGTCGCGCGTGTTCGACCGTGTTCGGTATGGATCACGCGCGCCTGTGCTGCGCGTACAGATGCGAACGCGCCCACACTGGTATGACGGTGTGGGCGCGTTCGCGCGTCGCTTAGGATCTTCCTCAGCGCGTCACCGCTGGTCAGCGACACGCGCGACATGAACGCAGCGGGCGGCGGTGTCAGTCACCCCACTCAACCGCCGCTCCTCTGTTCGCCTCCCGCGGCTCCCCGGAATCCCTGCGTCACACGGCGCCAATACTCCTCCGCGGCCAAGAAAGGCTTGCGGGGGCGGCCCCAGGTGAGTTTCACCGTGCTCTTGAGCGTGAGAGTAACTAGCGAGGGGTTGTCTCTCCGGTACCTTGCTTCTCTTCGTCGGTCTCGTTGGTACTCCCAGACGTGAACCCCAGCGCCAGCGCCTAGGAACACGATGGCCGTGAACAGCTTGAGCAGTTTGCCGGGCCGCGAGTCGATCAGTGCGATCAGCTCCTCGGCGCGAACCTCTGCGCGCATGGGGTTCTGATATCGAAGGTGAGCGGACCACCAGACGAGTCTCTTCGCCAGCCATGGCGAGACGTCGCACATCTCGTTGACGATCAGGCCCGCGACGAAGGCGAACATGATCTCCCAGCCGCTCAACGAGCTCCTCCGGCCAGCAGCGTGTTCAGCCAGGCGAGCTGTGCGAAGTCGAGCACCGGGCGGACGGTGAGCGCGGACGGGCGCCGCTGGGCCAGGAGCGCGCGGGCGGCGGACACACCCTCGCCGGTCAGCTCGTAGAAGCGGCGACGCGGGCCGGGCTGGTCGTCGGCGAGTTCTTCCCACTTGCCCTTGACCCAGTGGGCGTCCTCCAACCGGTCGAGGACCTTGTAGACAGTGGGACCGGCACGGCCGGTGGCTTTCATGATGGCCCAGCCGTGCATCTCCTCGCCGTTCTGCTGGGCCTGCACCAGCACTTCGAGGACGTCCAACGTGGGCTGTGTGACTCGTTCAATTCCTGCCATGGCTCTATCTTACATAGGTGAAATAAGGAACTGGTAGCAAGATGCGGACCGCCGTCTCCCCGTTCGCCGGGGTCGGCGGCTTCGACCTCGCACTCCAGCGCGCGGGCGTGAAAGTGACCGCCGCCGTCGAGATCGACGCCGCCTGCAGGCGGGTCCTGGCCACGCGCTTCCCCAACACCACCCTGTTCTCCGACGTGCGGGAGGTGACCCGTGACCACCTCCGAGCGACCGGCTTCACCCCCGAACGCGGCATCGTCACCGCAGGCCGGCCCTGCACCGGCAACAGCCTCGCCGGACGACGCGCAGGCCTCGACGACCCCGGCTCGGGCCTGTGGTCTGAAGTGCGGCGCATCCTGTTCGAGCTGCGCCCGGCCTGGTTCATCGGCGAGAACGTCCCCGGCATCCTCTCCGTCCGCCAAGGCCAAGACTTCGCGCAGATTGCCGACGACCTGGCCCAGCTCGGGATGGGGTTCGCCTGGCGGGTGCTCGACGCACGATTCTTCGGAGTACCCCAGCGACGCCGTCGTCTCCTCCTTGTCGAACGTGCTGGAGGATCACCAGACGGTCCCCGCGAAGTACTTCTTGAGTCCGGTCGCCGCGGCGAGCGTCCTGCGCCGAGCAGCCCGCCGGCGGCGGAAGTTGCCGGAACCCTTGGCGGAGGCTCTGGAAGCCGTGGCTGGTGCAACGACCTCGACCGGATGACGTTCCTGCCGGTCGCGGTGTCGGCCCTCACCTCGAACATGGCCGGGGCGGGGGGAGGCGTCGATGACAACACCGCCCAGGCGGGTCACCCTATTCCGGTGGGCCGGAGTGCGGAGGCTGACGCCGACCGAGACTGAACGGCTGCAGGGCTTCCCGGACGGCTGGACTGACGTGCCGGGCAGCTCGGACGCTGCCCGCTACCGGCAGATGGGCAACGCGCTGGCCGTACCGGTCGGCGAGTGGCTGGTCAGGCGGCTGGTCGAGGTCGACGCGCGGCCGCCCGACGACGACATCAGGTGAGCGTGCTCACGTGGCCTTCCGGTAGGAGCAGCCTCCTGCAGACCAAAGGCAGTAGACCGTCTGATCCACTGGCCTCCGCTGTTCGCGCGCTCGTCCACTCCGCCGGCGTCGTGGCCGCGATGAGCCACCTGCGTAAGCAGGCCCCGCGACTGAGCTTGCAGGAAGCAAAGGCCTACGTCACGACGGTTCGGGACGGTGCCGCGACCCGCCTTCGGTCGACGTCGACCAAGCCCTCGAGCCGCGCCCCAAAGCTCGCAGCTCGGCTCCTTATCGGGAGTAGGCGGAGGGCGTAAGGCGGTTGCCTGTCACGACGCCGGCGAGACTGGGACCGAGATGACCAGGAACGACCGCGACGGGCAGAAGGCCGCCCGGCGCCGCCAGCAGCAGACCGGCGAGCCCTACCAGGACGCCCTCGCCTACATTCGCGAGGCATGGCAGCGCCTCGACCGCGATCTCCACTACGTGCTCTCCGGCGACGTCGAGGCGTTCATGCGGGGCGTGGGCTGGCGCGGCACCAGCCTCGACGAGGTCGAGGACATGCGGGCCTGGTTCGGCAACCTGAAGCCTACGTACGGTGCGGCTGGTGCGGCGAAGACGGCGACGCCCGCCGCGACGACACCACGCTGCAACTCGTCGCCGCCGCCTACGACCCGGACCTGCACCCGTTCACCCGGCAGTTCGGCTCCCGGCGCTACCACCCCGGTGTCAGCCGTCCAAGGTCATATGGGTGCAGCAGGTGGACGTCCCGCGGGGCCGCGAGTCGTCACCCTGGAGGCGAGCGCCAGGCCGGAAATCGAGGCCGAGATCACCCGGAGCGCCCAGCCGGTCGTGGTGCCCGGCCTGTTCGACTTCGAGCTGGAGGATCTCGACGACCCAGAGGCCACCGAACCGGCCCTGCTGATCAGCGCCGTGGTGACCGACGACCGCGGGCAGGGCGCTGGACCGTGGCTGACCGAGTTGGAGCTCGCGGTGTGGCGGCCGGCTGGATTCGACTTGCCGCTGGCAAGCGCTCAGGCCGAGCCGGGCTGGTCGGTGCGCGTAGTGGACGGCTACTACTCATCGACCCTCGCGCCACAGTGGGTGGCCGTGCGGATGTCCGACCCGGAGGAGGGCCACGAACCGCACCACCTGTATCTGGGCGCGATCGACATTCCCGAGGCGTGGCGCGAAGCTGTGCGCGCCCATGAGCGACTCCTGCTGCTCGTGGAGCCCCTCCAGAGCGGCGGAACGGTGCCGGAGATCGCGGAGAAGATCGACCCGGCCCAGCTCGTAGAGCTGTTCGAGGAAGGCGCGCTGCTGGCAGCGTACGTGCCGGTCGAGTTGGACGAACGGGAAGCGACGGCTGGCCACGACGATTCGGCGCCGCGGACGTTCTTGTCGACGCCTGACGGCCTGATGGAGCTGGGATGAGCGTGGCCTCGCCGATCCGGTATGGCCTGGTCGCGTACCGGCCGGGCTACACCAACAGCCGACGTCGACGGCACCGCTTCTGGAGAGAGGCCGGGTCCAAGTGCGGGTCCGCCTGGCGGAGGAGACCGACGACATGTCGATCCCCATGTGCAGGCTGTGTGACACGTCGATGCGGCGATGGGAGGCGGAGCTGGCCCGGCGCCCGTTGGGGTGACCGTGTGAAGTTTGTCCATCTTGGGCGTAGGGTGGCCCGATGCCCGGATCCTTGCGTGCGGCCGTGCTGGCAGTAGTGTCGATCCTCCTCTGCGGCTGCTCGGCCACGCCGGCGGCGGCCCCACCGTCCCCGACCGCCCTGGCCAAGCCGACATCCACCCCCATCTGTGACGGCCAGCTGCCGCCCACGGGGCCGGAGAAGACCGCCTACACCGATCACATCGATGACTGGCAGCTCGCCAAGGCCGTCAAGGACGGGTTTCCCAACGACCTGGCGGTCAAGCGGGACGGGACGGTATGGGTGGTCGGCACGGCCGAGGTGCCCGTAAAGCCCCATCTGGACAAGGAGCAGGGGTGCCTGATCACGACCGACACCGAGCGCCGGGGGAAGGTGTGGCGGTACGACGCGGGTACGTGGCATGTGGTCGCTCCGCCGCGGAGGTGCTCGGACCACCTGTCCAAGGTCGACGTGACCGAGGACGGCAGCCTGTGGGTGTACGGCAAGCGACTGGAGAAGGATGACCACGTGTCCTGCGTGGCTCGATGGAACGGCAGCGGATGGGAGGCGCGGACCGTCCGAACGGAGGACCCGGCGGAGGAGGCCAAGGCGCTGACCGTCAGCGGCACCGATCCGTGGTTCATCGACTCCCGGGGGAGAACCGTTCGGCTGACCAAGGGGAAGCTCTCCGCTCACACACCGGTGGCGGAGGCTGACGTGCTCGCGCGAGGGCAGGGAGGCGCGCTCTGGGCGGCGGGAGTCCAGGGTGCACATCGCATCCAGCTCGCACGATGGGATCGCGGGCGGTGGCAGCGCGTTCCCGACCTGGCGCTGCCCCATCCGAAGGGGGAGCCGAGGGCCTGGCTCGCGTGCGACAGCATGGTCGCGACCGGGCCTGATGACGTCTGGGTGGCCGCCTACTGGACCTGGTACGCGAGCGATGAGTCGGAGCCCGGGCGGCAGGTCCTGGCCCATTGGAACGGCTCGGCCTGGTCATGGCACACGGGCAAGGTGGCACTGCCGAACAGAGAGGCCGACCTCGCCCCGGATGGGCAGGGTGGCGTCTGGCTCACCTCCCTCGACGACACCGCCCTCGAACACGTCACCGGCCGGCGTCACGAGCCGATCAAGCTACCCGATACGGAGGAGGATTTCGGGCTGGGCATGCGGCTGTCCCAACGTCCCGGCACCCACGAGGTCTGGGTGCTGAGCCAGGGGAACCTCTGGGTCACTCGAAGGGGCGCTGGCTAGCGAACGGCTACTTGGCAGCCGAGGTTGCCCAGCGCCTGACCTTCGCCGTGCCGGTCGCAAGCTCCGGGCGGCGTTCAGCGCAATGCCCGTGACAGTTGCGTCCCGTCCGATCGGCCACGTCCGTCATGCCGACCTGCTCCGGCAGACCCAGTTCGTTCCGTACGTGCTCGATCACCTGGGCCGGGATTTCGGCGAGTCTGGGGAACCGTCCCAGCCGCTGACAGCACTTCAGCCACACCATCAGCGACAGCCGAGTCTCGCCGCTGTCGGTCATCTCCCGCGCCCAGTCCATCTCCGCCAGGCTCGGCGAGTACGCCGCGCGCAGTTCGCGCTCGGAGATGGTCCGCTTGAACAGCGGGTAGGCGGTCTTGTCGATCGAGGCCATCAGGCACAGCCTTCCCCAGCAGCCCCGATCACCACAGAATAGGTCGTACTGTAGCCGACCGAACACAGTGAGCGAGGCGGAACGCGGAATCTAGAATCGGCATTCCTCTACCGAGAAGCGGCTTCCGAGATTACGCACCATCCGTCACGGGGAGGTTCGCGCCGGTATCGAGCACCCCAACCCCCGACGCGCAGCAGGTATGCCCTGACGTTCTCAAGATCGACTCATGGCCGGTTTTACCCGTATCTCGGCTGGACCCGACCTGGTACTTCCAGCCCTTGCGATGGCGCAGGGCCCGCATGTGTTCCTCATAGCCCTCGGGCCCGCCAGAGTCTTCGGGCGGGCAGGCGCGGCCGCCGCCGCTGCAGCGCGGGTAGGTGGTGTTCTTGGCCGCCCGGTGGATCTTCTCGACCTCGATGTCGTGGTCCCAGCAGTCGCCGAAGTCGTAGCGGTAGCCGAGCCAATCCCCAGCTCGGGGGATCAGTCCGGCGAGCGTCACGCTCGTCTCGTCGCGGGCGTTGTCGCCGTACTCGAGGTCGCCGCGGCCGAACACGTGCAGGTGGTGCTGTTGCCAGCCGAACGCGGCCTGGATCACCTCGTGCAGCTGGTCGAGGGTCGCTGTCGACGGCACGTGAACACGCCGCCGGACCGGCGGGCGGACCCCGCGCAAGGTGATCTTCAGCTGGTGGACGGTGCCCACGGTGACGGTGTTCACGGCGGCGTATCTCTCGGTGTGTCCGGCGGCGATGGGCGCCATAGTGGCGCACCTGCCGGTTCCCCGCCTCCCGGAGCCATCCGGTGGAGGGGAGCGCGGGTTTCCGCGCGGTCTGGCCGGGCAGAGCGGCCAGCGTGCCTGCCCTCGGGGGGACTCGCGCGTTCCGGCCGGGCAGACCAGCACGCCTGCCCCGGGGAATGCTCCGAAGATCACCTCGGGGCAGGTCCTGCCGACGGACGCGGCGGCCTCTGACACCAGCGACGACGTGCCAGAGGCGACGGCGTGCGCCGTGCCCGTGCCCCAGCCAGCCGGGCGAGAGCTGGCCCCCTCCACCGCCGGCCCTCACGACTGGCTGAGCGGGAAAATCGACTCCGCAGCAGGCCGTTCCCACGGCGCGGGACACGACGAACCTCGCAGCGTAGTCGAGCGCTCCCGAACGGCGCCGGACGCCACGCGCGCCCGCGCGTAGGGGTGCCCGAAAAGTCCGGAAACCTGAGTGCGTTGTGCTCGCGTGCGCGCATTGGAGTGTCGGAAAACCCGGTGTCAGTTGGTGTGGGGCCGATGAAGTTGGGTGTCGATCCAGGCAAGGCACCGTTGGAGCTGCTCCAGGCTCAGCCCGGTGGCCTCGGTCAGCTCGGCAAGGGGCGGCGTGCAGTCGACGCCTTCCAGGGCTCGGGCGAGTTTGCCCGCCCACAGCTCTTCGTCGACGAAGGGCCGGCGCCGGTAATGCTCTTGCAGGACGGCCAGGTGCTCGGGGCTGCAGGCGATCAGGACGCGGTGGCCGTCCCACGTGGGATCGCTAGCGTGAACCATCGAGGAATCCGGCGCCACACTGAACAGCTCGGATCCGTCGGCGACCTTCGTGCCGCACCACATGCACTGCACGAGGATGTCGCCCTCGTTCCTCCCGTTGCGGTCCACCCGAGCCGTCTACCCGGCCCTGCTGCTGTCAGCTCGCGCACGCGCGTAGGGGTGTCACGAAAGTGCAAAAAACTCAGGGTGGGATCTCACGGTGAGATGGGGCTTTCGTCGCCCGCCGCGGTGCGCGCCGGCGCGCGACGAATCCCGGTGATGCGGGCGGCGTGCCGCCAGTCGGCGGCGACGGCCAGGTGGCGGCGGAGGCCGGGCGGCGCGGTCGGCTGATGCTACTGAGCGAGGCGGCCAGCGTGGTCAGGCGCTCGACGCCGACTCGGCACACCGAACATCGTGGAGATGCATGATCTGCCAGCGAGTGACATGATCACCCGATGGCTGAAGAGTGCCCGTTCTGTGCGATTGCCGTCGGTGAGGCCGATCAGGACCTGATCGTGTTCAGGACCGAGAATGTCTTCGTCATCCCGACCCTCAAGCAACGGCCAGCCAACCCGGGACAGGTCATGGCGCTGCCGAACCAGCATGTGACCGCGCTACATGCGGCCGAGCCCGCACTACTGACGGAACTGTTCCAGGTGGTGGCTCGCATCACCGCAGTCGCCCCCGAGGCCTTCGGCGGGGTCGGCACAACGATCTTCAACAGCAACAACGCGCCAGACCAGGTGCTGTCCCACCTTCATGTCCACGTCGTGCCACGATTCGACGCTGACAACCTTGTGATCCCTAATCCCAGCAACAAGGCGGCGCCCCGCAGCCTGCGCGTCGAACTGGCATCACGGTTGCGGCGGGCCATGGGCGGTTAGGACGCCCCACCTCCAGGGACGACGGGGCTGACGTCGTAGAAGCCGCCGTAGCGGGAGTCGGCTTAAGCGCACGATCCGGTTCCGATGTTCCTCAGACCCCATCTCACGGCGAGATGGGGTCGCTCGGCGCGCGAGGTGTCCCAGCGATACGGGCAGAGTGCCGCCAGTCGGCGGCGACGGCCTGGTGGTCGCGGGCGCCAGTCCTGACGGTGTTGGCCAGCATGGCCAGGCGGTGGGCCAGCTCGCTTCCTCCTCCCGAGCGTGGCCCCAGCCCCAAGTGAGCTGATCAGTACAGGTCACCGAGGTTCCAAGAAGACCGTGTTCTCGGAAGCGGAGACGCTACCGACTTTCGAGAACACACGTGACCGGCTTGAAACCCCAGCTCAGCACTTCCGAGAACAGGACCTCACTGCTACATGGCGGCTGAGGTCACGTTCGGGAGGAGGACGCCGTCATGGCCGGGCGGTGAGGGGGCCGGGCCGCCTCCGCCATGACCATGTTCCCGGCGGGATTCGTGGCTTACTACCTGTCGACGGCGTCGGTCACACGCTGCCAGTTGTCCAGGTCTGCGATCCGGGTCACGTCCACGGACGTTGCGGGTGCCGAAAATTCATCCGTGCAGGTCGCAGGCTCGATGGGTGATCATGCGCTTCAAATCGGGGGGCGCGGGCTGTACCGAAACGGCATGATGATCGCTCGTGCTGCTGCGCCTGGCCTACCTCGCCGTCACGAACACCTTCTCGTTCATGCGACTGCTGCCGATGACCGATCGTGACAAGGAGATCGAGATCCTGGTGCTGCGGCACCAGCTGACGGTGCTGGAGCGGCAGGTGAGCAAGCCCGCGTTCACCCCGGAGGACCGGTTTCTCCTCTCAGGACTGCTCCACCATCTGCCCGTGGACAAGCTGCGGCAGCTGGCGTTGCTGGTCCGCCCGGACACTCTCATGCGCTGGCATCGCGACCTGCTCAGGCGCCGTCACGCCGCGGCCAGCGCACCCCGGCGGCCAGGACGTCCGCGCACCGTCCAATCCATCCGCGCCCTGGTGCTGCGACTGGCAAGGGAGAACTCCTCCTGGGGCTACCGGCGTATCCACGGCGAGTTGGCCGCGCTCGGTATTAGGGTCGCCGCCTCCACCGTGTGGGAGATCTTGAAAGAACACGGCATCGCTCCGTCGCCCGAACGTACTCACACCACCTGGGCAAACTTTCTACGCGACCAGGCCGGCGCGCTCCTGGCATGCGACTTCTTCGAGGTCCGCACCTTGACCGGGGCCCGGCTCTATGTCTTCGCCGTCATCGAGCACGCCACCCGCCGCATCCACATCATCGGCGCCACCGCCCACCCCACCGCCCCGTGGGTCACCCAACTCGGCCGCAACCTCCTCATGGACCTACACGAGGCAGGCACCACCGCCATGTTCCTCATACGCGACCGGGACGCCAAGTTCACCGCCGCCTTCGACGCCGTGCTGGCCGACGCCTGCATCCAGGTCGTTACGACCGGCATCCGCATCCCGCGCATGAACTCGATCATGGAGCGCTGGATCCAGACCTGCCGCCGCGAGCTACTGGACCGCACCCTGATCTGGAACCAACCTCATCTACTTCACACGCTGCGAGAGTTCGAGACGTTCTACAACGAACATCGACCACACCGCACCCTCAGACAGGCAGCGCCGCTCCGGCCGCTGCCCGAGCCGAGCACTATCCCGGTCGAGATCACGAGCCTCGGTATCCGCCGACATGATCGACTCGATGGCGTCCTCAGGGAATACGCGCATGCAGCTTGATCTGGACGGATGAATAATCGGCACCCGCAGGCTTCTGATCTGGTGCGGACAGGACTCTCGACAAGCCCTATTCTCCCAGCTCAAAGGCGCTTTTCTCATATCAACGATCAGCCCGATGAAATCCACCGTGAAGCCCGAGGCTAAGTAGAGGTAGATGCGTCGGCTCGAGCTCGGTTGTCCAACCGTCGCACCGCGGGTACCAGCAGGACAGCGACGGTGGCCATAGCGTGAATCAGTATGGTGTCCCACACCACGGTGTCGGCTCCCACATGCTCACTCGCCAAGCCCAATCCCGTGTAGCCAACTGGTGCAAACGCCATGGCGGCAAGCCAGTCGAAGGACGAGACTCGCGAGAGCCGGTCGGATGGGATGTGAAGTTGCAAGGATGTCCGCCACCCGGCGGAATAGAACGTCATCGACGCGCCCGCGACCACTCCGGCTATGACGAGTAGCACCAGCGAGTCACCGTTTATCAGCAGGACGAGCACCGGTATCTCGGCGATCAGTGCCAACCGCCCGAAAAACAGGCCCCGCGGCACGGTCCGCCCCAGCAGGAGCAGACCCATCACCAGAGCCCCGACGCTGCGGGCGGTGAGCAGGCTGGCCCAGGTGGCGGCCCCCGACCACTGCTGTTGTGCAATCGAGGGTCCGACGACCTGTACGGTCGCGGCGACAATGAGGTGATAGACGACTCCGTCGGCCACCATCACCCACACCCAGGTGTGGCGGCGGAACTCCAACCAGCCTTCCCGTAGATTGCTGACCAGCCCAGGCTTGGCTGTGTCGGCAGCCTTGAGCCGATCCGGAAGCCTGCTCAGGCACAGGGCGCTGACCACGAAGGTGAACGCGTCAAACAAGAACGCGAACCCCGCTCCGGCCACGGCGATAAGGATGCCTGCCAACGCAGGTCCTGCGATCCCGCCGATGCTGCGGGTCATTCCGATGAGGGAATTGGCCTGCTGCAGACGCTGCTTATCGAAGGTCACATCCGCGACCTGTCCAGCCAGCGCCGGCCCAGCCCAAGCCGACGCGCTCCCATAGAGGAACTGCAAGAGGCCCAGAACCCAGAGCGGGGCGTTCCCTGAAATGAACAAGAACCCGGTGACAGCTTGGATCACCGCCTGGCATAGATCTGTCGCCAGCAAGAGCCGGCGACGGGAAACCCGGTCAGCGATGACGCCGCCAAGCAGCGCAAACAACAGCTGCGGCACCAACGCGCAGGCCAAGATGACGCCGAGCGCGGCCGCATCATGCCCCGACAGCAGGAGGCCAAAGGCAAGCGCCACCGGTGCCATTCTCGTGCCCACCTGAGAGGCCAACTGCCCGATGAAGTAGGTACGAAAGGCAGGCGTGCGTAAGAGGACCGGCAGCATGGGGTACGCCATTCACATGAGGTCGGTCAGCGCGGTCACGCGATCCAAGGCGGCTGAGAGTGATCCGAGAGCTGACGACGGCACGAGACAGGATCTTCCCAAGATCACAGCATGCCGTCAAATGCCAGTCAACTGTCTCCTCCAGAAGGGCGGGAGCTGTCCGCCGAACGCCACCGCCACGAACGCCTGTCAACGCCACCTCGAGCGGCTGCGCGAGGACCTGACCCACGCCCGCCGGCAGGCGGAATCGTGGTGGAGGCGCAGGTCTTCGGGTGATCGTAAGAATCGTGGCAGGAGCCCCAAACGAGGGGGATAGCAGCAGGTCACGCCTGTGACCCGCGCGAGGGGATGAGCACGGTTTCGGTCCGAACTCATCCCGAACGTCCGGAGGCGGTGGACCGGCCCCGGCCGACCAGTCGCACCGTCCGGGCGCAGTTCGGATGCCAGGAACGGCAGCGCGTCGACGTCGATGCGGTAGCCGGTGGCGGCCAGCACATGGTCGACCGTCAACTCCGCTCCCGCGTCGCCCACCGCCAGCCTTACCTTGCCGTCTTGGAGGCAGGCGTGGCGGATTGGGGCGTCCGTGCGCACCGGTATGACGCCCTCCACCCTGTCGCGGAGCCACCAGGCGCCCGAGGGCCCCAGCGCCCGCCGCATCACCCACAGCCGTGCCGGGGCAGGCAGCCGGCCTACCGCCGCGGGCGCCCGGCACAGAGCCGACAGCGCCCAGCCGGGCCCCAGCGGAGAGGCGGGACGCGCGATCCGTTGCCCCAGCGGCCGGTGAAGCGTCGGCTTCTGCCCCCACCGCACCCGCGTTCCTCTGACCAGCACCTCGACCAGGGCCCCGCTCTCATGCAACAAAGCCGCGCTCTCCATCGCCGATTGCCCGCCTCCCACCACCGCGATCTGCTGCCCGGCATAGCCGGACAGGCAGCTGTGATCGCTCGAATGCGACACCGGCGCCCGCGGTCCCGTCCCTTGCGGGGCCAGATCGGCCAGCACACGAGGCACGTGGGCCAGCGGGCGCAGACCGCACGCGACGACCACCGCATCGGCTTCAAGGCGCCCACCGTCATCCAGCACGAGATGGAAGCCGCCACCGCGACGCTGATTCACCCACGCCACGCGCGAGTCCTCGACCTCGCCGACGAACCGGTCGGCAAACCACATCCCATAGCGGACGAACAAGTCACTGGAGACCGGGGTCAGCTCCGTCAGCTCGGGCAGGCCGGAACCGCTACCTCATCCGCGCCGAGGCGGCCGAGGCGAACCCCTTCCGGGACATGGAGCTGCCCAAACGGCGCAGCAAGGCCACCCGCCACCTCACCGAGGCCCAGCTCGACGACCTGGTCGCCCACGCCGTCGCGCACGAGAGCCCGCGCACCGCCGCGATCGTCGCGCTGCTCAAGGGCACCGCCTGCCGGATCTCGGAGTTGACCGACGTCCACCTCGACGCGCTCGGCCACACCGGCGCCCACCGCATCCTCACCCTGCCCGCCAAGGGCGACCGCGACCACCAGGTCGTCATCGCCGAGGTCACCGGAAGGATCTTGGACGCCTACCTGGCCGAGCGCGGGAATGCGCCCGGGCCGCTGCTGGTCACCCGCACCGGGCTGCCGCTGCGCCGCTCCTACGTGCTGGAGCTCATCCAGCGGCTGGCCGAGGCCGTCGGCATCCCCGACCCGAAGAACGTCTCCCTGCACTCCATCCGGCACAGCGTGGCCACCGCGCTGCTGCAGGCCGGCGAGCCGCTCGACGTGGTGCAGGCCCTGCTCGGCCACGCCGACCCCCGCACCACCCAGGCCTACCTGCACGTCGAGGAGCTGGAGCGCAGCCCCGCCGCTCGCGCCGACGCCCGGCTGGCCGCCGCGCTGGCCCGCGGTGCCGGGCCCGGCGCGCCGCCCGCGACCGGCCCCGCGCCGCCGCCCACCCCCGCCCGGCCGGAGCCGTCGCCGGAGCCCGGCGACACCCCGGGCGAGCACCCGGCCGCCCGCCGCACCACCGGTACGGCCAGGACGGCCAGCCCCGCCGCGCACGCGCCCGCGGCCCGGGCGACCACCATCCACCAGATCAAGATCACGCTGCGGGAGGTGGCGCCACCCATCTGGCGCCGCCTCCACCTGCCGTCGACGGCGACCCTGCGCGAGCTGCACCGCGTCATCCAGATCGCCATGGGCTGGGCGTCGGCCTGGGAGGACTACCACCTGCACCTGTTCGCCTGCGACGGGGCAGAGTACGGGCACCACGCCCGCCGTCACGCTGGCCGAGCTCACCCCCGAGGCCGGCGACCGGCTCGGCTACCGCTACGACTTCGGTGACTGCTGGGAGATGACCGTGCTCGTGGAGAAGATCCACAAGCCCGCGCCCACGGCCAGCTACCCGCGCTGCAGCGCCGGTGCCCGCGCCGCGCCCCCCGAAGACTCCGGCGGCCCGCACGGATTCGGCCAGCTCGCGCGGGCGTTGCGGCACCGTAAGGGCTGGAAGTACGAGCAGGCTCGCGAGATCTTCGGCCGCCGCTGGGACCCCGCCGCCTTCGACCTCCACGCCGTCAACGCCGCGCTGACCGAGCTCGGCACTAGCATCGATCTGGATCACCCCTTGAGGACCCCGTGAACGACGAATCTGGCGACGGGGAGCCGCCGGCGGCGCGTTGTGATTGCATGGAGTTCATGATCGAGCCCCCACCTGCTGATGTAGATCGGTTAGCCGACCTGTTCGCCGTGCGCCATGGCCAGAGCGAAGCGAACGTGTTATTTGCTGCGGCGATCGCCGCTGAGCGAAGCGAGCTGGAGATCACCGGGCCAGATTCACAGGTTCCGTTGTCCGCCCTCGGGCGACGACAGGCCCTTCGCGTGGGTGACCATGTGGCGTCGCTCCCCGCTTCCGCACGCCCGGAGGTGCTGGTGTGCTCCCCTTACAACCGGGCCCGGCAGACCCTCGAGGAAATCGTGGCGGCCGCCAGCCGACGGGGGGTCATCCTCGGACCGGCTCGTTATGACGAGCGCCTGGTCGATCGCCGCATGGGGGAGTGGGAACTGCTGCTTCCTGCGATGATCCACCGGCGGTTTCCTGGTGCCGCCTCCGATATCCAGAGCCAGGGAGAATTCCTGCACCGGCCGCCAGGCGGCGAGTCTTTCGCTGACGTCGCCGAGCGTCTCGCCAGCTTCCTTGACGACGTGCATCGCACCTATCATGGCCAACGCGTACTGCTTATCGCGCACGACGCCGTGGTGCTCATGCTGCGTCGGCTCATCGAAGGACTCACCTGGCAGCAACTCGCCAAGATCAGCCGAGTCAACCCCGTGGCCAACGCCTCACTCACCCATTGGAACTGGCGGGCAACCACACCGCACCTGGTCGCCTACAACATGACCGATCATGTGCATGACCTGCACCGGGAGGACGCATGAGATGTGACCATCACAATGGCGCCGCGGAACCTCCGCCGTCGGTGCTGGGAAGCATCGAAGTTCAGCCGTTCGACGCAGACGCCGATCGTGATTATCACGTCACCCGCGATCTACAGATCCAGGTTCTGGGCCTGTGCTCGCACCGGCGTGCCCAGCTCGAGCGGGAACCGGCTGCTGATCAGATGGCGCTGGCCCGTCTGCGGGAACAGCAGCAACGCGCGGCCACGCTGCTGCAGCACCTCGACCCAGCCGATACGGAGCGGGTGGCCCAGGTTCGTCAGTGGTGTCGGCACATTCTGGATCTCGGCCTCGCGGGGCGGCGCGATGTCCCCTGACCAGTTATCCGAGGAGGCCAACGAGCGCATCTTCCGTGAGCAGATCGTTCCCATGGTGCTCACAGGCGCAGCGCGGCAAGACGCGCCGGTGGTCGTCATCGTGGGGGGTCAGACCGGCGCAGGGAAGACCGCCATCACCTCCATGGTGAAACGGGCGTTGGGGCAGGCAGGCAGCTTCCTCAACATCAACATGGACTTCTACAACCCGTTTCACCCGCAGTATCACTGCGCCTGCCGAAAAAGTCATCCGGCCAGGTCAGCGGCCTAGCAGGTCTTCTCATGGCGTGGGCGATCTCCGGTCACTCCGGGAGACGATCTGTGCGGCATGATGATCAGCCGTGCTCCTTCGCCTGGCCTTCCTCGCCGTCACGAACGCCTTCGCCGCGCTGAGGTTGCTGCCCATGGGCGATCGGGACAAGGACATCGAGATACTCGCCCTGCGCCATCAGATCACCGTGCTTGAACGGCAACTCGGCGCCGACAGC
>NZ_JBSGJX010000075.1:0-17922 GCF_053605785.1 Nonomuraea sp. NPDC003754
AAACAACGCTAGGTGGTGGAGCAGACCTTCGCTCTGCTGCACGCCTTCCGCCGCCTGCGCATCCGGTGGGAGATCCGTGCAGACATTCACGAAGCCTTCCTCAGCCTGGCCTGCGCGCTCATCTGCTGGCGCCGCCTTACCTCATTGCGTTAGGCGTTCTTACTCGTCTAGGGGAGTTCGGTCGTGTCTTCGTCGGCCACCAAAGGCGGGCTCGTGTGCCGGCCCTCCTTTCCGGCGGGAACAAGGCGCGAGCCGATGTTGGGCTGCCTGAACTTCATGTGACCTTCGGCATGTGGGCAATGGCAGCGGGGACCGGCGCGAGTCTCAAGACCTCATGGCCTAACAGACCACCAGAGATCAAGAACGGGCCGTCGCACAGGCGCTCGGCCAGGCACTCCGGCAGCGCACAACGGGCATGGAAAGAAGGCATCGAGCATGCAACGGGCACAGAAGATCGAAAATAGGCGCCTGGAGAACACGAAAGGCCAGGTTCCCCTGCCGGGTGACCTGGCCTTTCACCTGCCTGAGCGGACGACGGGAATCGAACCCGCGTAGCTAGTTTGGAAGACTAGGGCTCTACCATTGAGCTACGTCCGCGCGAGCCGGTCGAAGTCTGGTCTAGACTTCATCCGGTCGTCAGGGCGTAAGCGTACCGGAGTCCCGGAGCGCATGCGTAACTGACGTCGCGGGGCGTGGCGCAGCTTGGTAGCGCGCCTGCTTTGGGAGCAGGAAGTCGCAGGTTCAAATCCTGTCGCCCCGACTGCCGTACCTGCTAGAAGGCCACTCCGGGCAATCGGGAGTGGCCTTCTGAAGGTCTAACTGAGTGACTAAGTGATCCGCTCCGTAAGTTCTTCGAGGGCTACGCGGCGGCTGTTGGTGGTGCGGCAGGCTAGTGGGTTGCTGGGAGTGGTGCTCCTTGCGTTCGTGTCGCTTGATCCAGGCCATCAGGTCCTCGAGGTCGGCCGGAGTGAACTTCCATCTGAAGGGTCGGGCGGTCTCGTTGATCGGCGCTCGAAGGCGATCGGCCCGTATTCGACCTGGTCAAGGCTGGTGGAGTCGTTGGGTGTGACGACCTTGCGCTGCACGACGGAGAAGAAGATCTCCATCTGGTTCGGCCAGGAGGGATCGACGAAGCTGCCGGGGCCGACCACGTACTCGCCGGCCGCGCGGGTGTCGATCAGCCAGCCGAGCCCGCCACGTGCGCCCTGGACGTTGCCGAGAGTGAGCCTGTCCGGGGCGGCGTGGTACAGGTGGGTGGCGCCGGGCGCGGACGGTGAAGGTTTCCAGCGGCAGCGACTGTCCAGCACGCTCGCAGATGGCGGCGAACACGTCGGCGCCGTCGTTGATGCCGGACAGGTCCCACTCCGGCGGGCGGCGGCGAAGGCGTAGCGGGTCTGGTCATTCATGCGGCTGGCCTCTCAACGGATTGGGTAAGCAGGACGCGGGCGATGGCCTGACCGATGTGGTGGGTGTAGGCGGGCGGGATGGCTGCGCGCAGGCCGTCGCGGTTGGCCCACGGCATCCCCATGACGGTGCAGGCCAGGGCCACGCCGGAGAAGTTGCCGACGAACTGGCCGTAGCTGCCAGGCGGGACAGGGTGGCCCATCTTGGCTTGGGGCGCGAGGTGGGCGGGGTGGCCGGGTGGCGCGAAGGTGAAGCCGCCGGCCTCGGAGTAGCGATGCCGGTAGGCGGCCAGCCCGGACATGGCGCGGCAGAGCATGAGCGGGGTGCCGAGCTTGGGTAGCGCGCCCTGACGTTCTCGATCACGTACGTCAGGCCGATGGCGTCGAGCGCTTGGCGGGTCGGCGCGATCAGGTCCGGGTGGTTGTTGCCGTGTGGCCATCCAGCACACGCCTGCTGCCGAGGTTGCGCGACGGCAGCAGAGGGCATGATTCGCCCCAGCAAGAGAGGGGAACGATCATGACTTACATCCCGCCGATGCTCCACTCCGCAGCCCGTTACTCGCGGGTGGCGCGCCAGAGCGGCCAGGCCCGCGGCGCGTTCGATGCGGAGGTACGCGAACTCGGCCTCGAACCGCAGCACGAGATCACCGTGGAACGCGCCACGCCTCCAGATGACGTGGCCGATGCTCTCGGCCTACCGCGCGGAGAGGAGAACGCCCTCGTACGGCGTCGCCGACTCTTGGCCTCCGACATCCCGGTACGGCTCAACGCCTCATGGTTCCCGCTTTCGATCGCGGACGGCACCGACCTTGAAGCCGATGGGCCGAACATCCAGGGCGGCGTCAAGTCAGCCCTGGCCGAACTCGGCTACGCCCAGACCGAAGCAGGCGAGCGTATCATCGTGCGCCCGCCCACGGATGAAGAAGCCGATGCCTTGGAGATCAGCCCCGAGCACACGGTGCTCGACATCTTCCATGTCGGCAGGACCGAGAGCGGGCAGGCTGTCGAGGTGACCACCACGGTCACGCCTGCGCACTACCTCGTGATTGAGCACATCTTCCCGCTCACCTGAGGCCTGGCTAGCCAGCTATCACCTGAAGGGGGACGACGCGATGACAGCTACAACCCTGCCAATCCGCGCCAAGGCGCTGGAGCTTGCCGACGCTGGCCAACTGCCCGCGTACGTGTACGATCTTGCCGACCTTGACGCCCACATGGCAGCCGTCCGAGCCGCCATGGGCGACATTGAGGTGTACTACGCCGTCAAGGCCAACCCTGACCCCAACCTTATGCGGGTCATCGCGTCCTATGTAGACGGCTTCGAGATCGCGTCCGGGGGAGAGCTGGCGCACGTGCGCGAGCAGTTCCCCGCCTCGCGCATCGCACTCGGCGGCCCTGGCAAGACCGACTCCGAACTGTTCGCTGACATCTACCGGCTCCACATCGAGAGCCCCAGCGAGATCCGGCGCCTGTTCGCGGCGGGCCGGTCCGCTGCCGTGTTGCTTCGCGTCAACCTCGACATCCCCATCAAGGGCGCATCTCTGGCGATGGGGGGTGGCGCGACCCCCTTTGGAATGGACCCCGACGGTGTGGCTGAATGTCTGGAGATGTTGGCCGGTCAGGACGCCGTACGGCTTCGCGGCATCCATGCACACCTGGCCAGCGGCTTGGACGCTCCTACCATGTTGGAGCTGGCCGGCGCCATTCTCGACTACGCCCGTGGCCTTGGCGTTACGGAGATCAATATCGGCGGTGGCATGGCCGTCTCCTACGCCGACCCCGAATCCCGCTTCGACTGGGAGGCGTACGGCGCTGGCCTGGCGGCGCTTCGACGTCCCGGTGAGACTCTGCGCATCGAGCCGGGCCGGTCGATTTCGGTGTACTGCGGTCGATACGTCACGAAGGTGATCGACGTCAAGCGCGTCCACGGTGAGCTGTTCGCGGTGGTTGCAGGTGGCACTCACCACATCAGGACACCTGCGACCAAGGGGCACAGCCAGCCAATGGTCATTGAGGAGTCAGGGGAGCCAACGACTATCGTCGGGCAGCTCTGCACGCCGAAGGACACCATGGCGCGGGATGTCCCGGTGACCCTGAGGACGGGGGACGTCGTGGAGTTCCTCATGGCCGGTGCGTACGCGTGGAACATCTCGCACCACGATTTCCTCATGCACCCGAAGCCGACCTTCCACTACGTCGGCATCTGATCGGGGTTCTACATGAAGGTGGTCCGGGGTCATCCTCCGGATCACCTTATGTTGGGCGGGGAAGTGTCCCTGCTGTCCCCAAACGGACGTTGACCAGAGGAAACGCACGGCAAGGCCGGGCACACGCTGTCCCCGCAACGCCCGATCCTCGGCTTAGTCGCGATGGCTTCTATTTCGACTCCATGGACGAAATCAGGGTATATGACGCTCTTGAGAGAGCGTGGAGAGGGGCCGCATCATCGTGGGCAACTGGCTGCCGACGGCACACGTGATCGCTATTGGAGGGACAGCGGAATCGTTCACATTTTGAGCGAATTCTCGGCGAAGAGACCAGCCACGACGGTGACTTGGATCAACTGGTCCGGGGTTTTCTGGGGCGCATGGCTAGATGACTCTGTCGAGGTCGGTCGGCTGCCTATGGCGCTTGAACAAGGGCCGGCCACTACGCGGGTTCAGGGACTCTCAGTGGCTGGTAGATGTTCCTCGGGGGTGCTCGTGTCCCCCAACCGAGGGCTGACCAGGGCGGGGAAGTGTCCCGGGTGTTCCCGGTGTCCCCAAACCGTGCTCACCGCGGTGCCCGAAATCCCGTCATCGAGGCCGACGGGCCCGTATGCCGACGCCGTGCGCTTGCCGCGACTTCGAACTCGACTGGGCGTATCTTCGGTCGCAGTGCCCGGCATTCGCGCAGGGCGGTACCAGCGGACTGCTGGGCCCTCACTGGCTGCTGTCTCAGTGGCCGGTATCGACGCCGGGTGCGCGTACGCCGACGAGAGAGATCGCGCCATAACTTGATCGCCTTTAGGTCTCCTTCAAGGAAAGGTCACACCTCATGACTGCCCCTCCCCGCGTCGCAGTGTTCTCCCTTGGCGGCACCATCGCGATGGTGCCAAGCACGAACGGCGGCGTCGTTCCAGCGCTGACTGCGGGGGAGCTGCTGTCAGCCGTCCCGGGCCTTGATGGTCTCGATGCAGAGCTGGCAGTCCACGATTTTCGACGCCTTCCAGGCGCTTCCGTCTCCTTTGCTGACCTGATCGAGCTGGCCCAGGTGGTCCTCCAGGCTGAAAACGATGGCGCAGACGGCATCGTGGTCACACAGGGGACTGACACCATCGAAGAAACGGCATATGCCCTTGATCTCCTTTGTGGCGGGGATGTGCCGGTAGTGGTGACAGGAGCGATGCGCAACCCCGCCATGGCAGGAGCAGACGGCCCTGCCAACCTCCTGGCTGCGATTCGGACCGCGGCCAGCCGTACGGCGCGCGGCCTTGGATGCCTGATTGTCTTCGGCGATCAGATTCATGCGGCACGTTGGGTACGCAAGACGCATGCGAGCAGTCCTGCCGCGTTCGTGTCTCCCAACCACGGACCGATCGGGCACGTGATCGAGGGGCACGTGAGCATTCCCTTGCGCATGACACGCGGGCCGGTCCTCACGCCAGATGATCGGCGCACCGTCCGAGTCGGCCTGATCACGGTGGCGTTGGGGGACGACGGAGATACCGCATTGGCCATCGGCAGGCAGGTTGACGGCCTCGTTGTCGCCGGCTTCGGCGTGGGGCATGTCCCAGCGGCCATGGCTCCTGCACTCGTCAAACTGGCGTCGGTGATTCCGGTTGTCCTGACCTCGCGTACAGGCGCCGGTCCTGTCCACACGAGCACATACGGGTTCGACGGTTCAGAGAAGGACCTGCTGGCTCGCGGTTTGATCGATGCGGGGTACCTTGATCCTCTGAAGGCCCGGATTCTCCTGCATCTGCTTCTTGCTTCCGGGGCCTCCCGCGGCCGTATTAGAGAAACGTTGGCGGTGGCCGGCGGTCGGGCAGACAACCGGTGACTCCTGGAGGGCGAACACCCCATGAGAGCGCATGAACTGGCCACAGGGCGCACGTTCGGCGTCACCTTCGACCATGGCGACGACTTCATGACCGTGCTTGCCGACTTCTGTCGTGAGCATGGCATCCGACAGGGCTACATCCCCATGTTCCTTGCTGGCTTCGCTGAAGTCGAGATCGTTGGCACCTGCGAGAAGCTCGGAAACCCGGACGCCCCGGTGTGGTCGAGGGTCCACCTGACCAATGCCGAAGCCATGGGATGTGGGACCATCGCAGCGGACAACGAGACTGGCGGCATCCTGCCGCACATCCACACAACGCTCGGGCTCAAGGAGCGGTCCGCAATCGGTCATACCAGTCATCTGCTCTCGGCCCGCGTGCAATTCCTCACGGAGATGCTTGTGGTTGAAGTGACGTCACCCTCCATGACGCGACCACGGAACCCAGATCTCTACGACGTACCTCTCCTGACCTTCGGCGCATGACCAGCCGATCAGCCGCCTGCCGATGGGACCCTGCTGTCCCCTGCCGAATCTGACTAGCGGCAAACGTCGGTGACCCAGAGGAGCAGCTGAGGAAGAACGGCTTGCCGAGGGTGACAATAGTCACAGAGGTGCGGCGGGCTTCTGCCCACGTGCGCCATGCCTGACCGAGCGAGTGACGCGGTCCATCGCCACGACGGTCGGCTGGACGACGGGATGTGCCCGCGCAATGGACGGGGCGAGATCGTGTGCATCCTGGCCCCTCCGGTGGTCGGGCGGAACACCATCAGGCATGATGACCCTGAGTGGGGAGTCGCGTGCCGGGGGTGAGCATGTCGATGGACGACGAGGTGCGGGCCGGGTCGGTGATGCTCACCAGTGACTGGATGGCCGTGATCCGGTCCAGGGAGCGGGCCCAGGCCGACGCCTATGTGGACGATCCGTGCGCCGCCGCCTTCGTCACCTCGGAGTCCGAGGCGAGCTACGACGAGATTCGCAGCAAGGGGCTGCCGTCAGAGGTGGTGCCGATCAGGGGGCGGCTCGGCGACGCGACGCTGCTCGAGTCAGGCGTACGGCAGGCGGTCTGCCTGGGCTCGGGCACCGACTCCCGCGCCTACCGGCTGCCGCTCGACGAGGGCTTCAGCTACTTCGAGGTCGACCTGCCCGGCCAGCTCGCCGGCAAGGCGGAGCTGCTCGGCGCGGCCGGGTTCACCGCCAGATGCCGGGTGGAGGTCGTGGAGGCGGACCTGCGCGAGGACAGCTGGACGGCCGCGCTGCTCGCCGCCGGCTTCGAACCCGGGCGGCCGGTGCACTGGATCGCGGAGGGGCTGTTCTACTACCTCACCAAGCCGCAGGGGCGGGCACTGGCCGAGACCATGAGCGCGCTGTCGGCGCCGGGCTCGTGGTTCACCTTCGACGGGCCGCACGACCGGTTCCTCACCGATCCCGCCCGGCAGGAGTTCCTGCGGCAGATGAGCGAGCGCGGCTCGCCGTTCGTCGGCTCGTTCCGCGATCCGGTGGAGTGGCTGGCTCCCTACGGCTGGCTGGCGCAGGCGGCGCTGCACCGCGACATCGCCGACGGGCGCTGCGAATGGCTGCCGCCGTTGCCGGAGCGGTTGCGGGCCCCCATCCAGGACGTCTGGTTCGTCCGCGCCCGTCAGGCCTGACGTCGTCCCGGGAGCAGCCGGGTTCACGCCGGTCCGCCGCCAGGGCGGCAGGACGGACGGATGGACGGCGCTCCGACGGCGTGGCGGGTTCGTGAATGGCCGCGGTCGCGTGTACAGGGATGCCACGACGGCGGCGAGCCGGTCAGGAAGACGGACCGGAAGGACCAGCAGGAAAAGACGAGCCGGGAAGACGACTCAGGACGGCGAGTCGGCCTCGGTGTGGAACAGCGCCCAGACGGCCTTGCCGCCGCCGTCGAGGCAGTCCCAGCCCCACTGCTCGCTGTAGGTCTCGACGATGTAGAGGCCGCGCCCGTTCTCGGAGATGAAGTCGGGTTCCTTCGGCATGGGCACTTCGTCGCTGGGGTCGGCGACCGCCAGCAGGACGTGCGGCGCGGCGCGCATCAGCAGCAGCGTGATGTGGCGGTTGCCCCTGGCGTACCTGACCGCGTTGGTGACCAGCTCGGAGACCACCAGGGCGGCGTCGTCGCCGAGCTCGGACAGCCCCCAGTCGTTGAGGGTCGAGCGGGTGACGTCCCTGGCCGTACGGACGGAGTCGGCCTTGAAGGGGAGGGGCCAGGAGGTGGTGTCCGGGAAGTCGTCGTGGAGCAGGCGCTCGAAGCCGACTTCACGCGTGATCTGCAGGCAGGTGGCAGCGGCCAGAGGGTCCTCCACCATCCCGCCGTACCTCCACTAATCCCGAATTAGTGCATATGTCAGTGATTGCCCCCGATATGCACTAGGCCATCATGGGTCACGACAAGCCACGCTGCAAGACCCAAATGCACGTGCAGCTGCAATGTGCAACAGCATTGTGATTACTGGCATGGGGGACACACGGCTGAGACCTTGTCATGGAAGCTGGAACTAGTGACACTGTGTGCGGACCGAAGAGGGAGGCATTGTGACGCAGCACCCGCCGGGGTCGGGGCCAACGGCTCTGCGCATCCTCCTGGGCTCCCAACTTCGCCGGTTGCGTGAGTCGCGGGGCGTCACGAGGGAAGAGGCCGGTCACCTCATCAGGGGCTCCGAGTCCAAGATCAGCCGCATGGAGCTCGGGCGCGTCGGGTTCAAGGAGCGCGACGTCGCCGACCTGCTCACCCTGTACGGCGTGGCGGAGGAGAGCGCCCGCAGGGCCGTGCTCGACCTGGTGGCCACCGCGAACGAGCCGGGCTGGTGGCACCGGTTCAACGACCTGCTGCCCTCGTGGTTCCAGGCCTACGTCGGCCTCGAGGAGGCCGCGGCCCGCATCAGGACGTACGAGGTCCAGTTCGTCCCCGGCCTGCTGCAGACCAAGGAGTACGCCAGGGCGGTCATCACCGCCGGTTCGGCGGGTGTCGGCGGCGAGGAGATCGCCCGCCGGGTCGACCTGCGCCTCGAGCGCCAGCGCGTCCTCGACCGGCCCGGCGGACCCGTCTTCTGGGCGGTGATCGACGAGGCCGCCCTGCGCCGCCCCATCGGCGGTGCCGACGTGATGAAGGCCCAGCTCGAGCACCTGATCGAGCAGATGCGCCAGCCCAACATCACCATCCAGGTCATGCCGTTCGACTTCGGCGGCCACAGCGCCGAGGGCGGCGCGTTCAGCATCCTGCGCTTCCCCGACCACGACCTGCCCGACGTCGTCTACGTCGAGCAGCTGGCCAGCGCCCTCTACCTCGACAAGCGCGAGGACGTCGACCGCTACACCGAGGTCATGGAACGCTTGTGCGCGGTCAGCACGACACCAGACGAGACCGTCGAACTGCTGAACAAGATCAAGGACGAGATCTGAGCCGCGCTTCGTCGTGCTTCGGTGCACATCTGCCCTAGACTGGCGTGCGGCGTTGGACATTCGCCGGTGCGAGCATGCCCGACACCGATCATGTGGGCGCGGCGCGTGAGCCGCAGATCTGGACGCGCCCGCGGACACTCAAGCTTGATCAAGGAGACCACCCCGTGAAGACCGCTGTCGAGGAGCTCAGCCCGACTCGGGTGAAGCTCACCGTCGAAGTGCCGTTCGACGAGCTTGGCCCGAGCATGCAGGCGGCGTACAAGAAGGTCGCGCAGCAGGTGCGCGTCCCCGGTTTCCGCCCCGGCAAGGTCCCGGCCCGCATCATCGAGCAGCGCTTCGGCCGCGCGGTGGTGCTGGAGGAGACCCTCAACGACGCGGTGCCGAAGCTGTATGGTCAGGCCGTCGACGAGGTCGACCTGTTCCCTGTCAGCCAGCCTGACATCGAGGTCACCAAGATCGAGGACGGCGAGCAGATCGAGTTCACCGCCGAGGTCGACATCAGGCCCAGCTTCGAGGTGCCCGACTTCGCCGGCATCGAGGTGACCGTCCCGGCCGCCGAGGTCACCGACGAGGACATCAACGGCCAGCTCGACGCGCTGCGCCAGCGCTTCGCCACGCTGACCGGCGTCGAGCGTCCCGCCGTCAAGGGCGACTTCGTCGTGATGGACCTGCGCGCCGAGATCGACGGCGTCAACCTCGAGGAGCAGCAGGCCAACGAGGTGTCCTACGAGGTCGGCGCGGGCTCGGTCCTGCAGGGCCTCGACGACGCGCTCGAGGGCATGTCGGCCGGCGAGGAGAAGACCTTCCGCACCGAGCTCGTCGGCGGCGAGAACGCCGGCGACGAGGCCGATGTGATCATCAACATCAAGTCGGTCAAGGAGAAGGTCCTTCCCGAGCTCGACGACGAGTTCGCCCAGCTGGCCAGCGAGTTCGACACCCTCGAGGAGCTGAAGGACAGCATCCGCGAGCAGGCCCGCCGCAACAAGCTGGTCGACCAGGTCGTCCAGTCCCGCGAGAAGGCCCTCGACGCCCTGCTCGAGAAGATCGACATCCCGATCCCCGACAGCGCGCTCAAGGCCGAGCTCGACGCCCGCAAGCACAACCTCGACCACCAGATCGCCGAGAGCGGCCTGAGCCGCGACGCCTTCTTCCGTCTCTACCAGACGACGGAGGAGGAGCGCTTCGCCGAGTTCGAGACCCAGTCGGCCAAGGCCATCAAGAGCGGCTTCGTCCTCGACAAGATCGTCAAGTCCGAGGAGCTGGGCGTCAACGAGCAGGAGCTGACCAACTTCGTGGTCCGCCGCGCCATGCAGATGGGTGTCGCGCCCAACACGCTGGCCCAGCACCTGTCCGACAACGACCAGCTCACGCTGGCGATGGTCGAGATCGTCCGCGACAAGGCCAAGACCGTCGTCGGCGACGCCGCCAAGGTCGTCGACGAGGCCGGCAACGAGGTCGACCTCAAGGCCATCTACACCGAGATCAACGGCGAAGAGGTCACCGAAGAGGCGCCCGCCGACCAGGAGTAAGCACTCCGCGTTCTGCCGAAACCCCCGTTCCTGCTCCCGCAGGGCGGGGGTTTCGCCGTTTTCGGGGCAGGCACTCACGAGAGGCCGATCGACGGGGGAGTCATGGGGGACGAGCTGTTCTTCCTCGCGCTGGCGGTCGCCGTGGCCCTCGTGGCGGGCCGCGTCCTGGCCCGCCGCCTGCTCGTGCCGGAGGCGATCCTGCTGGTCGCCTTCGGCCTGCTGATCAGCCTGCTGCCCGGGGTTGACGACGTGCGCGTCGACCCCGAGATCGTGCTCAACCTCTTCCTGCCGCCGCTGGTCTTCCACGCCGCCTTCCTCACCGCGCCGCGGGAGACGCGGGCGGACGCCGGCCCCATCGCCATCATGGCCTTCACGCTGACCTGCGCGACGGCGCTCGTTGTGGCGGCCGTGACCGGCTGGGCCGTACCGGGGCTGCCGTGGGCGGCGGCGCTGGCGCTCGGCGCCGCGGTCGCGCCCACCGATCCCGTGGCCGCGACCGCGGTGCTGAAGCGGGTCGGCGCGCCCCGTCGGCTGGTCACCATCCTGGAGGGGGAGAGCCTGGTCAACGACGGGGTCGCCCTGACCATGTTCGGGCTCGCCCTCGCCGCGCTCGACCATCCGGTCACCGCCGCCGACACCCTGATCGAGCTGGTCAAGGTCGTCGCCGGCGGCATTCTCTGGGGCATCGCGGTCGCCGGACTCGTCGGCTGGCTGCGGCCGCTGGTCAAGGAGCCCGGCGCGCAGATCGTGCTGTCGCTCGTCACGCCGTTCGTGGCCTACCTGCCCGCCGTGGAGCTCGGCCTGTCGGGCGTGCTCGCCACGATCGTGGTGGGCTTCCGGCTCGGCACCACCGGGCAGGGCCTGCTGCAGCCCGCCTCCCGGCTGACCGGGCAGGCCTTCTGGGAGGTCCTGGTCTACCTGCTGGAGTCGACGCTGTTCGTGCTGCTGGGCCTGGAGATCACCGACGTGTTCGGCGCCATGCCCGGGCAGTCGTGGTCGCGCCTGCTGGTCACCGTCGTGGCGGTCATCGCGGTCGTCGTGCTGCTGCGGATGTTCTGGACGCTCGTGGTCGTGCCGCTGCTGCGCTTCAAGCGCTTCGAGACCATCGACGTACGGCAGCGCGTCGCGATGGGCTGGGCCGGCATGCGCGGAGCCATCACGCTGGCCATCGCGCTGTCCATCCCGTTCGACGTGCCCAACAGGCAGATACTGCTGTTCCTGGCCGCCTGTGTCGTCCTGGCCACACTTGTGGGCCAGGCGGCGACACTGCCGTGGCTGCTGCGCAGACTCGGACTGGGGGAGAGCGAAGCCGAGATCAAGGAGGAGGCCGTCGCCCGCGCGGCCACGCTGGAGGCCGCGCTCGCCCGCATCGACGAGCTGGCCGCCGACGACCGCATCGACGACCGCACCGCCGACGTCTACCGGCAGCTGTTCGAGCTGCGCCTGGACACCGTGCGCTCGGTGCTCGGTGAGGACGAGGGCAGGCCCGAGATGGGCAAGCTCAGGAAGGAGCTGGTCAAAGCCCAGCGGGACAAGCTCAACGAGCTGTACCGCAAGGGCCGGATCAGCGTCGCGACCCAGCGCAAGCTGCTGCACGAACTGGACCTCGAGGAGCGCAGACGCGCTTCCGGCGGGCACTGACGCCGACCTGCGCCGACAGCGAACAGTCGGTGGACCGGGCATGACCTGTGGGCCGTGCGCGTTAAGGTCACAAGCAAAGCCCATCGATTACGACGCATCGGAAGGTGACGCTGTGACCAGCCCGCCGACCTTCTATCAGCCCGAGTCGCGAGGCCGTGAGAACGGCTCGTCCTTCCGGCTTGAGGACCAGCTGTACCAGCGCCTGCTGCGTGAGCGCATCATCGTGCTCGGCACGGACGTCAACGACGAGATCGCCAACCGCATCTGCGCCGAGCTGCTGCTTCTCGCGGCCGACGATCCCGACCGCGACATCTACCTCTACATCAACTCGCCTGGTGGTTCCGTCACCGCCGGCATGGCGATTTACGACATGATGGAATACGTGCCGAACGACGTGGCCACGGTTGCGATGGGCCTGGCGGCTTCCATGGGGCAGTTCCTGCTCTGCGCCGGCGCCCCTGGCAAGCGTTACGCGTTGCCGCACGCCCGCATCATGATGCACCAGCCCTCGGGCGGCATCGGCGGCACCGCCGCCGACATCGCCATCCAGGCTGAGCAGATGCTCTACGTGAAGAAGACGCTGGCCGAGCGGATCGCCTTCCACACCGGCCAGTCGCTGGAACAGATCGAGGCCGATTCCGACCGCGACCGCTGGTTCACCGCCGACGAGGCCAAGGACTACGGCTTCATCGACCACGTGGTCCGCAGCGCGCGCCAGGTGTCCTCGCAGGGCACCGTTTCCTAGGGGGAGCTGAAGTGAACATCGAGAGCCGCTACGTTCTCCCCTCCTTCGTCGAGCGCACGTCGTACGGCGTGAAGGAGATGAACCCGTACAACAAGCTCTTCGAGGACCGCATCATCTTCCTCGGAGTGCAGATCGACGACGCGTCAGCCAACGACGTCATGGCTCAGTTGCTGACGCTCGAGTCGCTCGACCCCGACCGTGACATCAGCATCTACATCAACTCGCCCGGCGGGTCCTTCACGGCCATGACGGCGATCTACGACACGATGCAGTTCGTCCGGCCGGAGATCCAGACCGTCTGCCTCGGCCAGGCCGCCTCCGCGGCTGCCGTGCTGCTGGCCGGCGGCACCCCGGGCAAGCGCTTCGCGCTGCCCAACGCCAGGGTGCTGATCCACCAGCCCTCCACCGAGGGCGGCGGCCAGGGTAGTGACATCGAGATCCAGGCCCGTGAGATCCTGCGGATGCGAGCGCTCCTTGAGGAGATCATCGCCAAGCACTCGGGCAAGGCTCCGGCCGAAGTTCGTAAGGACATCGAGCGCGACAAAATTCTCAACGCCGATGAGGCCAAGGCGTATGGTCTGATCGACGACATCATTCCGGCCAGGAAGAAGCGAGCTCAGGCCGTCGCTTCCTGATCGAGACGCGACGCACCGGAGCGCTGCCCAATTGGGCACGTTCCGGTGCGACTCGCCGCCAGGGGGCTCACTGAGGGCCCAGAAGACGGTAACGTCGAAACCTGAGCGGTTCGGACCGGGTCCGAAGGATCGGATCGCGGGAGCAGGGCGGTCCCACGCAAAGGAGTTTCTGGGGTGGCACGCATCGGCGACGGTGGAGACCTGCTGAAGTGCTCTTTCTGCGGGAAGAGCCAGAAGCAAGTCAAGAAGCTCATCGCCGGTCCCGGCGTCTACATCTGCGATGAGTGCATCGATCTCTGCAACGAGATCATCGAGGAGGAGCTGTCTGAGTCCTCCGAACTCAAGTGGGACAATCTGCCGAAGCCGAGAGAGATCTACGAGTTCCTCGACGCCTACGTCATCGGCCAGGACAAGGCGAAGAAGGCGCTCTCGGTGGCGGTCTACAACCACTACAAGCGGGTGCAGTCAGGCGACCGCGGCAGGGACGACGGCCTCGAGCTGGCCAAGTCCAACATCCTGCTGCTCGGTCCGACGGGATCCGGCAAGACGCTGCTGGCGCAGACGTTGGCCAAGATGCTCAACGTGCCGTTCGCCATCGCGGACGCCACGGCGCTCACCGAGGCGGGATACGTCGGCGAAGACGTCGAGAACATCCTCCTCAAGCTCATCCAGGCCGCCGACTACGACGTCAAGAAGGCCGAGACGGGCATCATCTACATCGACGAGGTCGACAAGATCGCCCGCAAGAGCGAGAACCCGTCCATCACCCGCGACGTCTCGGGTGAGGGCGTGCAGCAGGCGCTGCTGAAGATCCTGGAGGGCACGACGGCCTCGGTGCCGCCGCAGGGCGGGCGCAAGCACCCGCACCAGGAGTTCATCCAGATCGACACCACCAACGTGCTGTTCATCTGCGGTGGCGCGTTCGCCGGCCTCGAGAAGATCATCGAGTCCCGGGTCGGCAAGAAGGGCATCGGCTTCAACGCCATCATCCGGTCGAAGGAAGAGATCGACTCCGCCGACATCTTCGGCGACGTGATGCCGGAGGACCTGCTGAAGTTCGGGATGATCCCCGAGTTCGTCGGCCGGCTCCCGGTCATCACCTCGGTGCACAACCTCGACCGCGAGGCGCTCATCCAGATCCTCACCGAGCCGCGCAACGCCCTGGTCAAGCAGTACCGCAAGCTGTTCGAGATCGACGGGGTCGAGCTCGAGTTCACCGACGACGCCCTCGAGGCGATCGCCGACCAGGCGATCCTGCGTGGCACCGGTGCCCGCGGCCTGCGCGCCATCCTCGAGGAGGTGCTCCTGTCGGTGATGTACGAGGTGCCCTCCAGGCAGGACGTGGCGCGCGTGGTCATCACCCGGGAGTCGGTGCTGGAGCACGCCATCCCGACGCTGGTCCCGCGCGACCAGCTGGCCGCCAAGCAGCAGCGGACCCCGCGCGAGAAGTCGGCCTGACCACAGGCCGTCCTAGTACGGCGAGGCCCCCGGAGCACAAGCGTGCTCCGGGGGCCTCGGCGCGTCCCGGGGGTGACGATTCCACGGAAGTCGCCCGAGGTCTCTAAACTTGACCGCGTGACAACGCCAGAGCTGCCTACCCAGTACACGCCCGCCGACGTCGAGACCCAGAGCTACGAGCGCTGGGTAGCAGGCGGTTACTTCGGCGCGGACCCGGGCAGCGGGCGCGAGCCGTACTCGATCGTGCTGCCTCCGCCCAACGTGACGGGTGTGCTCCACATCGGCCACGCGCTCGACCACTCCGTCCAGGACGCGCTCACCCGCCGCGCCCGCATGCGCGGCATGGAGACGCTGTGGCTGCCCGGCATGGACCACGCCGGCATCGCGACGCAGAACGTCGTCGAGCGCGAGCTCGGCAAGGAGGGGCTGTCCCGGCACGACCTCGGCCGTGAAGCGTTCGTCGAGCGCGTCTGGCAGTGGAAGGACGAGTCGGGCGGCAAGATCCTCGGCCAGATGAAGCGCCTGGGCGACGGCGTCGACTGGTCGCGCGAGCGCTTCACCATGGACACCGGGCTGTCGCGCGCCGTCCAGACCATCTTCAAGCGGCTCTTCGACGACAAGCTGATCTACCGTGCCGAGCGCATCACCAACTGGTGCCCGCGCTGCCTGACCGCGCTGTCCGACATCGAGGTCGAGCACAGCGAGGACGAGGGCGAGCTCGTCTCGATCCGCTACTCCGACGAGATCGTGGTCGCCACCACCCGTCCCGAGACGATGCTCGGTGACACGGCCGTGGCCGTCCACCCGTCGGACGAGCGCTACGCGCACCTGGTCGGCACCGAGGTGGAGCTGCCGCTGACCGGGCGCAGGATCCCGATCGTCGCCGACGAGCACGTCGACCCCGCCTTCGGCACCGGCTGCGTCAAGGTGACCCCGGCGCACGACCCCAACGACTTCGAGATCGGCCGCCGCCACTCGCTGCCGTCGCTGACCGTCATGGACGAGCGCGGCGTGATCACCGCCCATGGCCCGTTCCTCGGCCTCGACAGGTTCGAGGCGCGACCGGCGGTGGTCGCGGCGCTGCGCCAGCAGGGCCTGATCGTCGCCGAGAAGCGGCCCTACCTTCACGCCGTCGGCCACTGCTCGCGCTGCAAGACCGTGGTGGAGCCGCGGCTGTCGCTGCAGTGGTTCGTCAACGTCGCCCCGCTCGCCAAGGCCGCCGGCGACGCCGTCCGTGACGGGCGCACCCGCATCCACCCGCCGGAGCTGGCCAAGCGCTACTTCGACTGGGTCGACGACATGCACGACTGGTGCATCTCGCGCCAGCTGTGGTGGGGCCACCGGATCCCGGTCTGGTACGGCCCGGCCGGCGAGGTGGTGTGCGTCGGACCGGACGAGGACCCGCCCGCGGGCTACGTCCAGGACCCGGATGTGCTCGACACCTGGTTCTCCTCTGGGCTGTGGCCGTTCTCGACGCTCGGCTGGCCGGCGCAGACGCCCGAGCTGGCCCGCTTCTACCCGACGACCGTGCTGGTGACGGGATACGACATCCTGTTCTTCTGGGTGGCGCGGATGATGATGCTGGGCCTGTACGCGATGGACGGCCAGCCGCCCTTCCGCACCGTCGCCCTCCACGGCATGGTCCGCGACCAGTTCGGCAAGAAGATGTCGAAGTCCTTCGGCAACGTGGTCGACCCGCTCGACTGGATCGACCGCTACGGCGCCGACGCCACCCGTTTCACCCTGCTGCGCGGCGCCAACCCCGGCTCCGACGTGGCGGTCAGCGAGGAGTGGGCGGCCGGCTCGCGCAACTTCTGCAACAAGATCTGGAACGCCACGCGCTTCGCGCTCATGAACGGCGCGACCACCGGCGAGCTGCCCACCGCGCTGACGTCGGCCGACCGGTGGATCCTGTCGCGGCTGCAGACCGTCGTTCGCCAGGTCGACGAGGCGTTCGAGGAGTTCGAGTTCGCCAAGGTCGCCGACCTGCTCTACCACTTCGCGTGGGACGAGGTCTGCGACTGGTACCTGGAGCTGGCCAAGGTCCAGCTCGCCGAGGGGCTCGACCAGACCCGCATCGTGCTCGGGCATGTGTTCGACGCGCTGCTGAGGCTGCTGCACCCGTTCGTGCCGTTCGTGACCGAGGAGCTCTGGCGCGCAGTGACCGGCGGCGAGTCGGTGGTCGTCGCACCGTGGCCGGTGGCCGATGACCGCTACGCGGACCCGGCGGCCGAGGCGCAGATCCTCGCCCTGCAGGAGCTGGTGACCGAGGTGCGCCGCTTCCGCTCCGACCAGGGCCTCAAGCCGGGCCAGAAGGTCGCGGCCAGTCTCACGCTGGAGGGTACGGCTGTCGCCGCGCACGAGAGCGCCATCCGGTCCCTGCTCAAGCTGCAGGAGCCGGGCGAGTCGTTCATGCCGACCGCCTCGTTCGTCGTCGGCGAGGTCACCGTCGCCATCGACACCGCGGGCGCCATCGACGTGGCGGCTGAGCGCAAGCGGCTGGAGAAGGACCTGGCCGCGGCGCGCAAGGAGGCCGCGCAGGTGGCGGCGAAGCTGGGCAACGAGCAGTTCATGGCCAAGGCGCCGGAGGACGTGGTGGCCAAGGTGCGGGCCAGGGCGGAGGCGTCCGCCGCTGACATCAGCAGGCTCGAGGCGCAGCTGGCGACCCTGCCCGCCGGCTGATCGGCGTGGACAGCGGAGGGCCCGGAGTCGTGCTCGGCTCCGGGCCCTCCGGCATGTTTGGCCAACGCGAACCAGGGGAAAACTGATTCGTTACCGAAGGTGGACGCCGGACCTCTGGCTGGCTGCTACAGTTTTCAAGGCGGGGCAACGCGGCCTACGGATCTTCGGAAACGAAGGTCACGCAAGGACTGCTAGGCTCCCGTCACTCCCTCTGAAACACATTCGATCTTCGGGCGGCGTCCACGCGATTGGACAAGGACCGAATGATGGAGTAATTTCAGAGGGTTGCCCCGGAAGCGGGGTGGTCGAGATTGTAGCTGGTTCGCCCGGTTTGACAGCAAGTCGGACGAAACGGTAAAATTAAGACACAACGA
>NZ_JBSGJX010000076.1:0-17147 GCF_053605785.1 Nonomuraea sp. NPDC003754
TAGACGGTCACCCACGACCCGAACCGCTCGGGCAGATCACGCCAGGGCAGGCCAGTACGCGCCCGGTAGAGCACCCCGTTGATCACCATCCGGTGATCGTTCCACCGACCGCCGCGCATCCCGCCAGCCGGCAGTAACGGCACCAGCCGTTCCCACTCGGCGTTCGTCAGATCACCACGACCCATATGCCAAGAGTGACAAGACCAGCGCTCACCGTCAGGAGATCTAAGAAACAGCTCCTAGGCGCGCGCCCGCCCATGCCGCAGCATCATCAAGCCCGAACCAGCGCACCTGGGAGAACTCACGCGGGTCGGGTTCGATGACCGCGCTGCGATCGGCGGCGAGGATGAACCACAGCGAAGTCGTTGCATAGTTGGCGTGTCCTGATTCCTTCATGCCAGTGACCATGTGATCCCTCTCGCCACGATTGTCAGTTGCAGTCCTATATGTAACGAATCTAGGTTCGGGCCCATGCAAGTCATTGGGTTTCAGCCAGCCGCGTGGGAGTCTTGGGGACTCGAGCGCCAGCCTCTGATCTCTACCGGAATGCCGGTCCTGATCGACGATGACTTGCTGTTCGAGGACGCTGATGGCGTCCGGCCCGCAGTGATCGTGAATCGGTGGTTGCGGGAGCTTCCCGCCAGCGGCGCGCCAGCTCAGCGTACGTGGGAGGTCTACGCAGGCGTCCTGCGGCAGTGGCTGGAGTTCTTCGCCGAGCGGACGATCGACCCGTTGGGAAGCGAACGGCCCGAGATGCGGGCAGCCCTGGGCGCGTACGCCGAGCATCGGCTGACGGGACCGCTGGAGTTGCGGCTGGCTCCTGCCACGTGGAACTTGCACATGAACGTGCTGTCGGGGTTCTACAAGTGGGCGGTCGCGGAGGGGTACGCCTCGGCGGTGCCGTTCACGTATCGGACGGCCATCCGCACGGTCGACCAGATGCGGGTCGAGGTCGAGCGGAACATGGCGGCCCTGCGCAAGGCCAAGCCGCACTCGACCATCAAGTACCTGGAGAACGACTTCGCGGATCTGTTCGTGAAGGCGCTGGCGGGTCTGCGGCCTGACGGCCAGCCTGACGACTCCTATCGAGGACGGCAACTCGGACGCAACGCCGCGATGGGGGAACTCGTGCTGGCCAGCGGGCTGCGCCGCAAGGAGTTCACCCACCTCCTGATTCACGAGATCCCGCCGCTGCCGAACCGCCGGACCGTCGTCCCGGTGCCGTTCCTGGTGTCCCACAACCTCGGCAAGGGCGGAAAACAGCGCACCACCTGGATCACCTACGAGGCGCTCGTCAAAGTGCATGAGTACATCGCGATGGAGCGGGCGATCGCCGTCAGCGGGTCGACCTGGCGGCCCGCACGGGGCGAGCCGCTACTCGTCGAGCATCCCGACTGGGAGGGCGCGACCATCAACGGAAAGCGCATGTCCTGGCGGGTGCTGACCACCCAGGAGCGTCTTCGTCTGGTGGAGCCCGGCGGTGGGTCGAGCTTGCTGGCGCTGCAGTACCGCGACGGCGGCATCGGATCCAAGGAATCCGCCAAGGCCTACGGCTGGGCGCTCCGCCGCATGGTCAGGGAGATGTCGGCGAACGGCTTCAACGGCGGCGCATCGGACCTTCGTCGCCACCATCTGACCCGGCACTGGCTCACGAGCACGAGACAGACCGAGCGGCCTGAGCGCCTTGTCCTGAGCGCCCTGGAGGAGACGGGCTAGGCCCTTGATCCGGAGGTCTCCCGGTACCTGGACGGCCGGAGCCTCAATGCCAAACCGTCCACCGAACCGCTGAAGTCCTACACCGAAGGTGAGTGGAGGCGGATCACCGAGCACGCTCAGCGGATCGTGACCGAAGCCGCGCAGGCTCAAGCCGAGGCCCGCCGGACGGCGGTCGGCGCCGATCCTCGCGAGGCCGGGCTGGGGCCCGGCCAGATCACGGCCGGGGACATCGCGCACCTGCTTCTCGCCGCCGGTCCGCTGAGCCGACGCGAACTCTGCCGTTACCTGGGATGGGGCTACACAGACTCCGCCACCAAAGCTGCCCTGTCCTCCGATCCCCTCGGGTCGGTGAGAGAAGCGCTGTTCCCCACCCGGGAGGTGGTGAACGCCTACAAGGTGCTGTTCGCGACCTTCACCGGCATCGTCCCCGATGGCATCTCCTCGCTCGGGATCGAGGACATCGTGTGGGCCGGCGACAGCGACATCCTGCTCAGCTACATCAAGGGCAGGACCGGCCCGGAAGGACTTCACCTCCCCAAGCGGGCCGTTCGCCTGCTGGAGCGCTGGCTCACCTACTCGGCGCCGCTGCGGAGCTTCACACCCGAGCCGTTGCGCTCCGAGCTGTGGATCTACACCTACGGCCCGGGCTGGTCACGACCTCCGATGGTCGTGAAGCCTGACAAGTACACCGGGAGCCTGGCGACCTGGGCCGAGCGGACAGGCGGGATCAGCGCCGATGACGGATCGCCGCTGCACCTCCACAAGGGGCGGTTCAGACCGACGTATGAGAGCTTGCTGGCGAGCCGGGGCTGGACCGGCCGCACGACCATCGACCCCAACCACACCGCGGGAGTGGAAGGCGACCACTACCTGGCGGCCACAACGCCCGCCCAGATCGACGCGGTCGAGACGCTCATCGAGGAGGGGCAAAGCGACCTTCTTCGCAAGGCCCTGCCGCCGACCGTGCTCACGACGGAGCAGACCGTCGAGCTGGTCCAGCAGTTTCCAGACCTGATCGCTTCGCTCGGGCTCGATGATGCGGCGATCACCGAGCTGGTCGGCGGGGAGCGTGATGTGTTCACCGCGGCGTGCGCCGACCAGCTCTCGGGCCAGCACGGACCGGCCGGGCAGCCCTGTCCGGCCCGGCCCTGGGTCTGCCTGATGTGCCCGCTGGCGGTGTTCCTGCCGCGCAACGCATCGAACCTTCTCCGGCTGCAGGCGTTCTTCAGGCGCCAGTTCCGGCAGATGCCGTCCAACCAGTTCATGCGGGTGTTCGGCCCGTACGCAGATCGCCTCGACACCGAGATCCTGCCCCGCTTCGACGAGCTGACGGTGCAGGAGGCCGCCGCCGAGGTAACCGACGACGATCAAGAGATCCCGTTGCGCCCCGAGGAGACCACCCTGTGATGAGGTCCGCGATCACCAAGGAAGCCTCGCGGCCGAGAGCAGGTCGGCGCCGGTCGGTCTTCGCCGGCGTCGATGTGTGCGAGGCAGCGGGACTGAGGCTGCGGCCAGGCAGCCATCGGCCGCGGTTCGAGGAGCCGGTGTGGCTCCTGGACGGGCTGGCAGACGCCCCGGTGACGATGGGAGCGTCGGAAAAGTGCTGGGAATTCCCCATCATCGGAAATCCACGGTGGCGGGTCCTCGCCCAGGAGCACCTGCTCGCCCTGGCCACCCCTCGGCACGAGGCGGTGGCGGAACTCCCGCACACCTTCCGCACGCGGCGCAGCCCGCGGACCTGCTACTTGGTGCTCAAGGAGCTGGCCAGTTGGTTCAACTGGCTCACCGGCCAGGGCGTGACCGAACTCGACGAGGTCACCCAGGACCACTGCGCCGTCTACCTACATGAGCGGTCCTTCAGCAAGCCCACGCGCAACCAGCCGCAGCGTCGCCTGGATCCCGACTCGCTCAAGAAAACCGTCGCTGCCGTGCAGAGCATCGCCTACTACGGCGAGCTCTACAGCACCGACCGCTACCGCGATGGGTTCGTGCCGTGGAACGGGCAGAAACCCTACAAGGTGGTCGGACTCAAGATCACCCGAGCGAACAAGATCCCCGCTCTACCGGACAACGTACTGCGGCCACTCCTCGCCGCGGCCCTGTTCATGGTCGACGTGATCGGCCCCCACCTCGCGAGCCTCCTGGACGAGACGGGCGGCAGACCCGCACCAGGAAGGAGCTGCCGCTGGCCCACGCACGATGTACTGGTGGCCCGGGCGGACGACGAGACCCTGGTGCCGTGGACGGCGCCTTCCATGACGGCCAGGGAGATCAACGGCCTGGTTGCCCTTGCGACCACGGCCGCGCAGGTCGTGACCTCGGCTGTCACCGGCATGCGCAGCAGCGAACTCGCCGAGATCGTGGTCGGCTCCCGCAAGAACCCCGTCCCGGCCCCGGGCGGGGGGCTACGTTTCCGGCTTGCCAGCAAGGTCATCAAAGGCCGTGAGTTCGGCGGAGACGATGACGAGTGGGTGGTGCTCCCCGAGGCCGACCGCGCAGTGGCGCTCGCCGAGCGCTTCGTCCTGGCCCGGCCATCCCGTGCTCGCGACAGGCATGTCTTCCCCGCCTGGAACACCGAGCCCTACTGGCGCTTCCGCGCGTGGGCGAACGGACCCGGCGGCCGGCAATTCGGTCTCGAGCCCATCCCCGACGGTCCCTGCACCCCTCGAATGCTCCGCCGGAAACTCGCACAAGAGATCGCCCGGCGGCCCGGCGGGCTCTTGGCCGCCAAGGTGGCCCTGAAGCACGTCTCCGTCGTCACGACCGAGGGGTACTGCAACCGCCCGGACGGCTCGCAGGCCCTGTTTCTCGCCGAGGTCGAACAGGCCCAGAAAGAACACCACCTCCGGCTCACCGCCGATATCTACCGGGACTACACCAGCGGCATCATGCCGACCGGGCCCGGCGCCCGGCACCTCATCGACGCGTTCGAGCACATCGACAACGTGCTGAAAGAGAGCAGCCAGACCGCGCCGGTCGTCATGGACACCGAACGAATCGAGAACATGCTGCGCGCCACGGCAGGCACCCTCCACATCGGGACGGCGAACTACTGCTGGTTCCGCGACCCTGCCCAGGCACTCTGCCTGCGGATGGCCGGAGCCGGTGACGCGACCAAACCTCTCGCCGGGCTCTGCGACTCCAGCCGGTGCCCGCAGGCCACCCATCACCCCTGCCACCGGCCGGTCTGGCAAGACCGGGCCGAGACGTTCGAGGTCTTCCTGGGCAACCCGCGCTTCCCCGCGGGTGAGAAGAAACGACTGCGCCCCGAATACGAGCGGACCCTGAAGGTCCTGACCCTGATCGACGCCTCGGAGGGGCCGAACCGATGAGACTCACTGACGAGCAGCGTCACCTCATCGAGGCGAGGATTCGCGCCGCCATGGACCGACTGCTGGCCGGGAACCTCCCGGCGGGCCGAAAGTGCGACATCAAGACCCTGGCCGCCGAGGCCGGGATCTCCCGCAACTCCCTCTACACAACGTACGAGCATCTCAAGAACGAGTTCGAGGAACGCAAGGCCCGCCTCCAGGCAGACGGGCAGATCACCGACCCGCGCGACGCTCAGATCGACCGGCTCAAGAAGGTCCTCGAGCGGCACAGAGCGCTGCTGGAGGAGAAGGAAGCCGAGCTGTCCGAACTGCGCGCCTTCAAGATCCAGGCCATCTCGGCGATCGCCGCGCAGTACGACGAACTCGAACGCCTCCGACGGCAGCTATCCCGGCCTGCCAAGGTCGCAGAGCTTCAACCCTCCCGCTCGAAAGGCCTCATCGGGCCCTGCTGATGCGCCAGCCGATCGTGTCCGCCAGTTGCGGACGGGGCTTCCCCCACGTCGCGTATCTACGCCCCAAACCTTGATCGACATGGCAAGCTGAGGGCGTTCGGACGACTGTCCGGTCCATCCTCACGAGACTTATTGGGGGTCGGCGATGCCGCTGCTGGAACAAGATGCACGCGGCGTTGTCCGCGACCTGGTCGCCAACGTGGTTCCCCACGATGAACAAGAAGCCGAGCACCAAGCGTGGATGCTCAACTGGGTGGATTCAGGGGCCCAGCTGTTCCGCCTGCGGAAACCGGTCACGCCGCCCCAGCACCTCGCGGTGTACGCGGTCCTGTTCGACGAGCCCAGCCGCTCGATCATGCTCGTCGCGCACATCCTCGCCAAGGCCTGGCTCATGCCGGGCGGCCACGTCGACGACGGCGAAGACCCTCGCGTCACGGTCGTACGCGAACTGCAGGAAGAACTCCAGATCGCACCACCGTTCCACCCCAACTTCGGCGACGACCCCTTCTTCCTCACCGTCACCTGGACCACCCCGCCAGCCAGCCACCAGGACGCGACTTTCTGGTTCATCTTCTCAGCTGATCGCGACGAACCGATCACGCCCGACCTCCGCGAATTCAGCGACGTACGCTGGTTCTCCCTCGACGACCCGGACGCCTTCACCAGCGGCAGCTTCGACCCTGGCTTCCACCGCTTCCTGGACAAACTCACCGCCCACATCGACGCCTCGCCTGACGCCGCGCAGACCCGCGTTGAACACGGTTTCTGTTGTCCGACGAAGCCGGAGAGATCTCGGACAACCTGCTCGCCTACCCCGCCCCTGACGCAGGCGCCTGCCCGTTCGGAGACGGGCGTGCCTCTGCACGGATCGCGGACCTGATCGAGCTCATCGGCCAAGGACAGAGCGCCGACCGCACCCCCCGCACGCCTGCTGTCCGGCGCCGCCATGGTCGGCGTACCGACTCCATGGGTTGCATCCGATACTTAGGTACAGGCTTACCGTCGTGGTGTGGCCGCCGCCGGGGCGGCCGGGAGGAGCCGATCATGCCTGATTCTGATCTGCCGATCATGTGCACGCTGACGCCGAACAAGATGGTCAACCGGCTGACGGAGTTCGAGGGCCTGTTCGCCCGCTTCGAGGGCTCCTGACTTTCGGGGGCGAGCGTCAGGAGATGCCGCAGCGCAGGGCCAGACCGCGCAGTTCGGGGCTGGTCCGGCCGGAGATCAGCAGCGATTGGACGAGGTCGCGCACGGCAGGGCGGGCGTGTGTCTCCTGCGGTGCCTGGCGTTCAGCGGCCAGCAGCGCGGCCAGGCAGTGGTCCCGGCCGCCGGACAGTCCGTGGGCGCGGGCCAGGTCGGTGAAGTAGCGAGCCCGGCGTTCGGTGGTGGGCAGGCCGGCCGGGCGGATGCGGCGGGCCGCGGTGAGGGCGGCGCCGACGTCCCCGGCGGCGTACTCGGCGGAGATGCGGTGCAGCTGGACGGTGGCGGGGGTGAAGCCGCCGCCGTGGTCGCGCAACAGCAGCGGACCTGCGATGAGGCGAGCGGCGATGGCGGCTGCCTCGTCGGTGAGCTCGCGCATGCCGGTCCGGTCGCCGCGGTGGGCGGCGGTGTAGGCGGCGCACTGGATCAGCAACCCGCGCTGGGCGGTGTACCGGGCATCGGACCCATCGGCCAGCGCGGGGTGTTCGGCGGCGCTCAGCGCGATGGTCATGGCCTGGTCATACCAGCCGGCCTTGCGGGCCAGGACAGCAAGCTGGCGCGCGGCCTCGGCGGCCAGCAGCGGCTTTTCGGCGCCCGCGGCCAGGACCCGGGCCCGGTCGGCGGCCATCCAGCCGAGCTGCTGGTCGTCCATTTTGACGAGCAGGCGCGTGATCAGGGTGTAGATCTCCGCCAGCATGGCGGCGCCGCCGGTCATCGCGTCACCGGCGGCGTGCGCGGTGGCCAGCAGCAGCGGTAGCCGGTCGGCCAGACGCACATAGCGGCAGGCGTGGAAGTCGGTGTGCGCGGTGGCCAGCGCCGCGCCGAGCTGCCCGGCGGGAACGTCGGCCGCGGCCGGGCCGAGCCCGAGCATGGCGTCGCGCACGCGCGTGATCAGCAGGGCACCGGCGTCGGCCTCGCTGACTGGACCGCCGGAGCGCAGCAGCGGGGAACCGGCCGCGGCCGTGAGAGCCAGGTTGGTCAGAAGCTGCCGTCGCCGCACCGGATCATCCTCCCCTGCTTGCCCGCTGGCCACGCTATCGGCTGCGGCGGCCGAGGGCAGCGCGGTTGCGGACAGGACCCGTGCGCGGTGTTCGACGGCGGCGTCGGGCGCGAGGCCGAAGGTCTGGGGGGCGATGTTCAGGGCGCCAGCGAAGCGGCGCAGCACCAGCAGGTCGGTGAGCGGGGCCAGGCCGCGCTCGTAGCGGGAGACCTGCGAGGCCGAATAGCCGGTGCGGGACCCGAGCTCGGCCAGGGTGAGCCCGGCGGCCTGGCGGGCCTTGCGGACGATCGCGCCATGACCCCGACCGGCGGTGCCGGTGGGCCGGTGCGTCGACGGCGCAGTCATCCGCTGGCTGCTCCAAAGCTGGAGACACGAGGCTCACTCCTCACCGTAACCGCCACACCACGTTCCGGCCAGACGCTTTTGCATGACACGCAAACCGCTGGCGCACCACGCCAGCGGCCCTGGCCGTGACATGGGCGGATGCGGCCTCCTGGAGACAGACAGGCTCCACCTTCCCGGGGCTGCCGACACCAAGGGAGAACCCTTTCGTGACCGCCATCACCGCCCCCCGCCAGCAGCAGGCCGCTGGCCGCACCACCACCGCAGACCTCCGGCTCACCCTCGCCCATTACGTCGATGTCACCGCTGTGGCCACCTCGTACGTGGCCGGCCTGCTGGCCCGCTGCCCCACCGTGTTCGGCATCAAGCCGACCATGAGCGCCGACCTGGAGGCACCTGACGTCCTCGCCCTGACCTGCGACGGTGCTCTCGCTGACGGGGCCGTTGCCGACGGCGCGCTGCTGGACGGCCTGGTCATCGTCCAGGCCGGGGCCTGCATCGAGGCCGGCGCCCGCATCGTCGGCCCGGTCCTGGTCTGTTCGGGCGCCGTGGTGGCGGCCGGTGCGCTGGTGCGTGACCACAGCGTGATCGGCCCCGGCTGCCAGGTCGGCTTCGGCGCCGAAATCTGCCGCAGCCTCCTAGTCGCGGACGTGCTGGCCAAGCATCCGTGCTTCGTCGGTGACTCCGTCATTGGGCGGCGCGTCAACATCGGTGCGTTCTGCTCGACCACCGCGCTGCGCTGCGATCGCGGCCCGGTGGCCGAGCCCGCCACCGAGGAGATCACCGTCACCCTGGACGGGCAGCGGATCGGTACGGGGCAGACCAAGTTCGGCGCGGTGATCGGCGACGATGTCGCGCTGCCTGCCGGCACCGTGCTGTCACCGGGCACCCTGATCGGCCCCGGCACCGTCCTGTATCCCCGCGACCACGTGGGCGGGTTCCTGGCCAGCGGCTCACGGGTGCGGTGAGCGCCATGGCCACTACACCAACCTCAGCAGGGGCGAGAGCCGACGATGGCCTGAACGTCACTGTGAAAGTCACCGGCGGTATCCCGCTGAACGGTCGTGTGCCGGTGCAGGGCAGCAAGAACATCGCGCTGCACCTGTACGCGGCCGTCCTGCTGGCCGATGAGCCGGTCATCCTGGAGAACGCGCCGGACATTCTGGACACCGGTGTGTGTGCGCACATCCTCACCGCGACCGGCACCCAGGCCCGCCGATGGGGCGACCGCCTGGCCGTCACCCCCGCCGCCGTCTTGACCCCGGCGATCGACGCGCGGCTCGGCCGCCGGGTCCGCACCACCGCGGTGCTCGCCGCCGCGGTGCTGGCCCGCGCTGGCCGGGTGAGCTTCCCCACGCCGGGCGGGGACGCCTTCTGCCAGCGTCGCATCGACCGGCACCTGGCCGCGATGCGCGCCGCCGGAGCCGAGGTGAGCAGCGACGGCGGCCTCATCCACGCGGTGTGCACACGCAGCGGGGTGCGCCCGTTCACGGTGGACGTGGCCACCCCGTACGGGCCGAGTCTGGGCGCGACCGTGACCGCGATGCTGCTGGCCGCCCGTGCCAGCGGCACCTCGCTGATCACCAGCCCGTCGATCGAGCCGGAAGTCACCGAGACCGCCCGCTTCCTGGCCGAACGCGGCGTCGCCATCGCCGTCGACCACACCGGCCTGCACGTGAGCGGCGGCGACCGGATCGGCGGCGGCACGTTCGCCGTGGCCGCCGACCGGATCGAGGCCGCCACCCTCATCCTGGCCGCCGCCGCAACCGGCGGCCGGACCCACCTGGAAGGCATCACCACCGCTGCCTTGCCCGAAGGACTGCGCCACGTCCTAGCCGACGTCGGCGTCGAGCTCACCGACGCCGACGGCACCCTGGTGGCAGGCGTGCCAGGCGAGCTGCAGGCGGTGCGGGCAGCCACCGGACCGCATCCGGGCTTGCCCACCGACACCGCTCCGCAACTGGCCGCCCTGCTCACACAGGCCCGCGGCACCTCCACGATCGACGAACGCATCTACCCGCGGCGCGACACCCACGTGGCCGGCCTGCGCCGCTTCGGCGCCGACGTGCACGCCACCGGCACCACCGTCCACGTGCGCGGCCCCGCCCGGCTGCGCGCCGCCGACGTGGAGGCAGGCGACATCCGGGCCGTGACCGCGCTGCTGATCGCCGCACTAGCCGCCCGCGGCACCTCTACCATCACCGGGATGTACCACCTGCGGCGCGGCTACGGCCACCTACCGGCCAAACTCGCCACGCTGGGAGCCGACATCACCATCGACGACGCGGAGGCAGCCTGATGCCCAGAGCTTTCACCCTCGACGACACCACCCGCCTGACCGAAGCCCTCCGCCAAGCCGTCGATGAACGCGTTACTCCCGGCGGCGTCATCGTCTGCGGCACTCGCGGTGGCGAACGGACCACCATCACCGCCGGGACCATCGGCGAGGAGGCCGACGCGCCGCCCGCCCACGAGCGCACCCTGTACGACATCGCCTCGCTGACCAAAGTGGTGGCCACCTGGCCGCTGGTCGGCCAACTGCTCAGCGACGGCAGACTGGAACTTGACGCACCCGTACGCGACTTCCTGCCCGCCATCGCCGGCGAGGCGCCCAGCGGACAAGCGACCATCCGCCAACTGCTGAGCCACACCTCGGGCCTGCACGCGGCCACCCGGCTGGACCACTACCGCGGAGCGACGGCGCCCCTGCATGAGCTGCTGTGCCGGGAGCCGCTGGAAGACAGTCCCGGCACCCATCGCTACATCAACCGCGGCTACATCCTGCTCGGCCTGGCCCTGGCGTACGTGAGCAGGCAGCCGCTCCACGAGCTCGCCGACGACCTATGGGACCGCGTCGGCATGATCTCCACCTTCTACGGCCCCGTCGCCCGCGGCGCCGACGTCGCCCCCACCGAGCAGCGCATCCCCGGTGCGCCCCGCATCTGGGGCAGCGTCCACGACGACAACGCCGCCCTGCTCGGCGGCATCGCCGGGCACGCCGGCGTCTTTTCCACACCAGCCGATCTGGCCTGCTACGCCGATCACCTCGTGACCGCGCACACCCACGACCGATGCGAACTGAGCGAGTGGCTGCACGCCAGCCTGGTCGGCCAGGCGACCATCGAGCCGGGCCTGCAGCGCGGCCTGGCGTGGATCCTCGCCGACGACTGCCGCATCGCCTACCACCACGGCTGGACCGGCACCAGCCTCTACCTCGCCCCGCACACCGGCCGCTACCTGGTGATCTGCACCAACGCCGTCTACCACGGCGCGGCCGCCCGCACCCGCCTGGCGCCGCTACGCGCCCTGGCACTGAAAACCCTCTCCGCCACCTGAACCGAAAGGGATCCGATCATGGGTGAGCAACTCTGTCAGCACACCACGCTCCGCCTCGGCGGACCCGCCCCCAACCTGCTCACCCACACCGACCCGACGCTCTGGCCCGACCTCGCCCATACCATCGCCCACACCGCCCGCCAGCAATCCGGGCCGCCGTTCACGCTCGGCGGCGGCAGCAACATCCTGGCCGCCGACGCCGGCTACCCCGGCCTGGTAATCCGCATGGCCACCACCGGGGTCACCGCCCGGCCCCTCGGCGACGGCGCGGTCGAGTTGACCGCCCAGGCCGGCCAGCCCCTCCACGGCCTGATCGCCCACGCGGCGGCCGAGCAGCTGTCCGGGATCGAATACCTGGCCGGAATCCCCGGCACCGCCGGCGCCGCCCCGGTGCAGAACAGCGGCGCCTACGGCCAGCAGATCGCTGACACCCTGACCGCCGTCACCGCTCACGACTGGCGATCAGGCCACATCGTCCGCCTGCCGGCCGCCTCGTGCGGCTTCGGCTACCGCACCTCCGTCTTCAAGACCCAGCCTGGCCGGTGGACCATCCTGGCCGTCACCCTGCGCCTGAGCCGCAGCCGCCACGCCGCGCCCGTCACCTACCGGCACTTGGCCGACACCCTCGACGTCCCGCTCGGCACCCGACCGCCGCTCGCCGAGGCCGTCACCGCCGTCCTGGCCGACCGACGCGCCCACGGGCTACTGCTTCCCGCCCACGGCCCGGACGCCCGCCAAGCCGGCTCGGTCTTCCTCAACCCACCCCTCACCCCCGCCCAGGCCGCCGCAGTCCGCGCGGCCGGTGGCCCGCTCCACCGCGACGCCGACAGCCACGTGATACGGGCCAGCGCCGGATGGTTGCTCCAGCAGTGCGGCCACCACCCCGGCCAGCGCCTGGCCCCGGGCGTGTACTGCTCCACCCGCCGCACCCTCACCCTGGTCGCCCGCGACACCAGCACCGACCTCGCCACCGCCACCGCGTTCGCCACCACACTGCACACCATGGCCGGCCAGGTGGAACGGCAGACGGGCATCCGCCTCCACCCCGAGCCCGTCGCGATCGGCCCTCATGCGCAACAGGGCCGTCGCCGACCGGCGGCCTGAACCCCTTACGAAGCCGTGGCCGTGACAAGCAAGTCAGGGGTAGCGGACCGAGGTGTCGCGGACAGCGTTTCTACCGGGAATACGATCGCCTCGCCGACCAGACGGTCCTCGGACTTCTTCAGCGGGCTGGGGGCTTCAGCTCACCTTTCGGCCCGCAGCGTCGACTGGCTGGAGAAACCAGCCGCCCCAGCCGCCTAGGTTCTGCGACGATCAGTAGGTGCTGATAACGCCTCGCCCCGGCACGGACCGGGATAACCTCCTGCAGGCGCTCATCCACGTCCATGCCGAGGTGGTCAACGCCCGGGGGGCGTCCGGCAACCTGATCGACTACCACCGGGCCTACGTGAAATGGGCCGACAACGCCGTCTATGCCCTGCGGAGCAGCATCAGCGCAGCCGACCTCGACCGGCTCGTCCTTACCCGCCGCTACTGGATGATCCAGCCGCTCACCACGGACCAGCTCGTGCAAGGCACCATGCAGCCGGTCATCAACACCGAACTCGCCGAGCGGACCGACGCTCTCCAGGCCGCGATCGACGCACTGCGACATCAGATCACCCGCTGGTCGCGCCCAGGCCTATTCGCCGTCGCGGACACCTCCGTCTTCATCGAGCACCCCAACAAGATCGGCGACATGGATCTCCGGCCGCACTTGGGGATTCGGGAGGAGCGGGTCCACCTGCTGCTCCCGATCATCGTCCTGGACGAACTCGACAGCCTGAAGAGGTCCAAGGACGAGCATGAACGCTGGAGGGCCAGGCACACTCTCTCAGTGATCGACGCCCGGCTCGCCAATCCCGCCGAACCCGGCGAATTGCGGGCCGAGGACTTCACGCCGCTGCGCGAGGGCGGGATTCCACAAGGTCAGATCACGATGGAGATCGTGTTCGACGCGCCTGGCCACAGCCGCCTGCCGATCGCTGACGATGAGATCATCGATGCCGCGTTGCGCATTCAGTCGCTGGCCGGCCGACGGGTGAAGCTGATCACCTACGACACGAGCCAGTCCACACGAGCTCGCGCCGCGGGCCTCGATGTCGTGAAGATCGCGCAAGATCCGGGGCCAGAGCCGGAACATCGGCGAGACCGCAAGAATGGGCAACGAAAGGCGGACCAGCATCGGCCTGGCCGTCCCGACTCCGCTGCACGGTGAGATGCCCACCTTCAACACCCCGATCATCCACGATGCCGTTTCCGCTGGCTTGCCATGGCCGCCGGGCGCCCGGCGTAGCCGGTGGATGAGCTGCTCGACAAGCTCGGCGACGACGCCCTGCTGAGCGACCTGGCGGCCGACCAGACGGCAGCGGCCTTCACCGCAGCATGGGAGAACACGGCCGCCCGCACCTGGAACCGCCACCGCTCCGGGAGTCGATCAGCACAGCCAGGTCGCTCATGCTCCATCGCGCGGCGGCCCAGGTGGTGAAGGAGCGCAGGGCCCCAGCAACCCGGTTACGGGCCGCCAACCGACGCCGATGGTGGCGATCGAGCAGTCAAAAGTGCGGGCAGGGATGCTGCTGGGCGGTCCACGGACTGTCGCTGCCGCTCCGGTAACGGTCATAGAATCCCCGGGCATGCGCGTACTGGCCAGTGGTGTACCAGGTCAGGCCGGGATGGCGGGTCTCCAGCTCGCGCAGGGCCAGCGTGCCGAATCCGCAGCTGTGCCACTCCGTCGAGAAGCTGATCTTCTTCAGCAGGCCGACCCCGCAAGGCTCGCAGATCGCGTACTGGACGCGCCCGAGCGAACCATCTCCATCGGCGGCGATCGAGAATTCATACGACACGGTCGGCTCGTCATCCATGCCTCGATGGCGGCTGGGCGTGGCGGTGGCCCGCGCAATCGTTTCCATTCGGGCGCGGCTGGCCGCGGCGTACAGGCTCCATCCCAGATCGGCATCCAGCTCGGCGATGGTGATCTCGCCCCAGCCCGTCACCTCGACGACCTCTTCCGCCAGGAAAGCAGTCAGGCGGGCCTTCCACACATCGGCGAACTCTGCCGGGCCGCGATGCTCGCTGTCCTGCTCGGCCACCGTCTGCTGGAAGGCCTCACGAACGATCGCCTGCATCGCCCCCCGCCGCACCCGCCGCTCGACGTCGTCGCGCTGCGGCGCCGCCGCGGCGATATCCCGCACCCAGGCCACCAGGCCGCGCAGCCCGGCCGGCCGCTGGGGCGCTGGGGCCGGCCACGACTCGGGCAGGGGCTTCCACAGTAATTGCACCAGCATGCAAGCACCGTAACGCGCGGGAAGTTTCGTGCCCTTGAGATCTGCCGGGTTGGTCTGGAGACGGTCCAGCCTCGGGCTCGGCGGCGAGCTCGCCCGAGATCAGATCTCGGCACTCGGGGCTGAGACGTCCGGTCGGCGTGCCGCAGCGAACTGCCGGCCGGGCCGCCTCGGGTGCGAGCGCCCCCTCCAGAACAGGGGCATCGCACCTCTCATGGATACCAGCAGCCATCCGGTCGAGATCGGTGAACACGGCAACTCTGCGTTCCCTGGCGGGCCAGCCGACAAAATGATGCTTCCCGGCGCGGGTTCGTTGTGTACGACGGCCAGCATTCCGCGAACTCGCGCGCTTCGCCCGGCGACCACGTCAACGACGGCGAAGCCCCCGAGGTACGGTCGCATGTGAACTGCAGGAACGACTCCAGATCGCCCGAGCGTTCACCCGGACTTCAGCGAGGGCCTCATGCCCGACAGCCACATGATCTTTGTCACATGGCGAAGAAAAGAATCAGGACACAGGCGCGACCTTCACGGGAGGAAGGGTTTTCTCCACGCGCATCGCTGAGCTGGACACTCAACTAATCGGACACGGCCTATGCCGCGACAAAGAGCGTCACGTCGGTGTGGCTGTCGGCTCCGCGCGTCTGGGTGATCGTCAGGAAGAACGGGCTGTCGCCGAAGTGCTCATGAAACGCTGGAGCGATCCCCAGCTCCTCGGCCACCTCCCGCTGCACGGTGTCCCGAGGGTCCTCACCGGGGTCCACATGCCCGCCGGGAAGCAGCCACGATTGCGCCTTGATGTGGTCGACGAGCATGATGGTCCGGCCGGTCTCATCCAGCAGCGCCGCGTACACCGCCAGATGGCGTGGCGGCGTGGCGGGCTTTGCGGTCCGAAACAGTGGCTCCCCGGAGCCGACCCACTCCAAGATCGCGGACTGATCAGCGGCTTCCTTCGCATCACAGGGAGAAGTAGCACTCACCAGCGCATGAACCCTCGCCCGTGCATCATCGACCGACAACATCGCAATCCTCTGGAAGCTCAACAAGACCGACTGAGCCCTGAGGCTCCTCGCCCACCTTGATCAGGGTGCCGGTGGCACTGCGCTCGTAGCGGCGTGTCACGTTCTTCGCCATCTTGGCCTCGACGGCCGAATCCAGATCGACGCCTGCCATCTCGGCGATGCTCACCAGGAAGATCAGGACGTCAGCGAGTTCCTCGCCGAGGGTGTCGGGGTGCTTGCAGGCGGCCTCGAACGCCTCCGACAGCTCGGCGTGGGTCAAGGCGAATTCCAGGGGCAGGTCGGTGGTGTTGAACCCCTTGGCCAGCTTGTTCTCCCAGGCCTGCTTCTGGACTTCTCGCAGGTGCACCCGGTTCTCCTGTGGCCGTGGTGGAGCCTCGTGTGCTCCCTGAGGATGACGGACGGCTGCGAGCCTAGCGGCCGGTGCACCTTTCGGGTCAGGGGAATGCTTCCTCCTGCAGTCCGCCTTACGCGGCTTTCGCGTTGGCCATGCTGAGGACCGTTGCGTGTCTGGCCAGGGCTACACCGTGACGGGGGTGGAACTGGAACACCTTGCCCTCGATATGGGCCGCGCTGAGCTGGCCATGCCCGGCCTGCTCGCCGCTACCTGACCCCGCACCCCGCGCGGCCCCGACAGCGGAAGCTCAGCCGTTCCTCAGACACCCGGGCCCGCGCGGGGCAATGCTGCCTCCATGACCGACTCGACCACACCTTTCTCCCACGTGAAGATCCGCACCGGCGCCCTGGTGTTCTGCGGCAACGATGTCGCGCTGATCCGCCGTGATCGGCCGACTGGCTCGCACTACACCCCGCCCGGCGGCAACGTGAACACCAGGGAAGACCTGATCGACGCCCTCCGCAGGGAACTCGCCGAGGAACTGCTGCTCGACCTCAACGATGCGACCCCGCCTGAGCTGTGCTGGATCCAGGACCAGATGGTCACCCGCCCCGGCCCCACCCCGCCCCCGCGCAAGATTCATATGATCTTCCGGTGCCACATCACCCCGGATGTCAAAGCCCGACTCGCCGCTGTCGAACACGATGACCTCCCGAACGGCGGCCAGGAACTCGGGATCATCGACTGGGTCGACTATCGCAAAGCTGGCCAGCTTCCGCTGTTCCCTCTAATCGGTGGACAGCTGAGCGCGCTCCTCACCCCACACTCGCCCACGGGAAACCCGTTGCTACCGCCCATCACAGACGCCAACTACACCTGGAAGGTGTGACACGAGGTCACACAGAATGAACGTTTTTCATCCTCGGGCGGCGTGAGCGACACGGTGGTTCTGAAGGACGGCGATGGCCTTGCAGAGGTGGCCGGCCTTGGAAGGTCTGCAGCGTAGCTTTCGGAGGATCTTCCAGCCTTTCAGCTGGGCGTTCGCGCGTTCTCCGGGCCCGCGGAGCCTGGCGTGGGCGCGGTTGGCCCG
>NZ_JBSGJX010000077.1:0-17037 GCF_053605785.1 Nonomuraea sp. NPDC003754
GGCCTTCGGCGGCGGCGCCCACGTGTGCCCCGGCGCGGGCCTGGCACGGCTCGAGGGCGCCTTGGCGCTGCCTGCCCTGTTCGACCGCTATCCCCGCATGGCGCTCGCCGTCCCCGCCGCCGACCTGATGCCCGTCCCGTCGCTGTTCTCCAACTCAGTCCAGGCACTGCCCGTCGTCCTGACACCCACCACCTGACCACAGCGCATCCGCACACCGAGGCGGCCCTCGCCTCCTGGCCGCCCCTACGGCTTCGAGCGGGCGGCGCGCCGCCATCGGTGCCCTCAGCATGCCCTCACGCCCTACAGAAACGGCCCTACGACTGTCATGCCGCGGATCGGCTACAGCCTGCGGGAGCCCGGCCCCGGCGCCTGCCTCGGCGACCGGCTTGCCCATCCCCGCCTCCTCATCGACGCCCTGGCCGGCGACGGCCACGACATGGTGCCGCTCGACCAAGCCGCCCGCTCGCCCGACAAAGCCTCCGACCTCCCCACCATCAGCGTGCTGCTGCTGGAATGGCAACCCGACCCCACCACGACGCATCCAACCCACCACGCGCCCACGCACCAGCGCCTGCAACTCCAGCGAGACCTGCTGGCCCACTACACCAGCCGGCGCGCCACCCCCACCCTGCTGTGGGACACCAGCAGCGCACTACCCAAGACCCACCCGCTGCGCCGCACCCGCCACGTCACCGTGTGCGACATCGGCCGCCGTTTCGGCGCCCGCCGGCTCCTGCCGCCCATCCCCGTCCCCGTGCTGAAGGCTCCCGACGCTGACACCCTGGCCAGCAAGCCCAGAAGGTTCACCATCGGCTACGTCGGCGACCTCGATACCCGCCGCCATGCCGGCAACACCTTCCTCACCCCCGCCCTCCGGCAGTTCCCGCATCTCGTTGTCGGGGCAGGAGGCGCGCCGGCCGCGTGCCGGCCACCGCACGCGGCCGCCTCCCTCTGCTGCAGAGACGTCTACAGCCAGAGCCTGGCAACGATCCTGCTACCCCCGGATCACGGCACCGCCGGCACCGAGGTACTACAGCAGCTCGCACAGGTGATCACGGCCGGGTGCATCCCCTTGATCCCCATGGTTCTGAGGCCGCTCGATCAGTTCGTCACAGGCCGGCTGCTCATCGATAGCAAGCGCACCATGCTCGAAAGCCTGCGTTGGCTCAGCAGCATCGCCCAAACGGCCGAACACGCCGCGCTACTCGGCGACTGCCTGGATCGGCTCCAGCGCTTTCGCCTTACCCGACAGCACGCCGCCCTCCAATCAATAATCACGCCCCTCCTTGGATTGGCGCACCGACGCGGAAGCCAGCCTATGTACCGACGGCTCTGATCCCTTGATGGGCTGAGCAAGGCCTCACAACCTTCCGTGAGGCTCAGGCGTCGGAGCCGCGCTGTCGCAGAGTGGACGGGCAGACACTGACCGGGGAACGTCTGGCCGAACTCACGGGCTGGATCGGGAGGAAAGCCCACACCTCTAAGATCGAGAACAGCCTCCAGCTCCCCACCGAAGACGACATCTGCGCATGGGCTTTTCGAAATAGCATTGAGCTGCGCAAACTCCCCGTCCAACATCATGTGCACATCGCTTCCCGGCGGCTCCGAGGAACAGGGGAAGTGCAGCCTCGGACGACCGCGCAGGCGCAACTGCCGTTCGGCTTCCGCCCCTTTCCGCCCGCGGAAAAGTTGTCGCCATGTTCGTTGCCCAGCACAGCAATGCCCTTGCCACAGCAGGCCAGCCCAACCTGCCGCCGTCGTCGTGCCGATGACGGCGGCCGCAGTTGCCTCCATGCTGTTGAAGGAGGAGCTGGGCAAGCTTGGCATCTACGCGGACGTCAACCAGCACTGCTGGTACGGCGGCGCCGCCGTACCAGGCCGAGGTGGATGGGCACGGCGCTGCAATGGGCAGCGCGACTACCGATGGACGCGCGTCTACGCCGTCTTCCCCGCCGACGACGTCGAGTCAACCGCACGACGCGTAGCCCAACGCTATGCCGAACAGCGAGAAGCCGAACCCTTGATCGGCCTGGCTGAGCACCTCGCCTGATCAATGCCCTATCGACTCCGCCAGCGCATGCCGCGCGTTGCCTGCCTCATCGTCAATGGCGGCACACGACGGCTGGCACTCAGGCATGCTCTCCTCGATGAAGCGGGCGTGCAACGCCACGGAACTTGGGCGAACGGTGGATTCATGGGTGGCTTGACCGACGACCTGGCCTTTTTGGCGACGACGTTCGTGGTCATCGACTTCGAGGCGACGACCCCCAAGGGCTACCCCGCCCAGCCCATCGAGGTCGCCGCTCTCGCACTCCGCTACGAGCAAGGCGCCTGGACCACGGTCGGCACGAGTTCATCTCTGATCCGACCGCCCGCGTTCGCCCCAGTGACGCCAGCCGTTACGGCCCAGACCGGCCTGACCCCCGGGCAGCTGAGCCAAGCCCCAAGTCCAGCCGAAGCGCTGGGCGCGCTGGATCGGCGGTTCACGGCGGGCAAGCAGTACCTACTGGTGGCTCAACACGCCGCCACCGAAGCCAACATCATCTACAACCAGCGCGAGCACTGCCCGGCGCTGGCCCGCGTTGACCTTCTGGACACCATCCCGCTTGCCAAACACCTCATCCCAAGCCTGCCGAGTCACAAACTCGACACGCTGCTGGCACACTTCGCCATCAAGCAGCCGGCAGATCGCCACAGGGCCTACGCCGACGTCAATGTCACCGCGCAGGTGTTCTTCCGGCTCATCAGCGCCGCAGACGAGGATCCTCAGCTCAGCGACCTCGCGGCTCTGGTGAAAATCGCGGGGCGCACGGCCAAGTGCAACATGCCCGCCCAAGGTGGATTGTTCGACATCTAACCTGCCGACTGGAGAGGGCGCATGCGAAACCGGTCGGAGAGGACGGCGCTCACCATGACGATCAAGGAAGAGCCGGACCGCGAGGAGGTCCCGTTCTGGTTCGATCCGCTGTGCCCTTGGGCGTGGGTCACCTCGCGCTGGCTCCTGGAGGTCAAGCAGGTCCGGCCGGTGCGCCCTGATTGGCGGATCATGTGCTGGCCTACCTGAACCTCGTCCAACGCGAAGGCAAGGGACTCAGCAAGGCCTACCGGGACCTGATGACGAAGGCATGGGGTCCGGTGCGGGTCTGCGCGGCAGCCGATGAACACAGTGGCCGCGGCGACCGCCATCGCCACGCTCCGCTGGTGGCCGGGATGGGGCAACGTCGTGGACGTCGGCGACAGCCGTGCTGAGATCGACGATGACCTCCCGATGGAGTGCGCTGGTCGAGCCACGCCATCGGGATCGGGCGGCACGCCGACGGCGCCGGCCGTCCCGGCTGAGACCCACCCGGGCGACGCGCCTTGCCGCGGCTGGGCGACGTCCTGCATGATCGACTCTTCGGCAAGGCTGGGAGGGCGGATGCGGGACAACGGCTGTCGGCACGGCAGGCTCGGCGGCGCGGGCGCGTGAGGGATCGGCTGATCGAGATCGCCGCGGCGGTCCTGCCGGGGACGCCCGTGGACGGCGCCGTCCTGGCCGGCGGGCAGTTCCACGACGTCGTGCTGCTGCCGGGCGTGGCGGCCGTACGGGTGGCGCGCCACGAGAGCGCCGCGGCCGAGCTGCCCAGGCGTACGGCGCTGCTGGCCCGCCTGGCCGCGCTCGGCCTCCCGTTCCGCGTGCCCGAGCCACTCGGTCCAGTCACGACGGTCGACGGCCTCGCGGCCGTGGCGCTGAGCTGGGTCGGCGGCGCCGCGCACCCCAAGGGCAGCGGCGATCCCGTACGGCTGCGCGGACTCCTGGAAGCTCTCGCGGCCGTCGACGTCGCCGCCGTCGAGGACCTGCTGGACGTCCCGCACGCCTACGCGGGACGGGAACGCTGGGAGGAACTGCTCCTCGAGGAAGTCCTGCCCAGGCTGCCGGGTCACGTGCGCGGCGAGGCGCGGCGCAGGATCGAGGCCGCCGCCGGACTGGGGCCGGTGCCGGCCCGGCTCGTCCACGGCGACCTGGCGGGCGACAACGTGCGCTGGGGGCCGGACGGCGCCGTGGTGGGCGTCCTCGACTGGGACCTCGCCTCGCCCTTCGACCCCGCGGTCGACGCCGCCTGCCTCGCCTGGCACGGGTGGGAGGCGGTCGCGGCGGCCGTCGACGGCGAGACGTACCGGAGGGCACGCGTGTGGGCGGCGACCTTCGCCGTCGAGGGGGTCGGCGCCGCGCTGCTGAAAGGCGAGCCGGTGGATCGGCAGATCGCGGCGGCGACCCGAACGCTGGAAACCATGGGGTGAGGCGCTGCACGACCGCTCGGACAGGCGAGCCGGCCCGCGCCGCTGCCTGTCCGCCCAGGCGTCGAGACAGGGCAAACCTGTGCCCGCCCCTCGGCGAGGCCGGACCGAAGGTTACGCCGTCTCCCCGACGGCCGAGACCGCCGCGGCCCGCTGCCGGGTGACGCGGCGGCGCCGGGTCGGCAGCCGGAGCGTCGGGTTGGCGACGGCCCATGCGGCGCTCTTGCAGATCAGCTCCTTGTAGACGGCGGCGAGCCGTCCGGTCAGGACCGCCCGCACGGCGCGGTCGTCGGCGGTGACGTACTGGATCAAGCCCTCCTGACGGCCCAGCGAGACGCACTGGTTGAAGTAGCGGATCGGCACGTTCGGGAGCTTCCCGCCGGTCAGGCGCGCCGCGATCGCGCCGGCGGCCTGCCACGCGGTCGGGGTTCCCGAGGCGCACGACATCCGCAGCGGCTTGCCGCCGGGACCCGTCACCATGGCCGCGTCGCCCACGGCGTACACGTCCGGGTGCGAGACCGAGCGCATCGTCCCGTCGACCACGATCTGGCCGCTGGCGGTGACCTCCAGGGCGGTCGCCTGCGCGATCGGGTGGACCGCGAAGCCGGTGGTCCACACGGTGACCGCGGCCGGGATGACCTTGCCGTCGGCGGTGGCGACGTGATCGGCTTCGACGCCGGTGACGGCGGCGTGCTCGTGCGCGGTGATCCCGAGCTTGCCGAACACTCTGCGCAGGTGCTCGCGGCCCTTGGGCGAGAGCCAGTCGCCGAGGCCGCCGCGGGCGACGAGGGCGACGTCGAGGTCCGGCCGGGCCTCGGCGATCTCGGTGGCGGCCTCCAGGCCGGTGAGACCGCCGCCGACGACGACCACGGCCTGCCCGGCGTCGAGGCGGGCCAGGCGCTCGCGCAGCCGGAGCGCTCCGGGACGGCCGGCGATCTCATAGGCGTGCTCGGCGGTCCCGGGGACGTCCTGGGCGTTCGAGCCGCTGCCGAGGGCGTAGACGAGCGTGTCGTAGGCGAGCTCTCCGGCGCCGTTCGCGTCGACGACGGCGACCGTCTTGCGGTCGACGTCGACGCCGGTGACCTTCGCGAGCCTCAGTTCGACGCCGGTGCCCGCGAACATCTCGCTGAACGGCCGGGGCCTGAGGTCCTGGCCGGCCGCCAGCTGGTGCATGCGGACGCGTTCGACGAAGTCGGGCTCGGCGTTGACGAGGGTGATGGCCACGTCCTCGCGGTGGAGCCGCTTGGCGAGGCGGCCGGCGGCGACGGCTCCGGCGTATCCGGCTCCGAGGACGACGATGCGGTGCTGCATGTCCTTGCTCCTGTCCTACGCGGGTTCGCCCCTTGAACCGGGCAGCCCGCCGTTTCCTGACAGGAACGCGATGTGAAACACCTCACATGACGGGTCAGACGCTGAACAGGGGCTCCCCGTGGTCGGTGGCCGCCCACTGCGCGGTCGCGCGTTCGAGCTTGTCGGGGTTGACCTGGTGACGGAATGCGGCGATGCCCTCGGCGGTGACCTCCAGACACATGACGCCGACGACCCGGCCGCCCACGACGGCCACGACGGCGGGGTCGCCGTTGGCGGTCCAGGCGTAGATCTCGGATGTGCCGCCGACCAGGGCGCGCTTCGCCTTGCCGGGTTTGAACAGGCCCCACAGGAACCTCGCGACCGCGACTGCGCCCTCGAACGCCTTCGCACGGGCCGGGACCTTCCCGCCGCCGTCGCCGACGGAGACGGCGTCCGCTGTGAGCAGGCGCACGAGCGGCTCGGTCCGGCCGCTGGTGGCGGCCGCCAGGAACTCCTCGACGATCCGCCGGGCGGTGGCCTCGTCGATCTCGGTGCGGGCCTTGCCGTCCGCGACGTGCTTCTTGGCACGGTGGAAGATCTGCTGGCTGGCGGCCTCGGTGACGTCGAGGATCTCGGCGATCTCCCGGTGCGGGTAGTCGAAGGCCTCCCGCAGCACGTACACCGCCCGCTCGTTGGGGGAAAGGCGCTCCATGAGGGTGAGGACCGCGTACGAGACCGATTCGCGCTGCTCGGCGGTTTCGGCCGGGCCGAGCATCGAATCCCCGCCGAGCAGCGGCTCGGGAAGCCATTGGCCCACGTAGGTCTCCCGGCGCGCCCGCGCGGAGGTGAGCTGGTTGAGGCACAGGTTGGTGAGGGCCTTCGTCAGCCAGGCCTCGGGGACCTCGATACGGTCGACGTCGGCGGCCTGCCAGCGCAGGAACGTCTCCTGCACGGCGTCCTCCGCCTCCCCGGCGGAGCCGAGCAGACGGTAGGCGATGGCTTCCAGGCGCGGCCTGGAAGCCTCGAACCGGTCGACGTCGTTCACGGTCAAGGGCATGGCCCGATCCTAGGCCGCGCGGCATCGACCGCCGCGGCGGGCCCTTCGCCGTTCGATACGCCATCCGACCTCGCCGACGCAGGGGATTGCTGTGATCTCGGAGCCCATCCGCGCCCGACGGCGAGGCGCCGTAGCCTTCTCAGGCGCCGACGGCAGCCACTGAGTGCCGCCGTAAACATCGCCTTCGGTGTCGACTCCTGCCAGGCTTACCTCTTCAATGGCTTTAGCGAAGCTGCGACTCCCGACCACTTGGCCGATGACGACCCAACGCACCTTCTTGGGATCATCAGCGCGGCAGACGGCGATCGGCACGCACTAGGGCAAGGTCCGTTTCGACGTTCAGGTGACGCAGCTTGGCCTGACCCAGGTCTCGGCTCGTACTCAGACATTGGGAGATCAGCATGAATGGGACCGGCTCATCGACCGGCTGTCTGTCCTGCGGCGTACGCAGAGAGAAGCCGAGTTACACCGTCAGCGCGGTGATTCACGTCAGGCAGCGGCCGGAACCGGCCGCCACCCCGCCCTCACCGAGCGCCTTCTGATCACTGTCTTGCACCACCGTCTCGGCCTGCCCCGGGCAGTTCTTGCGGACCTGTTCAAGCCCTCATGACCGCCAATCGGGCCATCCGCCAGATCCGGCCCCTCCTCGAACACGCTGGCTACGCCCATCACATTCGCCCATTAGCGCTTCTGCACCGCAGCAGACCTCACCGCCTACGCCCTCAGCACCGGCGCGACACCACACACGACAAACTCAGCGCGTTAATTCTCCGAAAGCCATTAGTCAGACCCTGCTATCATGCCAAGCTTAGCCCACCTGTTGCCAATCTTTAACCCAGCTCAAGCGCCACAAACCGGAGTGCTGCAAGGAGCGGAACGGAACCAGAGTTTCGAATATCTTCCGGACAAGAGCTCGAGGATGCGACGGATACCCCGGAAAGCAGATCTTCTTTTAGGGTGGCAAGATTTACAGGGAGAGCTCGAACGCTGCCAGTATACAGAAGCTCCGCAATCTTCACATACCGATCTTCGACGTCTGCGGACGAAATAGAAAGTAAACTCACGCCGAAAAATTCTGGCTTGGCCCCCCTCTCGACCCATCGGCCAAATCCGAGTATATGCGTGCTCTGAATATCCGGCCCATATACTCCCACCTCTTCTGCCAGTTCACGCTCCATTGCGCGAATCACGAGACCCTGCAGCGAATCACCGCCTCTATAGTCATTTGGTAGAATAGTGCCACTACCTGAGGGTGCATAGAGCACCTTACTTGAAAGATTATTCCTACCCTGAACACAAACGACTATGCACCCATCAGTTGTTACCGCTACGGTCGATACACCAATATGATTGGAGAGTCTACTCTCCGCAAAGCTCCGAAGAGTTAGCGTCCTTGGATCGAACACTTCTTTCTCGTACAGATTAGTTTCGACCCCCGTGTCGGCTCGAATGATCTTATAGGTGCAAAGCTCGTTCGAGCACAGACTGTCAAAATATCGTGCCATCCTGATAATGACAGCAGGATGCCCTCCAGCTGCGTCGCCTACAGTGATGTCTGAAGCCATGGCCATCAATCCGCCATTAAATACGATGCTCCCCTTACTAGTAATCCTGAAGGCCTGGGTCGCGAACGCTTTTAGATCGCGCGGAAGGCGGTATGGCCTCTCATTCAACTTCAGCAGGATGGGTCGCTTGCGGAGGAGTGAACTCGCAACTTCGTCTACAAGAATTGTTCCCCGATGCGGTAGCTCTATCCATTCGACCGCCTTACTATGATAGTGGGCTTTCAGGTCGGCCACCGGAACACTTATTTTAACAAATTGGAGCCGAGGACATCTGGTCACGGCCCCATGAATCCCACGACCGAAACTAATCAACGCTGCAACGATACTCAACATTGCCAAAAATAGCGCGGAGCCTAGATTTGACGACACGAGCATGAAACAAGCTAGAGCAATCCCCGTGGCTGTGATTAAAATAGCCAATGCACCTAAATAGAAGAATCTGACATAGTGCCACTTCGCCCTCAGTTGGCGAGGAATTTCCAGCCATGCGACCATTCCCCGCTTGATGGGATCATTTGTAGCCATGCCGAACATGCCTCCCGCGAGTGCCAGTCACCCTTTTTGGATGACGCATGTCTAATAATGAGAAATTAATAACATTATATCCCGCTTGGCCTTTGCGCTCGGCATGCCTTGCCGTGGAGGATATATCTTGCGCCTTAACATACAAGCGCTTTCGAAGCTGCCAACAGTGGCCGAGAAGGAGTTGCAGGAAAACGCAACTACAGCCGCAATGACCCCGATCACGCCCCCGATGCTGTTGCAGTTACGCAGTACACCGTAGAAGACGAGCCGAGGTGCGGCCGCAGGGCTCACTCGGTTGGAGTCTCGTACGCGATCTCGATGCCGGCCGAGCACAGATGCGCCTCGACCAGCGCGGGCCTGCCGTCCGATTCCGGCGGCGGCTGGCCGCTCCACCCGGCCGGACCGTCTGGTCGAGCCGTCCGCGAGATGATCGCGCAGACCGGCGTACTCAAGGGGCGGCAGCGGCGGGCGCTGGATTCCACGGTGCTCGATGACGCGGTGTCACCCAAGACACGGTCACCCAGCTGATCGCCGCGATCCGCCGGGGGATCCGCCACGTGCCCGGGCGCCGCGCAGGTCGCCGCAGTCTGCTGCACCGCCCACGAATTATGCCGACCCGGGCAAGCCACGGATCGCCTGGGACGATGAGCAGGCCCGGGCCGCGCTGGTGGACGTCCTGGCCACCGACGCCATCCGGCTGCTGGCCGGTCTGCCCGTCCAATCGATGGAGGAGCAGGCCGCCACCGCGGTGGGCCTGCTGGCGTTGGTCGCCGGCCAGGACGTGGAACTGGCCGAGCCCTTCGCCGTTCGATACGCCATCCGACCTCGCGGACGTCGCCTCGCCCAGGCGGAGCTCACGGACGCAGCAGTTGCCGCACCCGTGCCGCCTCCCGCGTGAGGTGGTCGCGCTCCGGCACGCTGGTAGCGGCGCGGGAGGCCTCGGCATACAGCTCGGCGGCGTGCTCGAGGTTCCCGGCGCGTTCGTGCAGGTATGCCGTCACCGCGGCGTAACGCGGCAGGTCGGGGCGCACGTCAGCCAGCGCCGCCAGGCCGGCCTGCGGACCGTCGGCCTCCCCGACCGCCACCGCGCGGTTGAGCCGCACCACCGGGCTGCCGGTGAGGAGCAGCAGTTCGTCGTACCACTCCACGATCTGCACCCAGTCCGTCTCGGCTGCCGTCCTGGCGTCCGCGTGCAGGGCGGCGATCGCGGCCTGCGCCTGGTATTCGCCCAGCCGGTCGCGGGCCAGCGCGGCCTGCAGGATCGTCACCCCCTCGGCGATCAGGCCGGTGTCCCAGCGCGAGCGGTCCTGCTCACCGAGCGGCACCAGGCGACCTCCCGGGCCGGTGCGAGACGCGCGGCGCGCATGGTGCAGCAGCATGAGCGCGAGCAGCCCCGCGACCTCGGGCTCGTCGGTCAAGGCGACGACCTGGCGGGTGAGGCGGATCGCCTCGGCCGCCAGGTCGACCTTTCCGCTGTACCCCTCGTTGAAGACGAGGTAGAGCACGCGCAGCACCGTCCCCAGATCGCCGGGCTGGTCGAGCGGCAGCCCCGCGATCCGCCGCTTGGCCCGGCTGATCCGCTGCGCCATGGTCGCCTCGGGGACGAGGTACGCCGTCGCGATCTGCCGCGTGGTCAGGCCACCGACCGCGCGCAGCGTCAGGGCGACGGCCGAGGTCTGCGGCAGGGTGGGGTGCGCGCACAGGAAGTAGAGCCGCAGCGTGTCGTCCGTGGCGGGCACCGGACCGGCGGGCGGCTCGACCTCCACGGCCAGTTCGCGCCCCCGCCGCGACGCCTCGGCACGGGCGGCGTCGAGGAACCTGTGCCACGCGACCGCGACGAGCCATGCCTTCGGATCGCGCGGTGGATCGTCCGGCCAGGTTTCCAGCGCCCGGATCAGGGCCTCCTGCACGGCGTCCTCGGCCGACGCGAAGTCGGCTCCGCGCCGGACGAGGACACCGATCACCCCGGGCACGAGCTCCCGCAGCAGCGACTCTTTCACTCTTTTACTTTTTCACTTTTTCACTCGGTCACTCGGTCTCTGCTCACTCGGTCCTTGGTCCGTGGTCACTCGGTCACCGTGGGCGCCTCGGCGAGAAACGGCCGGACCTCGAGCCACTCGTGGATCGGCTCGCCGCCGGCCCCGGGAGCGGCGGACAGTTCCCCGGCCAGCTGGACCGCGCGATCCCAGGACTCCACGTCGATGACCATCCAGCCGGCGATGAGGTCCTTGGTCTCGGCGAACGGTCCGTCGGTCACCGGTGGGCGCCCCTCGCCGTCGTACCGCACGAACGCGCCCTCGGGCGCCAGTGCCTGTCCGTCGACGAACTCACCCGTCTCCTCCAGGCGGGCCGCGAAGTCGCTCATGTACTGCACGTGCGCGTCGACCTCCTCCGGCGTCCATCGGTCCATCGGCACACAGTTGACAGCGGGGGTGGGGCCGCCTCGGTAGTGCTTCAGCAGCAGGTACTTCATGGTGGTTCTCCCTCTTCGTCACGCGGCCCACCGTGGCCACTCGTGTCCCTGGGACGAAGCCGACACCACATTCTCGACATCCAGCGGCGCACAGATTTCCAGAACCTTCTTCTGGCCGTCACCACCCCTGCCGAGCCGCCCGTACCGCATGCCGCCGGCGACGAGGGCGATCGATTGAGCCACGGACAGATGGCGTCCTCCACGAGGTGGGCGTCGGACACAGGCCCGCACCCTCCACCGCCGGGCAACCCGAAAAGAGGCGCAGACATGGGTCGAAGCCGGGAGCTCCTTGATCTCCGGCGTCTTGTTCTTCATGGCGTCGATCAGGGCCGCCTTGTCGACGGGCTTGGTGCCGGCATCGCCTGCGGTGCCGGCACCTCCTCCGCAGGAGAAGCTGCCGAGACCAGGGCGACGGCCGTAAAGGCCATCACACAGGTTTCGCATCGTTCTCCCCTCATGCTCTCGCCCAGGACGTGCCGTTCGTTTCTATGAGCCGTCACAACGAGCGGATGTGACCGACGAAAGATCACGATCTTCCAATGGGACGGCTCTCACGCCCGAGGCGCGGCAGGGACAAACCGTGCATGCGATAAGTAATCAGATAATCACCAAATGTCACTGAATGTGGCGTGGTCCACATGTGCCCCCGAACCCCCGGGAACAGACAAAACGGGCAGAAGGCCCACAAAACGGGTGTTGGGGGGTTCGGATGTCACTGCGCGTCCCGTTCGTAGCGGTCGCAGTCGCGGCCGCCACGCTGCTCCTGGCCACAGGCCTGGCGGCGTCAGCGACGGCCAAGGTTCCCGAGCAGGACACACTCTTTCTCCGTCAGGCGCACCAAGGAAACCTCGCCGAGATCGCCGCCGGAACCGCCGCACAGGAGAAAGCGGAGGCCGACGTCGTCCGGGCTATCGGAGCCGATCTCATCGCCGACCACACCAGGCTCGATGCCGCGCTCAAGCAGACCGCGCGCGCCTTGCGGGTGTCACTGCCATCACGACCGTCGGCGAACCAGCGGGCCGCTCACAAGCGGCTGGCAGCCCTGTCCGGCGCCGCCTTCGACCAGGCGTGGACGCAAGCGATGATCGAAGGACACCGGATGGCGCTGCAGCTGGGCGAGCGGGAACTACGGGAAGGCACCTCGGCGAAGGCCAAGGAGATCGCCTCATCCAGCGCACCGGTCATCCAAGGGCATCTGGACCGGTTGCTCGAAGCGCAGAAGACGCTGGGCGCACCACGGGCGGTTCCAGCCGGCGACGGCGGCCAGGCCGGCGCCGGGACGATGCGGCAGCAGGGCCTCGGCTCCGGCGTGCTCGCGGCCGGCCTGGCGCTCGCCCTCGCCGGCATCGTGGTGTGGAGGCGTGCCCGCGTGAGGCAGCGCTGAAGCAGGCGGGTGCGACGATGACGCTGCTCGGTACGGTGCTCGCCTGCTGCGGCGGCACCGTGCTGCTCGGCAGCGCCCTCACCCCCGCACCCTCATCACTGAACGCCGGTCTCGTCCCGTCAACCGCGGCCGGTCTCGTCCCGCCGACTGCGGCCGGTCTCGTTCCGCCGACTGCGGCCGGGTCCAGCTCGCGCGCCGGCGGTGGAGGTTCGCCGCCGGTGCGCCTCCGCATTCCCGCCCTGCAGATCAGCGCGGACATCCGTCCGGTCGGCGTGGACGCGCACGGAGCTTTGCGGGTCCCCTCAAGTGCGCGCGTGCTGGGCTGGTGGAGCGGCGGGGCCGGTCCTGGATCCGGCGCGGGCCGCGTAGTGATCGCTGGACATGTCGACTCCATCCGGCAAGGTCCTGGGGCCTTCTTCCGGTTGACCCAAGTGGTGCTGGGACAACAGGTGCTGCTGCGTACCGCCGACGGACGCTCCCGCTCCTACCGCGTCGTCGCTCGCCGCTTCTACCGCAAGGAGCAACTTCCAGCACAGGTCTTCGCCCGCACGGGTCCGCCGTGCCTGGTACTCATCACCTGCGCGGGCCCTTTCGACCGACGAACCGGCCACTACCGGGACAATTTCGTGATCTACGCTTCGCCCGCCTGAAGACCACGTACGTCAATGGGCAAACCCATGCGGTCCCGTCCGAACGTGATCCCGCGATGCGGGCGGTCCGGCCCATCAAGCCTGTGCTTTCGACGAGGCGTGCACCTGCGCGGCTCCACCGAACCCACCCCGGCGATGACCGAGGCCCGCCAACCCGAAGGGCGGCATGACGGCGGGGACATCGCCGTCGAATAAGTTGGCTGACTGACTGTAGACGCCTGCCTTCGGCGACTGCTACGGTTCCAATCAGTCAGCCAACTAACTAACTCACTCACGGAGACCTCCCATGATCGTTGTCACTGGCGCCACAGGTAATGTCGGACGCGAGCTGACCGGATCGCTCGCCGCCGCCGCCGAACAGGTGACCGCGGTGTCCCGCCGCCCAGGGCCACTGCCGGAAGGGGTACGGCACAGCGCCGGCGACCTGGCCGACCCGGCGAGCCTGAAGGCGGCCTTCACCGGTGCCGACGCGTTGTTCCTTCTGGTGGCGGGCGAGGATCCGCAGGAGATCCTCGAAGTGGCCAAGGCGGGCGGGATCCGCCGGGTGGTGCTGCTGTCCTCCCAGGGCGCCGGGACCAGGCCGCAGGTCTACCGCCATGCGGTCACCTTCGAGGAGGCGGTCCGGGCCTCCGGGCTGGAGTGGACGATCCTGCGCCCGACCGGGTTCGACTCCAACGCCCTCGCCTGGGCCGAACCGATCCGCGCCGAACGCACGGCCGCCGCCCCCTTCGCCGACGTGGGACTGCCGACCATCGACCCGGCCGACATCGCCGACGTCGCGGCCGTGGTGCTGCGGGAGCCCGGGCACGCCGGTCGCGTCTACGAGTTGACCGGACCCGAGCCTGTCACCCCGCGGGAACGCGTCTCGGCGATCGCCGCGGCGCTGGGCGTGAAGGTGCGGTTCGTGGAGCAGACCCGCGAGGAGGCCCGGGCGCAGATGCTGCGGTTCATGCCGGAGGCGGTCGTCGAGGGCACGCTCGCCATCCTCGGCGACCCGGCCGAGGCCGAGCGGCGGGTCAGCCCGGACGTCGAGCGGATCCTGGGGCGCGCGCCGCGCACGTTCGCCGAGTGGGCGGCCCGCCACGTGGCGGCGTTCCGATGAACGCCCCGGCCGCCGCCCTGAGCCCGCGCGTCGCCGCGTTCCTGGCCGAGCCGTACGTCGCGACCCTCACCACGTTGCGTCCCGACGGGTCCCCGCACGTCGTGGCCGTCCGGTTCACCTGGGACGCCGCCGCGGGCCTGGCCCGGGTGCTGACCGTCGCGACGACGCGCAAGGCACGCAACCTGCTCGCCCGGCCCGGCGGTCGGGCCGCGCTCTGCCAGGTCGACGGCTACCGCTGGGTCACCCTCGAAGGCTCCGCCACGGTGTCGGACGACCCGCCGCGGGTGGCCGAGGCCGTCCGCCGCTACACCGAACGCTACTTCTCGCCGCCACCCGCTCCACCCGGCAGGGTCGTCCTGGAGATCGCGGTGCACCGGCTGACACAACTCAACATCTGAAGGAAAGCACGATGCCGAACCAGCAAGTCCTCGACTCCACAATGTTCTATCGGGAGACCGGCGCCGGGAGACCGATCGTCTTCCTGCACGGCAACCCGACCTCCTCCCACCTGTGGCGCCATGTCCTGCCCGCCATGGGACCGGGACGCCTGCTGGCCCCCGACCTGATCGGCATGGGCGAGTCCGGCAAGCCGGACGTCGAGTACACCTTCGCCGACCACGCCCGCTACCTGGAAGCCTGGTTCGACGCCCTCGCGCTGGACGACGTGGTCCTGGTGGGCCACGACTGGGGCGGCGCGCTGGCTTTCGACTGGGCCGCACGCCACCCGGGCCGGGTCAGCGGCATCGCCTTCACCGAGACCATCGTCAAGCCGATGACCTGGGAAGAGTTCCCCGAGGGCGGCCGCGAGCTGTTCCGGGCCATCAAGACCGACGGCGTGGGAGAGAAGATGATCCTCGACGACAACGCCTTCCTCCTCCAGGGCCTCCCCGGCACGATGGCCACCGCGATGTCACCGGAGGATCTCGAGGTGTACGGCCGGCCGTACCCGACCAGGGAAAGCCGCCTGCCGCTGCTGCGATGGCCACGTTCGATGCCTCTGGGCGGCGAGCCGGAGGACGTCGTGGCCAGGGTCGAGGCCTACGACAGGTGGCTGGCCACCAGCGTCGAGGTGCCGAAGCTCCTGATCACCTTCCGGCCCGGTCCTGGCACCATGATGGGCCCCGCGCTCCTCGACTGGTGCGCGGCCACCATGGCGAACCTGGAGATCGCCGCGCACGACGCGATCGCCGGACACCACACGCCCGAGGACCAGCCCGAGGCCATCGCGTCGGCGATCCGGTCCTGGATGGATGCCCACGGCCTGGCTCCCTGACGGACAGGATCAACGCCCAGGTCCGGATCTCCCCGGCCTGGGCTGTCTCATGAGGGCTGCGCCATCGTGAGCTGGGCTGCGGGGAGCCTGACCGGCACGGCGCCGAACCCCTGGGACCCGCCGACACCTGGCAGCTTGGGGCGAAGGCCGCCTACGACGTGTCCGATCGCCGGGCAGGGCACTCTAGCGTCGGTGGTGCGGCGCGCGTGCTCACAGGTCTTGCGTCCATACGCCGGGAAGGTGTTCGTCGGGTCTCAACCACAGGTGGGGCTGGTGGTCGCGGTAGCGGTCGTCCCCCTCCGGTTGCCAGGGGAAGACGCCATCCGGGGCAGGCCATACGACCTGGAGGAACGGGAAGGGCGGCCGCTGGTAGAAGTCGATCGCCGTGCCGAAGAAGGCTCGATGCCAGCGATGGTCGACTGCCTTGAGAGCGACGGGGTGCCGGTCGACGATGTCGTGCCACTCTTGACCAGCCTCCAGCGTCAGGCCGGCGGCCACCTTGTCGCCGAGGGCGTTGAGGCAGGTCTGCATGTCGTGGATGTCCAGGCCGAACATGGCCAACTCGGGTGAGCGGTAGTGGTGCCACAGCCCGATGGTGAAGGCCCAACCCGGCCCGTGCTCGTCATGGGGAATCATCACGACTTGCCAGCCGTGCTCCTGAACCTTCTCGATCGTCAGCTGAGCACGACGATCCAGCTCGCCGGGGTCGTTGCAGAGGACACAGTGGCATGCGGTCAGATCGACAGGCATGGGCGTGAGCGTACGGGATGTCAGTGAACAGGGCGGCCTCCAGTCCGCCCTCGATCTGGGCGAGACAGTGCACCAGGGACTCTCGGCGCATCGTCATGTCCTCCGTGGTGACACCGAGACCGGGAAGCCGGTCCCAGATCGCGCGGGCGCGGTCGGGTGGCACGGCCCGAACGCCGTTGGCGAGCCGGTGCAGCGTGTCGCGCCGCGCCGTCAGATCGTCGATGCGGCCGGCGAGGCGCCGTTCGACGTCGACGAGCGCGGCGCCGAACCGGTCGGGATCGGCGTCCGGGGCGAGTCCACGGTGCTCGTCCGATCAGCGTGCGCCCTGACCTGATGCCAAGGGCAGCGAAGTCCGGTCATGTCCGCCCGCCCTCAACCCCGAAACCGGCGAACAGGGGGCGCCGTAGCATCCGCGGGCGGCGATCAGGCCTGATGCGGTGTCGTGTCAGCGCCGTGTCAGCACGGCAACGGCCCGGTATCAGGGCGGTCGGGGATGGTGGACGCCATGGAACACACCGTCACCACGCTGCCGACCTCGCGTCAGCCCGGCTGCCCCTTCGACCCGCCCAGGGAGCTGATCGAGGCGCGCGAGCACGGTCCGATCAGCCGCTTCCCCTTCCCCGACGGGCACGAGGGCTGGCTGGTCACCGGATTCGACCTGGTCAGGGCGGTGCTGGCCGACCCGCGGTT
>NZ_JBSGJX010000078.1:0-15490 GCF_053605785.1 Nonomuraea sp. NPDC003754
CCGGCCTCTTGTCCTCCCCCCCCACTTTCAACCACACCCCCCCGCTTTCCCGATTCTCTAACACTATCTATTCGGTTTGTTTCCTGTCGGGGACGGCGGCGCCGCGGATGACGGTCCGCGGCGCCGCCGCACATGAGAACACCGTGTGTGAGAACGCACGGTGAGATCACCGTACGCGAGAACACCGCGCGTGAGAACAACGAAAGGAAGCGACGTATGTCCGCCGAGTTCCTGATGGAAGGCGCCGACGCCTACACCTCGCTCGCCGAGGTCGCCGCGTCCCTCCGGGAGACCCGTGAGCTCCCCCCGCCGACGACCATCTACAGCATCTGCACGCTGACGATGGAGTGCTTCTAACGGAGCCCGTGTGGCGGTGTCGCGGGGACCCGTGGCACCGCCACCGCTCGGGACGCGGCATTCACAGATGACGGTTTTGGAGGTTTGATGGCTACCGCGCTGCTGTTCCCATTCCAGCCTGCGCATCCCGACGCGGTCGTGCCCTTCGGGGAACTGGTGATGAAGGGGCTGGCCGGTCGGCTCTGGATGGGGCAGTCCGTGATGGCCGAGACCCACCAGACGTTCGCCTACCTGTCGGGCCGGGGGATCAGGGTGCCGTCCGGGCTGAGCGTGACGTTGATGCCGCTGCGGCACCCACTGGACGCCGCGGCGCAGGCGCGCAGTCTGGCGGTGCTCACCGGCAAGCCGGTGGTCGCCGGGTACGGTGCCGCCACACCCGAGGTGGTCAGGGCGCTGCGCGGCGCGTCGTACGAAAAGCCGGCGACGGCCGCGGCCGGTTACGCCCGCGCGATGCGCGGCATCCTCGACGGCGGGATCTCCGGTCACGACTGTGAGGCGTGCGTCGCCACGACCGGGCTGCCCCCGATGAAGCACGCGCCGGTCGAGGTGGGACTGGGCGTCCTGCGCCCCGGTATGGCGCGCGCGGCGGGCGCGGTCGCGGACGTGGCCATCACCTGGATGACGCCGCCCGATTACGTCCGGGACGTGTTGGTCCCCGCCCTGGCCGAAGGCGCCGCGGACCGCTGCTCGCCACCTCGCGTCGCGACCGTCGTACACGTGGGGTTGGCCGGCTCCGGCCGCGATCCGCGCAAGCTCGCGCACGCCGCGGCCGCGCTCCACCTGACGGCACCGCACTACACCGACATGCTCAGGCGGGCCGGAGTGCCCGCGGACCCGGCCGACCCGCGGGCGGGCGCCGCGGCGCTGGTCGAGGCGGGGGTCTACGTGTACGGCACGGCGGACGAGGTCGCCGGACGGTTGCGCGAGTACCGTGAGGCGGGGGTGGACGAGATCATCCTCAACCCGGCGGGGGTGGCGCAGACCGAGGGTTTCACAGCCGCGTTGACCGACGTGGAGCGGATCCTCGGAGCCATGGCGGACGCCGATGAGTGAGACCGGGCAGCCCCAGGGTGCGCCGCCGTTCCACGCCGAGCGCCTGCTCGTGCTCGCCACCGGGTCCCTCGGCGCCACCTTCCTCCCCTACTGGCTCAACTGGCTGAGGACCACCTACCGGCACCTGGATGTCCGGGTGGTGGTCACCAGAAGCGCGGAGCAATTCGTGACCCGGCAGTCGATCGCGGCCATCACCGGAAAGGACGTCCCCCTGGACGCCTGGCCGGAGGTCCCGGAACGGGGATCGCCGCACGTGGAGTATGCGACCTGGCCCGACACCGTCCTGGTATACCCGGCGACTTACCACTTCTTGAGCCGGTTCGCCAACGGTTTCGGTGACACCCCGATGCTGCTGGCGCTCCAGTGCACGTCCGCGCTGGTCGGAATCGCCCCCGCCCTGCCGCCCGGGGCTGTCGACTCGTACGCCTACCGGCAGAACCTCGCGGTGATCGAGGCCCGCCCCAACGTCGCGATCGTCGACCCTGTGCCCACCCTGAGCACCCACACCAGAGAGCGGGACGCCCTGGCGGCCGCCCCTCTCGACACGCTGATCGGGCGGCTGGCGGAGTTGCGCGCCTCCCGCGAGGAGGTCCTGTGAGCGAAGTCGTCGAATCCTTCGGCTCGGGTTTCGTGGTCACCACGGTCGTCCGGTGCGGTGAAGGTGATTACCGATGGACCCGGCGGCCGGGATCCGAGCGGGACGACGCGATGCGGATACCTGATCCCGCCGTCGTCGCGGCCGTCCGTACGGCCTGCCAGGGCCGGGTCAGGCTGACGCTCCCGGAACAGGCGGACGCCGCCGGCATGACGTACCGGACGGATCAGCCGCACTCGATCGCGGGGATGCTGCTCCGGAGGCCGGAAGGGGCCGGGACCCCTCTCGAACAGATCATCGGGGACACCTTCTCGGAGACGAGCGCAGCACTCGCCCGGCTGCACGCCGTGCCCCTGCCGCAGGCCGACTTGCCGTCCCCCGAAGGCCCGCGACGGCTGCTCTCGTGGCTGCGCAGCGGGCGGGGATCCCTCGCCGCGCCGGACCTTCACCGGCACGCGATCGAGATCCTCGGGCACGAACGTATGGCCATGGTGGGGGCGTGGTGCGTACCGGGGGCGGAGGAACCGCGCGTGCTGCTGCACGGTGCTCCCAGCCAGGGCATCCTCCTGCCTCTGTCGCCGGGCCGGGATGGTCACCTGCTGACCGGTGAGAATCTCGGCACCGGTCGGCGGGAGTCCGACGTGGGGTGGCTCATCGGCGAGTTGGTGGAGTTCCGTGAGCTGGCCCGTAGGTTCGGCCACGGAATGCTCCCCAAGGTCCACTACGACGACCTCATCGGCCGCGTTCTGGAGGGCTACGCCACCCGGCTCGATCTCGCCGCCGTGGGCAGGACCGCCGCGGTGCGCTTCCTGAAGCACGTCCACGATTTCGCCGCCTACAGGAGATGGCACGAACTCCTCGTGGTCTATCTGAGGCTCGTCGCCGACGTGATCGACGCGGCGGACGCCGGGGAACTGCTGCCCGCCCGAGGCGAGATGATCCGCCGGTGAGGCCCGCCGAGATCGTGCGCGCGAGGCTGGGCAACGGACTGCGAGTGGTCATCGAGGAGGAACGCTCCGTGCCCGTGGCGGGTGTGGCCGTCCACTACGACATCGGCTTCCGCGCTGAGGCCGAAGGCGGGTCCGGGCTCGCCCACCTGTTCGAGCACCTGATGTTCCAGGGAGAGATGGGCGGCGAGTCGGACCACTTCGAGCAGGTCGAAAGCGCGGGCGGCTTCTGCAACGCCTCGACCCGCCAGGACTACACCGACTTCTACAACGTGGTCCCCACTGACGCGGTCGAACGGGTGATCATGTTGGAGGCCGGCCGTATGCGAGCCCCGAGGATCACCGAACGGGCCATCAGGACCCAGGCATCGGTCGTGCAGGAAGAGATCCTGGGTAAGATCCGCAAACCCTACGGCGGCTTCCCCTGGCCCAGGGTTTCGCCCGTGCTCTTCCGCGACTTCGCCAACGCCCATGACGGGTACGGCGACTACGCCGCCCTGCGGCATGTCACCCTCCACGACTGCATGGAGTTCTTCGATCGCAACTACAGCCCCTCCAACGCCGTGGTGACGGTGACGGGCGACGTCGAGGCCGACGCGGTGCTGGAAACCGTCACGCGCACGTTCGGCGAGATCCCTGCCCGGCCCGCGCCCGCGACCGCCTCCCATTGGGAGCCGGAACCGGCCGGGCGGCGCGAGGCCGAATACATCGACGCGCTGGCACCGCTTCCCGCTCTGGCCATCGGCCATCGAGTGCCCGACCCCGCCGCCGAGCCGCGTGCCCACTTCGCGCTGTCCGCCCTCTCCGGCGTGCTGACCGGAGGCGGCAGACCGCGGCTGCGTGAGCGGATGCGGCGCGAGACGGGGCAGACGGTCACCTTCTCCGCCCGCGTCGGCCTGTTCGACTTCCTCGACGCGCGTGACCCCGACATGTGGCTGCTCACCGCGGTCCACCCGGACGGCGTGCCGCCCGCGCAGGTGCTGGCCGCCGTGGACGCGGAGCTGGAGTCGCTCAGCGCGAGCGGGCCCACCGACGAGGAGCTGCGCCGCTGCCGTACGACGTGGCTCACCTCCCATCACCGGTCCATGGACCGGATCGCCGACCGGGTGCGTACGCTGGGGCGCTTCGAGCTGCTGTTCGGCGATGCCGGACGTGTCGCGCGGTTGCCCGACATGTACGCCGAGGTGACCACCGACGACGTGGCGGCGGCGGCCGCCGGCCTGCGTGCCGATTCCCGCGCGCTGCTCAGGGCACTTCCGGGGAGGGTGCATGAGTAGTGCTGTGGTGGATCGCACTCTGGGGAACGGCCTGCGCCTGCTGGCGCTGCGGCACGGTGTGAGCCCCCTTGTGGAAGCGCGGCTCCGCCTTCCCCTCCCCTGCCCGACCCGGGACGCGCTGACCGAGTCCGTACTGCTGGCGGCCCACATGTCGCAGGGGCGGGACGACGACGGCGTTGAATGGAACGCGGTGGCAGACGTCCACCAGATGACAGTCAGCGCCTGTTGCTCCGTGAACGCGGTCGACTCGCTCATGTCGGCAATGGCTTGGGTGGTGCGCGGGACGCCGACTCGGGCCGCCTCGGCGCGTGGACAGCTGGTGGCGCATCTCAAGATGGCCGGATCGCATCCCGATGTCGCGGTCAGAGCACACCTCGCGCGGCACCTGTTCGGTGACCATCCGGTGGCGTTCCAGGTGCGGGAAGAGGAGCTGGCCGCGATCGAGGAGCCGCGTCACCGGCCGTTCGATCCGCGCGGTGCCGTCCTGGTGGTCCTCGCGCAGGACGATCCCGAACGGCTGGCCGACGCCGCGGAGAGATCGCTGGCCGGCTGGCGGCCACCGGCGCAGGGAACGCCGCCGCTGCCGTCGCTTCCCGAGATCGAAGGCGGACGATTGGCGTCCCTGCCGCAACCGGGCGTCCCGCAGTCACGCGTCCGGCTGCGCGCACAGGCGCTGACGGCCGATCACGAGCGCTATCCGGCGCTCTTCCTGGCCTGTAACGTTTTGGGCGGCTATCTCTCCTCGCGGCTCTCGAAGAACCTGCGTGAAGACAAGGGCTACGTGTACGGCGTCACCTCGTTCTTTGACGCCCATCCCGGTAGCGGACTCCTGGCGATCGAAGCCGACACTGCGGCCGCCACCACGAACGCCGCGATGGAGGTGCTGTACCGCGAACTCCGCCGAATGCGGACGAATCCCCCCACGAGGCAGGAGATCGAAGCCGCCCGGTCCTACGCTCTCGGTTCGATGGCGACCCGGCTGGCTCCGCGTGCCGCCTTCGCCGCCGCGCTCGCCGACCTCTCCGCCAAGGCCATCGACCCGCTCCGGTTGCTCGACTTCCCAGACCGTGTGGCGGCAGTGACGCCGGACGCGGTGGTCGCGGCGGCCGAGGAGTTCTTCACTCCCGAGCGATTCTCTGGCGTGGTCGCCTCGGATCCCGACGTGCTCATGCGTCTGACCTCCCCTGCCGAGGGCGAAGGCGGCACAGTACCACCGGCGAACTCCTTGACGTGTTCGAGCTGAGTTAGTGATCATCCTTCGGTCTGTCAGCGGCCAAGCAGACGAGATCGAAGGTGCCGCCCCTCCCGGCCGCGCGGAGCAGCCCTCCGTCGCGGGCCGGGACGCCGCCGAGTTCGCCGGGACCGCGCTGTCGAAGAAGCCCGAATGGACGCCCACGTACGGCCGGCGGCGGGAAAGCGGTACCTGGCCGGTGCCGCCGGGGAAGAGCCGTTCGCCGTCGCCGACCGCGATCGGGTGCACCAGCAGCCGCAGCTCGTCCAGGAGACCGGCCTGCAGCAGGGCGCGGACCAGGCTGATGCTGCCGGTGAGGTTGATGTTCTGGCCCGGCTGCCGCTTGAGCTCGCTCACCGCGGCGAGGAAATCTCCCTCGATCAGGCTGGAGTTCTGCCAGTCGGTCCGGTCGAGAGCGGTGGAGGCGACCAGCTTGCGGATGCCGTTGTGCTGGTCGGCCATCTCGTCGTTCTGGTGCGGCCAGAAGGCACGTCTTCAGGATCCGGGACGATGATGGAACGGATCAACACCCGCATGAGCTGCTGGAGGCGACGACGGGGACGGCGGTGGTACGGCTCAGCCACACGATCCCGCCGCCTCCGCCTTGATCATCCCTTGTACGATCTCCCGCATGTTCGACTTATCCGGCCCCTGGACCCGCGTACTGGCGGACACGAGGCTGCATCACGGGCCCGCCATGCAGTCGCTGGCCGTAGACCCGGTCACCCACGAGCTGTACCTCGTCCAGTTACGCGACGCCGGCACCGCCGACGAGCTGGGCAACCTCTGCGTCAACCGGGTCTCCCGCACCACCGGGAAGGTGCTGGACTGGATGCACCTGGACGGCTTCGGACACGGCTACCAGATCGGCGCCCAGCACATCGGCGGCCGTACCCATCTGTGGTGCGAGGCCGGACCGGTCCGCAAGGGCTTCGGCACCCGGGTCACCCGCTTCCCGTACCTGCCCGGCCAGAGCATCGACATGACCTCCGATGTCCTGACCAAGCCCTACTCGCCCGACCCGGACACCCTCACCTGCGCCCCCGCCGTCGACCCGATCGGCAACTGGCTCACGCTCCGCTACCGCACCCCCTCCGGCTACTTCTACAGCCGCCACCCCATCAACCCGGCCACCGGCAAGGTCTCCGGAACCCCCGCCGCCACCATCGCGCACCCGCCCTCGGTCGTGGGCACCTTCCAGGGGTTCGCCACCGTCGGCGACCTGCTCTACCTCTACAACGGTGACCCGTCGGACTCCTACGAGGACAGCAACGCCCGCATCTCGCTCGTCTCCTGGCGGGACCCGGGCCGCACCCCGGTCGTCACCCCCGTCACCGCGCTGCCCGGCCTGCCGCGCCGCGAACCCGAGGGGCTGGCCGTCGAGCCGCTGGGGGATCGGGTGAGTCTGCTGTTCGGTTTCAGCGGTGACGCCCCGGTGGGGCGGCAGGCCAGCGTGTGCGCCTTCACCTCCGATCCGCCGGTGCAGGGTGTGAAGGTGCTGGCCGACTGGAGCAAGCTCTCGCTGGCCCCCGGGTTCGCGGGCCACACGGGCGCGCGGGTGCCTCGAGCCCGGCTGATCAGCGTCGGCGGGGTGACCCAGCTCCAGCTGCGCGGCTCGCTCGGCTGCCCGGACGTCATGCAGCCGGCCGTCGTCGGCGACCTGCCGCCCTGGCTGACACCGAGCGTGCCGGTGAGCGCCGCCGTACCGCGCAACATGAGTTACGGCACCGCCGACTGCGAGGTCGAGGCGAACCCGTCCGGCCGGCTCCGGGTCTATGGCGCCAGCCCCGACCATCCGCTGTCCTGGATCGACCTCGACAGCTTCACCGCTTCCTGGAAGTGACGGACACCCCATGCGATCCCCCACCCGCCGCACGCTGCTCACCGCGGCCGCCGCCCTTCCCGCCGTCGCCCTTGCTTCTGGGGTCTCCGATGCCGAGGTCGTGTTCGCCTGGAAACCCATCACGCTCACCGGCCCTGCCAAGGCCTTCGCCGACGCACCGCCCCAGGCGCGCGTTGTACGCGTCGCCGGCACGGACTTCCTGCAGCTACGCGGCGGCGCCCACGTCTCCTACACCAACGACAGCCCCCTGGGCACCCTGCCCGCCGGACTGCCGGTGCCGAAACTGACCCGCGGACTGTGCCCGCGCAACAACCACAACGGGCTGAGCGTGTGCCGGGTGGAGGCCGACGTCAGGGGCACTCTCCTCGTCCTCGGCGGCACCAGCGCCAGCAAGATCACCTGGGTACGGCTCGACGGTTTCTCCTCCGTTCTGTCCTGATCATTGGCAGCGGGCGGATACGGCCGAAGCATGCATGGAGCTGCCTCGGGTCGCCTGTGGCTGCCTACCGGGGACCTTGTCCGATCATGCAAAAGACCAGGTCAATCGCTGGATTGCCTGGTCTTGGTTGCGCGCCCTGCAGGATTCGCACCTTTTAGCGGTGTGGCGTGTCGTTTGGTGTCCGTCTGTCGGCTGAGGGCATGGTTTTGGTGCCTGTCGATGACGTGTGATGACGCATCGTTTCCGGGACGGTCCAGCACGAGCCGAGCACGGCTGACCTGCCGGTTCAGGACGGGGAACCGCATCGGTGGATGGGGGTGGCGTGGATGTTCACGTTGGGCCATCCCTGCCTGGGGGCGAGCCGGGAGGCAGGCCGGTCATGCGTTCGGCGATGTTGAGGCCCCCACGTCCGTGAGGTGAAGTCAGGTCGAATCATGAAGCGGTACACGCCACTGGGGGCGTTCCAAGGCGTTCGACAACGACATGATCATCTACACCTGGATAAGCTTGTCGCTGCGCGAACGCGGCGTGGCCGTGCCTTACATCGCAGGGCTGACCAGTCCTGTCTGGTGAGCGATGAAGACCAGTTGCGCGCGGTCGCGCGCCTCCAGTTTCGCCATCGCGCGGCTGACATGGGTGCGCGCGGTGGCCGGGCTGAGAAACAACTCGGCACCGATCTCGTGGTTGCTCAAGCCCTGCCCCACCAGGGCCAGGACTTCGCGCTCGCGCTCAGTCAGCGCCGCGAGCCGGTCCTCTGCGGCCCGGGCAACTGTTCGTCGAGCGGTGAGCTGGCCGATGAGGCGTCGGGTGATCCGTGGTGCGAGCAGCGCCTCGCCGGCGGCGATCACCCGGATGGCGTGCAGGAGCTCGGCCGGTCCGGCGTCTTTGAGCAGGAAGCCGCTGGCACCGGCCTGCAATGCGTCGAAGACGTACTCGTCGGTGTCGTAGGTGGTGAGGATGAGGACTCGCACCTGCTCCAACCCGTGCGTCTCCGCGATCTGGGCGGTGGCTTGGATCCCGTCCAGTTTCGGCATGCGGATGTCCATGAGGACGACATCGGGGCGGGTGGCGCGGGCCTTTTCGACGGCTTCGGCGCCGTTGGTGGCTTCTCCCACCACCGTGATGTCGTCCTCGAGGTCGAGCAGGACCTTGAACCCGGATCGCACGAGCCCCTCGTCGTCGGCGAGTAGTACCTTGATCGGAGCGTTGGTCAGTGGTGAGGCGGCTGCCGCGTTCATAGGCGCGCCCCGGTCAGCGCGAGGGGCAGTCGTGCCCTGACTTCGAAACCGCCACCCGGAAGTGGCCCGGCGTCGAGTTCTCCGCCCAGCAGCTGACAGCGCTCGCGCATGCCGAGAATCCCGCGACCGGGCCTGGCGGAGCTGTTCGTGCCGCTCGGATGCCGGGCCGGTAGGCGCGGATCTGCGGAGTCATGACGTGGGGCGGCACGGCTTCCCTCATCGGTCACGCGGATCTCCAAGGCCTCGATCCCGGGGTTCAGCGCGACCGTCACCCGAGTGGGACCGGCGTGGCGGACCACGTTGGTGATCGATTCTTGAACGATTCGGTAGGCGGCACTTCCCACCGCGCTGGGCAACGGCGCCGCGGGCGAGGTCTCCTCGAGCTTGACGTCGAGTCCGGCCTCACGTGCCTTGGCGGCCAGTTCGTCGATCTGCCCCAGCCCGGGGTACGGCACCCGCCCGCCGTCACCGTTGTCGTCGCGGAGTACCCCGAGGATGGCCCGCATCTCCTGGAGCGCCCGGGAACTGGTCTGCTCGATGGCGCGCAGCGCCTCGCGCGCCACGTCCGGCCGCTTGTCGAGCACGTGCGCGGTGACGCCGGATTGGACGTTGATGATCGCTATGGCGTGCGCGACGGTGTCGTGGACCTCGCGCGCAATCCGGAGCCGTTCGGCGTCGACCCGCGCCCTCGCTTCCTCCTCGCGCGTCCGTTCGGCCAGCTCGGCGCGCTCCTGGGCTTCGGCCGCGATGACCTGCCGGGACCGGACGGACTCGCCGAGGGCCGCACTCATGACCGACGCGCCGATCCGGAAGAACACCCACCCGATGGCGGCGCGCGGCTCGATATCGGCCGCGGCGACCAGCCAGATGGTGGCGAGCACCGAGGTGCCCACGCCGGCGATCACCAGCGACCGGCGCCCGTCACCGTAGGCGGCGAGGGTGTACAGGGTGACGAAGAGCCCGAGCCAGCCCGGCCCGTCCGGGAAGTCGAGACTGTAGTACACCAAGCTGGCGAGCGCGGTCGTGACGAACACCGGCACCGGCCACCGGCGGCGGACGGCGACGACCACGCCGCTCACGATCAGCAGGACATATCCCAGGTTTCCGAGGTCGGTGAGGGGGCGCTGTACCACCTCGCTGGCGTTGCGGACGATCGTGCCCTGAACCTGCATCACGGTGATGAAGAGCGCGAGTAACACGTCCTGCGCCGGCGCTGGCAGACGCAACGACATGACGGGGTGTTTCATGCCGCGATCCTATGGTTCCCGCGCGTGAGAACACTCCACCCAGACGCGCGACCCCCTACGACGACGGATGTATCCGGGCATGAGGTGTCTACGCAGAACTGCGTAGACGCTGCCGTCCGTTGTCGGAGGCTCAGGCCCGCTCGGCAACGCGACGATGGAATCCGCGAAAGACCTACGAACACCTCCATGAGGGCAGCCCGTCAGCTGGACGCCATTTGAAGGAGCGTGTCGTGCGTAGCGCTTTCACCAGCCTGGCGACTCTGCTGCTGGCCGTCGCAGCACAGTTCTTCGCCGGATGGGCGTGCCCGTGAAGCCAGGAATCTCCTGGAAATACTGCCAGACACGAAAGGTCATCATGAGGAAACGGATGAAGCACCGGCGAAGGATCGCCCTGGCAGCGTGTTCGGTGGCAATGGCGATGGGGCTCACCGCCTGTGCGTCGGACTCCGCAGATTCTGAGGCGGACGCGCCGCACACTGGCCATGGCACCTCCGCGCCCGCGGCATCGCAGCCGTTGCGCACCGGCGAGCGGTTCCTGGACCTGACCATGCCGGAGTCCTATACGCCGTCCGCTCCCAACGGCGGCACCGATGACTACCGGTGCCTGCTGATCGATCCACACGTGACCAAGCCGATGTTCCTGACCGGAGCCCTGTTCCAGCCCCAGAACGCGAAGATCGTGCACCACGCCGTTGTCCAGGTGATCGCACCCGAGGCAGCAACACTGGCGCACGCCAAGGACGCCGAGACGCAGGGCCCTGGCTGGACCTGTTTCGGCGATACCGGGTTGGGCCCGGTAGCGGGGACCTATGCCAGCGCCTGGACCCCCAACGGCACAGAGAGCGTCCTTAAGCAGGATGTCGGCTTCCCCGTCAAGCCCGGCAGCCTGATCGTCGTTCAGGCGCATTACAACCTGCTGGCCACCGACGGCCGCGCAGGCGAAACGGACCAGTCCAGCGTCCGGTTGCGACTGACCGACGGCACAGCGGCCACCAAACCGCTACGCACTCTCCCTCTGCAGGCACCGATCGAACTGCCCTGCGCCAGTGGTGAGTCCGGTGTGCTGTGCGACCGCGCCGCGTCGGTCGCGGATGTCACCAAGCGCTTCGGTGACAGAGTCGGGGGTATTGCGCAGCAACTGCTGGAACTCTGCGGCAATGGCAAGCCGGTGCCTGGCAACATCCAGCGCTGCGACTATCCGATGCGACAGCCCATAACGGTGTATGCGGCGTTGGGACACATGCACATGCTCGGGCGCTCGATCAAGGTCGAACTCAATCCCGGCACCGCCCGGGCCCAGACTTTGCTCGACGTCCCCAACTTCGACTTCGACAATCAGAAAACCCGGCCATTGCCCACCCCTGTCGACGTCAAGCCAGGAGACACGCTGCGGGTCACCTGTACCCACGACGCCACCCTGCGGCAGCAAGTGCCGGCGCTGAGCAAGCTCCCACCGCGATACGTGGTCTGGGGCGACGGCTCAAGCGATGAAATGTGCACCGGCTTCATGATCACCTCAGCCACCAAGTGACTATGCGCTGGGATTCCCCGATGCAGTCACCGCTCTGGGCACTGCTGCCGCTGCGCGCCTTTCTCGGTGGCACCTTTGTGTACGCCGGTGTTTCCAAGCTCTTCGACGCGCGCTACTTGGATGACACCGCGCCGCTTGGAGTCCATGCCCAGATGCTGGACGCCGCCGAGATCTCCCCGATCGGCCCACTGGTATCGCTGGCCGCCGACCACTCGATCGTCACAGGCCTGGGGCTCGCCTTCGGGGAGATCGCGGTCGGACTCGGTGCCTTCCTCGGCCTGTTCACCCGGCTCGCCGCCCTCGGCGGCGTCCTCCTGTCGGTCAGCTTCTTCCTGACGGTGAGCTGGACGACCCGACCGTACTATTACGGGGCCGACATTGTTTTCGCTTTCGCGTGGACCCCGCTGCTGATAATGGGCGACGCCGGGGTGTTGTCATTGACCGCCTGGTCGCGTTCGAGGGTGCGTCACAGGCTCGGTCTGCCGATGCGCAGCACGCCGGACGAAAGTGTGGTCGTACAGGACGACGTCAAGCGCCGTACCGCGCTACGGGGCGGTCTGATCGCGGCAGCGACGACCGCTGTCGGAGTGGCCGCAGGGAGCACGCTGGCACTCGCGCGGCGCCCCGTGATCTCCCCGAGGGACTCGGCAAGCCCAGGGACGGGGAGCGGGCCGGTGATCGCTGCCGCCGCCGACATCGCCGCCGGATCGGCGAAACGCTTCACCGCGCCAAATGGGGCACCTGCCTATCTCCTGCGCCCCACCCCGGACACGTTCCTGGCGTTCAACGCCACCTGCACCCATCAGGGTTGCCCGATCTCCTACGTCGGCCCCGGATTTCGTTGCCCTTGCCACGGCTCCACCTTCGATGAGAACGGACAGGTGACCGGAGGGCCGGCGCGCGCATCGCTGATCGAAATCCCGGTAAAGGTCATCGACGGCCAGGTCACGATTGCCTGAAGGTCCAACCGCCAATGGGACAGCTCCATCCTGTTGTCACGGGTGAAAGGGGCTGGCCCGGCGGTGGCGATGACAAATGGTCGCCATCCGCTCCCGTTGATGACGCGGAAAAGACTGGCTCAGGTCCCGGTGGTCACCGAAGAACTGACGAGTTCTTCGGTTATCAACAAGCTCCGCGATCAGCTGTCACCGCTTACCCAAGCACCGCCAAACGAATTCCGACAAAGGGGTGCGGCCTGCGACTTCAGGATGGAACTAGCCCAATGAATAAAGCGACTTCGAGGAGAAGAGTTGAGAACCGACACTTCCAACACTGATGGAGCACTGGCGAGGCTGGCTCGGTTCTGTTACCGGCGCCGCCGTCTGGTCCTGCTTGCCTGGATCGTCGGCGTGATCGCCGTGGCGGTGGTCGGCTTCGGGTACGGCGCGGCCCCCGACAACGCCTTCACCGGCGGAAATTCCGAATCCGCCAAGGCGCAGGAATTGATCGAGCGGCATTTCCCCGAGCAGCAAGGCGACACGCTGACCCTCGCGATCAAGGCGGACAAGGGAATCGATGATCCCGCCGCCCGGCAGAAGATCGAGAAGGTCCTCGCCGGGCTCGCCGACTCTGCTGTCACCGGACCGATGACGTCGCCGTATGACGACAAGAGCCTGGTGACGGCGGACCGTCGGATCGCCCGCACGACGATCCCGCTGAGCGACAAAGAGGTGGACAAGACCGAGGTCAAGCCTCTGGTGGACCTGGTAAAGGCGGCCTCCGACGACAGCGTCACGCTTGGCCTGGGCGGGTACATGGCGGAAAAGGCTGAGACGCCCCCGCAGGGTCCGGCCGAAAGCGTCGGCCTCCTGGCGGCAGCGGTGATCTTGTTCATCGCCTTCGGCTCGCTGGTGGCGATGGGTTTGCCGATCGTGACCGCCCTCCTGGCGATCGTGGCCGGCCTCGCGCTTATGAAGCTGGTCGGGTACCTGGTTCCCGGGCCGGATTTCACCTTGGCCTTCGGCGCGATGATCGGGCTCGGTGTCGGTATCGACTACGCCCTGTTCATCGTGACCCGGTACAAGGACAGCCTGCAGGAGGGCGATGACCCCGAGAGCGCCACGGTCAAGGCCCTCACCACGGCCGGGCATGCGGTGCTGTTCGCCGGCGTCACCGTTGTGATCGCGTTGCTGGGCCTGGTCGTCATGGGGCAGCGGCTGATGACCGGGGTGGCCGTCGCCACGTCGGTGATCGTGCTGGTGACGATGATCGCCGCAGTGACCCTGCTGCCCGCGTTCCTGGGCTTCACCGGCTACAAGATCAACTCGCTGCGCCTGCCCCGTCGCGCGCCGCGGGGCGACCAGCCCGTCACCGGTGCGTCCCGGCAGCGCCGTACCCCCGCCGAGCGCTGGGCCGGCACGGTGCAGCGCAGGCCGGTGATCGCCGCGACGCTGGCCGGCGCGGTTCTGCTGGTGCTGGCCGCTCCCACCTTGTCCATGCGGCTGAGCCAGCCTGACGCCAGCGTTCAGCCCCACGACAGGAGCAGCTACACCTCCTACAAGATCCTGTCCGAAGGCTTCGGACCCGGCTACGGCGCACCGCTGATCTTCACCACGCAGGTCGACTCCACTGACGCCGACCTGAGCCCCGTCGTCGAAGCGGTGCGCAACACCGACGGCATCGCCTACGCCACACCACCTCGGGTCAGTAAGGACGGGCAGGCCGCCACCTTCATCGCCTTCCCCTCGACCGGCTACCAGGACGAGGCGACCGCGAACCTGGTGCACAAGCTCCGCGACGAGGTGCTGCCCAACGCACCCGGTGGCCGGAACGTCCTCGTCGGCGGCCCGAACGCCGCCACCATCGACGTCGCGGAGGAGTCCGGCTCGCGCCTGCCTCTGATGATCGCGGTCGTCATTGCGATCTCCATGGTGCTTCTGATCGCCCTGGTCCGGTCGGTCACGATCGCCCTGCAGGCGGCGGTCATGAACCTGCTGTCCATCGGCGCCGCTTACGGGGTGATCGTCGCGGTCGTCCAATGGGGATGGTTCGGCCCCGCCCTCGGCTTTCCCGCCGCCATGCCGGTCACGACCTGGGTCCCGATGATGATGTTCCCGGTCCTGTTCGGCCTGTCGATGGACTACCAGGTCTTTCTGATCTCCCGGGTCCGTGAGGAATACGAGCGAACCGGCGACACCCGCACGGCCGTTGCCCGAGGGCTGGCAGGGACCGCCAAGGTCATCACGGCCGCCGCCGCGATCATGATCGCCGTCTTCACCACGTCCCTGCTCGGCCCGGACATCGCCGTCAAGCAGGGAGGCCTGGGCATGGCCGTCGCCGTGCTCATCGACGCCACCATCGTCCGGATGATCCTCGTTCCCGCCGTCATGGAGCTGTTCGGCAAGGCCAACTGGTGGATGCCCGGACGCCGGGCGTCGAAGTCGGCCCCGGCCGCACCGGCCAGGCTCGAAGAACAGGCCAGAGTCTGACCCCTCGCCGAACCGGCGTGCGGGAAACCTCCGGGCGGGTTCCGTACCGGCCGAGGTGGCCCGCGAGTTCGGCATGAACGCCAGCTATAGGTGAACGTGCGCAAGGCCACCCACCGCGACCGTGAGCGGCCGCTGGCCCAGGCCCGGGCGGCTACACCGAGGTCTTCCAGCGCTGGGAGCCGTCCCGCACCCTGCGCACCCTGACCGCGCTAGGAGCTGTTTCTTAGATCTCCTGACGGTGAGCGCTGGTCTTGTCACTCTTGGCATATGGGTCGTGGTGATCTGACGAACGCCGAGTGGGAAC
>NZ_JBSGJX010000079.1:0-15320 GCF_053605785.1 Nonomuraea sp. NPDC003754
ACGATTACCAAGACCTGGGTCGACGCCGGCTTCAAGACCCAGTTCGCCGAGCATGCCGCAGCCCTGGGCATCGACGCCGAGATCGTCCCCCGCAATCCCGACGTCAAGGGCTTCCACGTGCTCAAACGCCGCTGGGTCATCGAACGCACCCTTGGATGCCTGATGCTGCACCGCAGGCTCGCCCGCGACTACGAGACGTTGCCCGCAAGCTCCGAAGCCATGATCCACATTGCGATGATCGACAACGTCAGCAAGCGTGTAACCGGCGAAACCACACCATGAACCGCCCCGGCTTTGATGGAGAGCTCAGGGGTTGATTCCAACGGTTTCGTTGGGCTGGCGATGAGCGTAGTAGAGGGCTTCGTACTCCGCCGGCGGGAGGTTGCCGGATGGCCGGGATCGACCACAGTGGTGCGGATCTTCTTGCCGCGGCGGGCTCCTTGCAGGCCCAGGGCACGCATCCGCCGCTCGACCGTGCACCGGGCGACCTGGTGGCCCTCGCGCAGCAGCTGCCGCCAGACCTTCCGAGCGCCGTAGACGCCGTAGTTGGTGGTGTGGATGCGCCGGATGTGGTCGTCCAGCTCGGCGTCGCTGAGGGCTCGGGCCGAGGGAGTCCTGTTCTTGGCGGCGTAGTAGGTGCTGGGCGAGATGGCAAGGCCGTGCTCGGTCAGCACATGGCAGATCGGCTCGACACCGAACAGGTCGCGGTGTTCGTCGATGAAGGTCACGAGTGCGTGTGTGGCCGGTCGAGCTCGGCGCCAGCAGCTCGACCTCGGGCCGGGGCCGAGCGCTGGGGGTCAACAGTCAGCTGGTCCGCTCTGAGCGGGTGAACGATCTCGGGGGTAGGCTTCCTTGTTTTCGGGAGGGTTGGCCGCGAGGTGCTGTCGCACCGTCGCTCTTGTCAGGAGGGCTTGGAGTTGGGTGTGCTCCGGGGCTCCGGAGAGGGCGGGTGTGCCGTTGATGACGAACGTGGGGACCTGGCGGACGCCTAGCCGGGCCGCACGTTCCTCCTCGGCCCGCACGTTGGCGGCGTAGGCGTCGGTGTCGAGAACGGCGCGGGCGGCGCGGGCGGGTAGGCCGGCCTGTAGCGCGAGGGCGTGCAGGATCTCGGGGTCGGCGATGTTGATGTTGTCGGCAAGGTGGGCGTGGAAGAGGCGTTCGACCATGGCGTCGGCCAGGCGGTGGTCGGCGGCCAGATGGATCAGGCGGTGGGCGTCGAAGGAGCTGACCGGGCGGGCGGTGGCGGGATTCAGGGCCAGGCCCTCGGCCTTTCCCAGCCGCTGGATCCGCTGGAATGTCGCGGTGAGGTCGGGCGGGCTCAGGTTGAAGCGTCGCGCCATCATCTCGGCCAGGGTGGCGCCGGGAACGGTTGGCTGGTCGGGGCGGAGTTCGAAACTGCGCCAGGTGACGCGGACCTCGTCGAGCTGCTCAAGGACGCGGTCCAGGCGCTTCTTGCCGATGTAGCACCAGGGACACATCACGTCCGACCAGATCTCCAGGTCAATCACGGGTCTGCTCCTTGAGGAACAGGGCCAGGACCAGTCCGGCGGTCAGGACGCAGCCGACCACGACGAAGACGGTGTCCATCGCGCTGGCCATGCCGTCCAGCACGGGGTGGGCGAGGCGGGCGTCGAGGTGGTCGAGGTAGGAGGTGTCGTTCAGGTTGATGCCGGATCCGCCGTGCAGGCTCGCCACCACCTCCTGTGCGCTGGGGTCGCCGGTCACCGCGGGATCGTGCAGGGCCGACTGGACCTCCGGGGTGCTTTTCGCCTGTTGGAGGGCGGCGGGGATGCGGTCTTCGGCGAGGCCGAACAGGAGCGACAGATAGATCGCGGTTCCCGCGGTCCCGCCGATCTGGCGGAAGAAGGTGTAGGAGGCACTGGCCGCACCCATGGTCCCCGCAGGTGCCGACGCCTGGATGGCGATCAGCATGACCTGGAAACACAGGCCGATGCCCAGCCCCATGACGGCCGTGATGAGGCCGGTGAGCCACAGCGAGGTGCCGGGAGTCAACTGCGCGAAGGCGAACGCGCAGCCGGTCATGACGGCCAGGCCGAGCAGAAGCAGGCCCTTGTAGCGGCCCGTACGGGTGACGAAGGAGCCGCACAGACGGCCGGCCGCGACGATTCCCAGGGTCTGCGGCATCAGCATCAGCCCCGCCTCGGTCGGGGAGAGGCCCTTGACGATCTGTAGGTAGAGCGGCAGGACCGACAACCCGCCGAACACGCCCATGCCGACGACGACGTTCACCGCGTTGCTCATCGTGAACAGCGGGCTGACGAACAGCCGCGGCGGTAGCAGCGCCGCGTCGCCCATCCGCCGTTCGACCACAACGAACCCCAACAGCCCGGCGGCGCCCACACCGGTCAGGACCAGCGTGCGTGCCGACGCCCAACCCCAGCCGGAACCCTGCTCGGCCACGAGCAACAGGGGCACCAGCCCGAGCAGCAACGTCACCGCGCCGCCAAAGTCGATGCGGTGGTCGGCGCGGGTGTGCGGCAGCCGGTAGAGCGTCACGACCAGCACCAGGGCGACGATGCCGAACGGCAGGTTGACCAGGAACGCCCAGCGCCAACCGGCCACCCCCAGGAAGCTGCCCATCCCGGCGAACAGCCCGCCGAGCACGGGACCGGCCACGCTGGAGATCCCGAACACGGCCCCGAACCATGCCTGGTACTTGCTGCGCTCCCCGGGCGGGAGCATGTCGGCCAGGATCGCGAACGCCAGCGCCATCAGACCGCCGGCGCCGAGGCCCTGCACGGCGCGGAAGGCGGCCAGCTCGTACATCGACTGCGCCGCCGCGCACAACAGCGAGCCCAGCAGGAACAGCGAGATCGAGACCAGGTAGAGCGGCTTGCGGCCGTAGATGTCCGACAGCCGCCCGTACAGCGGCGTCGACACCACCCCGGTGATCAGATACGCGGTGGTCGCCCAGGCTTGCAGCGTCAAACCATCGAGTTGATCAGCGACCGTCCGCATCACCGCGGCGACGATCATCTGGTCCAGCGCGCCCAGTAGCAGGCCGAGCATCAGCGCGGCCATCACCGCCGCCACAGCACCGCGGCCGAGCGGAGCCGCACGATCTGGCGAGGCAGGTGGGGCAAGGGATGCGTTCACGAGAAGATTCCCTCCATTAGTTAGGTTCCATACAATATGGATCCTAACAGTAAGTGTCCATACAGTGAGGGTCTTGACTGTTAGGCTCCATACATGAGAACCGAGGCTGAACAGGTGGAACAGGCGGTCGCCGGACTGTTCGCGGCGTTCCGACGCAAGCGCGGTCGCGAACAGGCCAGCGGCGATGACCTGTCCGGAACACAGCTGCGCGCACTGGACGGCCTGGCCGAAGCGGGGCAGGCAACCGCCCGCCAGCTGGCCGACTACGCCGACGTCACCCCGGCGACCATGACCGGCATGCTCGACGTCCTTGAGGCCAGGGGAATCATCAGACGAGAGCGCAGCCTCACCGACCGGCGCGCCGTGCTGATCGTGCTGACCGACCGCGGGACCGAGACCGTCACAGAGGCGCGCGAACGGTGGCGGCAACGCTGGCAGGAAGCGATGTCCGACGTGCCCCCCGAGGACCTCCAGGCGGCAATCCGAGTCCTCGGCAAGGTCGCCGACATCTTCGACCAGACGTAACGAGGCCGGACTCTGACGCGACTGGCTGAGCGCCGCTGTTTCTGCCTCGGTACCGGTCGGGCCCGGTTCCCCGGCGGCGCGCTGATCGGGTACGCCCGCGTGTCCACCCGCGACCAGCGCCTGGACCGCCAACTGGCCGCGCTCACCGCGGCGGGCTGCATCCGCATCTTCGCCGACAAGAAGTCGGGCAAGAACGCCGACCGCAGTGAGCTGTGGGCCTGCCTGGACTATCTGCGGCCCGGCGACACCCTGGTCGTGCCGTCGCTGGACCGCCTCGGCCGCTCCCTCCAGGACCTCATCGCCATCGTGGCGGGCCTGCGCAAACGCGGCATCGGGTTCCGCTCCCTACACGAGGCCCTGGACACCACCACCGCCGGCGGCCGCCTGGTCTTCCACGTCTTCGCCGCCCTGGCCGAGTTCATCCGCGAACTCATCATTGAAGGCACCAACGAAGGACTGGACGCCGCCCGCGCCCGCGGCACCCGCCTGGGCCGCCCCCCGGCGATGACCAGCGACCAGGTTCTCGGCGCCACCGGAGCATCTGCGTCACGCCGGGCTGCAGGGGGCGAGCGCGGCCAGGCACTCGCTGATGCCGCCTGTGTTGCCGCTCGCGTTGTGCGCAACGATCGTCCCGATCCATCGCGCCTCTGGTCCGCGGCGCTGGTACCTCGTGGGTACATAGAAGACCCCTTTACCCGGCCTTCATGGTGTGGCTGGTGACGGCCACGGCCGCGGGCCTCGGACCATAACCCACTCTCGGGCGAGGACTCCATCACATTGGCCTGCGGCAACGCCCCACTTTGGGGCTCATGACGCGCGTCTCCATCCGGTCAACACGGTGGCTATGTCGGTGACAACGGGAGCCACATATCGCTCTCTTTGAGAGCCGTGGTACGGCTCTCGGGCCGGGCTCATGCCGGCGAATTCGAGAGCCACTCTGGCCTTCCTCGTTGCCGAGTATGGCCGTCGCTCGCCGACGGCGGGGTCGGCAGCTATCGAGGAAGGCCGGAGACTGCCAGTGAGTCGGCCGAGCTGTCGAGGTGGCTCCCGAACTCACCGACACGGCACTCTGGCCGAGTCGATCAAGAGAGCCAGCCATCAACATTCGGCTCCGGTTCTTACCGACATAGCCAACACGGACGCCTTCAGGTCGGCGATTCGCTTCGGATCGGTGATCGGATCTGGCACGGTACGCAACGGTGCCGCTTGGGCCAGGGCCTGATGGGCTCGGTGCTTGTTGTAGAACTTTTCGTACTCGCGCAGGGCGTGCCGTAGGTGGCGTTCGTTCCAGATCAGGCAGCGGTCGAGACGCTCTCGGCGGCACGACTGCACCCATCGTTCCATGACCGCGTTCATGCGCGGCATCCGGATACCGGTGAGCACGGTCTGGATGCCGGCGTCGGCGAGGATCTCGTCCATGAGGGCCGGGAACTTCGCATCCCGGTCTCGGATCAGATAGCGCGCCCGGCAGCCCGCCTCGTCCAGATCCATCACGAGATTCTTGATCGCCTGGATGACCCAGCTCGCGTTCGGGTGCGCGGTGGTGCCCAGCACGCGCACGCGCCTGCTGGCGTGCTCGTTGATCGCCAGGATGTACTGGCGCTGCCCGTTCAAGGTGATGGTCTCGATGAAAACGCAGGCCAACAGGGCGCCGGCCTGCGAGCGCAGGAAGTCGGCCCACGTGGTCGACGCCCTCTCGGATGCCGGATCAAGCCCTTCTTGCTTGAGGATCTCCCAGACCGTCGACGCAGCCACCTTGATGCCGAGTGCGGTGAGCTCGCCATATACTCGCCGATATCCCCCACGATGGATTTTCGCGAACCAGTCGCAGGATAGGACGCGGATGGAGCGGACCGTGGGCGGGCGCCCACGCCGGTTCGGCCGGCAGGTACGGGCATGACGCCGCTTCATCAGATCGCGATGCCAGCGCAGAACGGTGTCCGGGCGGACGAGGAGCCGCAGTCGGCGCAGGACTTCACGAGGCAGTGGTGCCAGGAGCGCGGCGAGAAAGGCTCGGTCCTCGGGCGCGAATCTCACCCTGCTGTCGGCGCCGAGTTGCCGTTCAAGCACGGTGATCTGATGGCGCAGGGCGAGTATCTCGATGTCCTTGTCCCGATCGCCCATGGGCAGCAACCGCAGCGCGGCGAAGGCGTTCGTGACGGCGAGATAGGCCAGGCGAAGCAGCACGGCCGATCATCATGCCGCACAGATTGTCTTTGCTGGTGACCGAAGATTGCCCAGGCCAGAGAAGAATGCCTGCAAGACCAGCGACCTGGCCGGATGACATTTTCGGCAGGCGCAGAGCTGGGCCAGGTGCTCGCCGACATCGTCGGACAGGCTCAGGCCCGCGAGCACGGTCCGCCCACCGGTTGGACGGGGCGGCGAACACGTCGCGCCAGTTCAGGGCGCGGTGCATTCGAGCCTGGGCGCCCGAAGAGTAATAATGTCGACAGAGTTTTCGCCGCCACCTCGGTATACCGTGATCCCGTCCGGTTGCTCGCCACACCAGGCAACCGCGATCAACGCGCCTTTGGAATCAATGGTGACACCCACACCGCCAAGCCTCCCTCGTCGTACAGCCCACGAGGCTCGGCATCGCCGCTACAGCTAGGATGCCAACCGCAAAGACACGAGAAGTACGTCCCAGGGCTGCTATGAAAATGGATAACCCCATCCTCCCCCACCTTGCTGACGTCCGCCCGGAGCCGGATCTACGTGCCGTTGCCAGCTGGGCCGGACGCCAGCGGCCTACAAGATATCCACACGACCCGAGCCGGTGCGAGCGCTGGCTGAGGACTTCGCACAGGAGCTATCTGCTCCGTCTATGAAATTGAGGACACCGCCCACACATAGATAATTCTGGCGATTCCCAATACCCAAATAATGGCCGACGGCAGAAAAACCCACTTGCGGCGTGCCAAGAAGGGCTGCAGAGACACCAACACCATAGCCAGGGAGGCAAATAGAGTCACTGCTAGCACATTAGCCAGCGACACTGGATTATAGGTGCCTGGATCCGCTGCGGAATAGGTTTCCAGGTCAACAACATAGCTAAACCAAAGCATAGCCAAGCTCAGCAGGTAGCCCACAACTCCCAACACCCAAGCAACAGTTCGCATCGATCACCTCCCGAAGCTCTGCGTACAGCTGGCACGCATGGCCGAATCCACCTGCTCTACACACCCAGCATCTTACCGACGCCCGCCCGATTGATCATTACCCACTCCCCGTAAGTCTTTCCTCCACTCCTGTAATGCGGGTTATATATGTTGGCAATATCGGACCACATTTTAACCCATTGCGCCTCGGTCACGGGATCACGCTTGCCTTGCATGTAGGTATCCCGGTAGTCCGATAGATGCTTGGCAGCAATGAAGATCGATTGGATTGGGTCCTCTAGTGCGGTAATAATGAGCCTGACCTGGGCGACATTAAGCTTGTTGGGGTTATATCCTAGAGTTCGCGCCGCAACTCTGATGGAAATGTTCAAGGCGCCCAGACTTGTGTCCAACCACTTCCCTCCAGCAATGCGGGTGTTCGGCGCCATGCTTCGGATGTTGGCAGCAACCTTCTCTAGATGCTCCCACTTCTTTCCAACCTCGATGTAGGCGACTCCCCCCAGCACTACTGCTGGAATATTGAAGAGTTTGGCGGCACCCTTGATCACTTCTGCAAAGTGTGTGACCCATTCGCCCTTGAACTTATTCAGTTTCGCCCAGTCGACACCGTCTACCTTTGCCTTGGCCCAATCTATGAAACCCCAATCAGGGGCGTCATCCTTATACTTCTCATACTTCTTTGCAGCGTTGTAGATCTTCCGGTGAGTCGGCGACATGTAGCAGCCGTCCGATGCGATACCGGTAGTTCCTCGCGTGTTAGGACCACAGGGGGGCGGGGATCCAGCAGCGCCTGCCTGTGCCGTCGCACTGCCCGTTTCGAGAAGTGAACTAATCCAAACCTCTAGAATAGTTTTATTGTCATAAACCGGGCTATACTTGCCCATAAAGTCATTCTGTGTTACAGCTTCCGAATCCCAGAAGTCCTGTTCAATATCGCTGGGGACGGGCCTGCCATTAGGCATGTATTTGCGGCCGAGGCGTTCGATCTCCGACTCGGAGAGTCCGGGGCCGTAGAGCCAGTCGTAGCCCGGCGCGTTGGTGAAGTCGCTCCACCATCGCGCATGGGAGGCCGTCTCGTGGCAGATACTGCCTCCACCCATGCCGCCGACGCAGCCTCCGCCCGCCCATCCGGCTTCCCTCAGCGAGCCTCCTGGCACTGTGGAGTGCCCCGTGGGGTCGATGCCGGTGAGCGGTGAGGCATTGGCATAGGTGTAGCGGTTGGCCTGCACGGACGGGCTTGGGGCCAAGGTGGCGGTATCACGGCTGGCGAAACCACCGGTGCCGGGCTGGTACCAGCGGGCGTGCATGTTCACCTTGCCAGTGTCCGGGTCTGTGTACTCACCCTGGTACCCGAGGCTGCGCTCGGCCCCGGTCCGAGCGGTGACCTGGCCGAAGGGATCGTAGGCGGTGGATCCAACAAGAGCGCTGGCGTTGAAGGTGGCGACCAAGTCGCCGTGCAGGTCGGTCAGAGCACTCACCGCCGCGCCGCCGCCTTCTTGGATGCCCAGGACGCCGCCGGTGAGGTCGCGGCCGTACTTGGCCTGGGCGGCGCCGGTGTTGTCGGTGATGGTGGCGATGTCGTTGGCCAGCCCGGAGTAGACGTAGTGCTGGGTGGCTCCTGCCTTCGCGCGGCTGGTCAGTCGGCCGAGCGCGTCGTAGGTGTAGGCGAGTTCGCCGTCGTTGACAAGCTGGTCGAAGGCGTTGAACGTCAGGTTGCGGGAGGTGCCGCCCTTCGTCTCGGTGGCCAGGGTGCCGCGAGCGGTGTAGGCGTAAGTGGCGCCGTCGCCCGCTGTCAGACGGTTGCGCTCGTCGTAGGTGAAGGTCTTGTCACCGGCCTTGGTGCGGTTGCCGGAGGCATCCCACTCGTAGGTCGTGGTGGCGCCGCCGGGGGCGGTCCAGGAGGTCAGGCGTTCGGCGTGGTCGTAGCCGTAGGTGTTGGTGCCGGCGCCGGCGGTGCCTGCGGTGGTCTTGGTGGTGAGGTTGTCGTCGTTGTCCCACCCGTAGGTGATCTTGGCGAGCTGGGTGCCCGCGCCGTTGTTCAGCGTGTGGGTCTTGACGCGGTCGAGCTCGTCGTAGGTGTAGGCCTGGGTGCCGGCCTGGCCGGTGGTCGGGGTGATGGAGGTGAGCCGGTCGGCGTTGTCATAGCCGTAGGTCAGGGTACGGCCGGTGACCGGGTCGGTCGTGGTGGCGACGCGGTTGGCGTTGTCCCAGGTGAAGGCGGAGGTGCCGGCGGCGTCGATGCGCTGGGTGGGGTTGCCGAGCGCATCGTAGCTGTAGCCGGTCTGCTGCGCCGCGCCACGCTTGATGGTCAGCGGCAGGCCGCGGTCGTTGTAGTCGACCGTGAGATCCCCGATGGTGATCTGGCGGCCGGCGAGATCGTAGCCGAAGGTCCGGTCCGAGGTGAGGGTTTCGGCGCCGCTGCCGCTCTCGGTGACCAGCCGGTTGAGGTGGTCGAAGACCCGGTCGATCCGCACCCCGCCCGGCTGGACGGTGGCCGTCTCGTTGCCCATCGCGTCGTAGACGCTAGTCCAGGCGCGGTCGGCCAGGTTGGGGTGCGCGGTGGTGGACGGCTCGATGACTGTCTCCTGGAGGCCGAGGCTGTTGTAGCTGGTCCAGGTGGCGTTGCCGCGGCCGTCGGTGAGCCGGGTCCGGGCGCCAACGGCGTCGTAGCCGAAGCTCGTGGTGATCGAGTCCGTGGCCGAGACAGGTTCGATGAGCGAGGTGACCCGGTTGAGCGCGTCGAAGGTCTGTCGGGTGGTGCGGCCTTCCGGGGTGGTGGTGCTGGTGGGGTTGCTCGCGGCGTCGTAGCCGTAGCCGGTGGTGCGCAGCACCGTGCCGGCGGCGTTGAGGTCCTTGACGCTGGTCTTGCGGCCGGCCAGGTCGTAGTCGGTCAGGGTGGCGTTGCCCAGCGCGTCGGTGATCTTCGCGATGCGGCCAGCCAGGTCGTAGGCAATCGTGCTCTTGTGGGTGAGCGGATCGATCTTTTCGGTCGTCTCGCCCGCCGCGTTCACGGTGAAGGTGGTGGACTTGTTACCGGGCAGGATCTTCTTGGTCAGGTGTCCGGCGGTGTTGTACTCCATCCGCGTGGTGTAGATCGCGCTGGACGGCTTGCGCTCGATCTGCGTGGACGTGACCTGCCGTCCCAGATCGTCGTAGGTGCTTTCCACTCGGGCGCCGGTCGGGTCGACGACCGCGAGCGGCTCACCGAGCAGGTCGTACTCGGCGACCCACCGGCCCGGGCTTTGCCCTTCCGGCGCCGGGTCAGTGGTCCAAACCTGCCGGCCCAACTGGTCGTACTCGAACCCGGTGACATGACCGCGCGCGTCGGTGGTGCTGAGTACCTGCCCCGCCTTGTCGTAGGAGTTGCTGGTGGTGGGCGTGATCGGTGCGCCGCCTGGCGGCGTGTAGGTGGGCGCGGTCGTCGCGACCGGCCTGCCGGCCTTATCGAAGGCCACCGTGGTGGTGCGGCCTTCGGCGTCCCTGATGTGGGTCTTGTCGCCTGAGGTGTTGTAGCCCACCAAGTGGGTCGGCCGGGTAGTAGCGGCCGACCCGGCCTTGTCTACCTGCACTTGCGGAGCCATGGTCTCGATCAACCGGCCGAAGGCGTCATAACGTAGGTTGGTGGTGAAGTCGGCCGGGTTGGCACCGGAGACGCTGCCGCGCGGGTCGGTGATCGCGGTGACCAGGCCGCGGTCGTCGTAGGACAGTTCGGAGACCAGGTCCTGGCTGCCGTTCTCGATCGTCTCCCGGGTCACCTGACCGGTCTTGTTGTAGGCGAACTCGGTCACTTCGCTGCGGCTGGTGTCCGCCGCGGTCAGCGTCTTCTTGGTGACGTTGCCGACCGCGTCGTAGACGAAGCTCGTGGTGCGGGCCAGGTTGGCCGGATCAAACGTCTGCGAGGACAGACGGCTGGCCGCGTCGTAGACGAAGTCGGTGGTGGCCAGGCCGCCGCCGTTGATCTGCTGGGTCAGGTTGCCGGCCGGGTCGTACTCGGCTGACTCCAGCACCACATCCGCTGGGGTGGTCGAGCCGTTCAGCTTGGCGTCATCGGCGACCTTCTGCTGGAGCCGGTTGTCCATCCAGTACACGTAGGCGGTCTTGCGGCCCATCGCGTCCGCGGTGGACGCCAGGCGTCCGCCCGGGTCGTAGCCGCGGGACTCGAGCACCACGTCGGTGGCCGGTTGCGGGTTGACCGGGCTGCCGGTCCATCCCTTCAGCGTGCGGGTGGTGGGCTCGCCGCGCTTGCTGTAGCCCTGCTCGATGACGGTGCCGCGCGGGTCGGTCTGCCGGGTGGGCCAGCCGCGCGTGTTGTAGTCCTGCTTGGTGACGCCGCCTTCCGGGTCGGTGACGGTGGCGGCGCGGCCGAAGTCGTCGTAGGTGTAGGTGGTGACCCGTTCGGCATCGCCGCCGGTCAGGTCGGCAAGCGTCACGGTGAGCGGGTGACCGTCCGGGTCGTAGCTGTGCCGGGTCTGCGCGGTGTGCGTGACACCGGAGATCTCGTTCTTCACCCCCGGTGCGGTCTCGGTGGTGATCCGGCCGAGCGCGTCGTAGGCGAAGGTGGTCTTCACCCCGTTCGGCTGGGAGTCGGAGATCTCGGTCTTGGCGGCGATTCGGCCGAGCGCGTCGTGCTCAAACCGAGTGATCAATCCTTCCGGATCGGTCTGCTCGGCCAGGTCGCCGGCCTTGGTGTAGGCGTAGCTCCAGGTGGCCGAGTTCGGGGTGGTCTTGGTCTTCAGCAGGCCGGCCGGCATGGTGCCGCCGCCGATCGCCGACTCGCTGCCGTCGGTGTAGGTGAAGGTGGTGGAGCGGCCTTGCGGGAAGTCGGCGGTGGCCGGGGTGGTCTGCTTGGTCTGCTCGCCGTAGCTGTTGTACTCCGACGTGGTGGCGTAGGTGGGGTCGTCATCGCCGCCGGAGCGGCCGTCGCGGCGGGCCAGCAGCCGGTCGTTGCGCGGGTCGAACTGGTCGTTGGCGTTCAGGTAGTAGGACCAGAACTCGATCGCGCACTCGCCCGGGGCGCGGCAGTACTTGCGGGCGATGGTGTTGCCGCGCTTGTCCTGGAAGATGTCGTTGGCGATGTTGTTGCGGTCGATGACCTTGGTCAGGTAGCCGGCCTGGTCGTACTCGTACCAGGTGGTGAAGTTCAGCTGGTCGGTCTCCCCGCGGATCCGGAACCCGCGCCAGGCGTCATACAGGTATTGGAGCTTCTCGTTGGCCGGGTCGGTGACCACCACGAGCGCCTCGCCGGACTGCTGCTCGGTCGAGATGTCGCCGATCTTCCACAGGCCGCCGTGATTGTCGGTGTGCGTCGCCAGGCGGTCGGTGCGCTCGTCGTAGGTGTTGGCCGCCCACACCCGCCCGGATGGCAGCGTGACGGTGGACAGCTTGTGCGGCACCGCGGTGCGGGCGGCGTAGTGGCCGGCGATCTCGGCGGCGGTCAGCGGCTTGCCGTAGACGGCGAACTCATCCACCTGGCCCTGCAGCGGGAAGGCCTGCGTGCCGGCCGGGACGGCCAGCGACGTGGCCGCGTTGGTCACGCCGTTGCCGACGGTGGCGTACTGCCGCCACTCGTTGACCTGCCCGGTCGCGGTGCCGGCCTGCTGGCCGTCCAGGAACAGGGTCTGGTTCTGCCCGGCCACGGTCAGCACCACGTGGTGCCAGGCGCCGTCGTTCACCACGCCGGTGCTGCTGATCGGGGCGGCGACGGTGCCCAGCGAGCCGCGCAGCTTGCCGTCGGTGCCCACGTACAGCATCGGGCCGACCGCCACCCCGCTGGACTCGCTGGTGCCGGCGGCGAGGATCACGCCGGAACCGCTGGTCTTGAACCAGGCCTCCACCGACATCTGGTCGGCCACGTGCGGGATCGCGTTGGCCGGTAGCTTGACCGCCGCCCCGGCCTTGAACCCTGCCGCGGTGTCCGGGGTACCGGAAAGGGCGCCCGGCTCGCCGAGCGTCACCGCCTGGTAGGTCGCGTTGCCGGCGCCGGTGCCCAGGTCGGCGGCTGTGGTACCGGTCGTCTCGCCGAGCCGCCAGTAGCCGAACGGGTCGGAGTTGAGCACGCTGCTGCGGTACTGCGAGCCGCTGCCGTAGCCGTAGCTGGTGCAGTTCGGCGCCGCCACCGGCGCACACACCTGCGTGAGCCGGTCACCGTCGTAGGTGTAGGTCCACGTCAACGCCGTCCCGTCGACCGGGTCGCTGGAGACGCTGGTGACGTGGTTACCGGTCCAGCCGAAAGTGATCGACCTGCCGCCGGCACCGGTCGCCTTGGCCAGCTTGCCGTCACTACCGTAGGTCAGCTCCTGGCTGCGGCCCCGCTGGTCGGTCACCTTGGTCAACCGACCGGCGCTGTCGAACAGGTAGACGGTGGCGCTCTTGTCCATCAACCGCCACGTCCCGCCGCTCTCCTCGGCCAGCGTGGCCTGCATGCCGGGCGGCGGCTGGAACGTGCCGTTACCGTTGGCGCGAAAGCGCACCTGACGCCCGTCGGGGTAGGTCACCAACGCCGAGACGCTGCTGCCGCGCACCTCGCGCAGCACCTTCATGTCCCAGCGGGTCGACCAGCCGGCACCGAAAATCCCGTCGGAGCGCGGGTCCATGCTGTTGTAGGTGCGCACGACCGCCAGCGGCGGCCCGGCAGTGGCCACGGTCAGGTCGGTAGCTGTGGTGGTGTAGTTACCGGACTGCTGGTCGAACTCCTTGCCCCCGATGCCCGGGGTGGCAAGCTGCGAGGTCACCGCGGGCTGGCGCACACCGGTCACGAAGGTCAGACCCGTAGTGGTCAGCGTGGCGCCGTCGTAGGAGTCCTTGACGGCGACCTGCCACCAGTACTGCGTACCCCACGACAGCTTCCCCGCCGGAACCGTCCACTTGTTGGCGTTGCCCGCCACATACCCGGAGCTCGTGCAGCCGGTGCCGGTCATCGCCTCGTTGTCGCAGATCGTGAACGAGTAGGAGACCGCATAGTTGCCGTTGCTACTCTTACCCCACGCCCGCAACGTCGGCGTCAACGAATCCACCAGGTAGCCCGGCTTCGGATACACGTCCACCAGCGAGGGCGACGCCAGCATCGCATCGGCGGCTTCGGCCCTGGCCACACCCGAGGCAAGCCCCTCAGTATTCGTTTCCACGGCAGCCGGGGTGCGGTCCTCCGCGGGAACCGCTTCCTCTGGCACCTTCGGGTTGGGTACCCACGCGCCCGGATCTGCGGTGGCTGAGGTCGACGAAGTCGCACTCGTCGGCACCAACGCCGGGAATCCGGCAGCTGAGCCGGCGGCCTGCACAGGCGCGAGCGCCTCGCCCGGCGCCACGGTTCCCGTCCATCTGACCTGGGCGATCGCCTCGGCCGACGCCGGAAGCGTCGATAACGCGATCAACCCAGGAACTGGCCACCGCCACAGCGCCGCATAGCAGTCTCGCGCGCCGTCCCTCGACACCAGACCAGCGCGAACCCATACGACGCATGCGCCATCACACTCCGAACCACAACGAGAGGCGACCTTGCGATCACCGGACGTCGCTCCTGCCGTGCGGCTCAGAGCGTGCTATTGGACCGGTCCTGACCGTAATCTTTGACCCGTTCCGCAACAAGATCCCGAAATATCACAAAATGATCTCGCGACATGCCTATGCATGCACCCTCCGTAGTAAGGCATGGCCCCGGTCTGTACTCGGCAGCTCGTTCCTCATAGATTCGGCCGCAAGGTCGTCGGACTGCGCCGGTCGACAAGGCGCGGGCGCACTCCACAGTGGACCCGCCAGCGCGTTTCGTCTCCTCGGCTTTGGAGCCACGCGTCAACCCGGCGGCCAGGCCGTACGCGCCGCCTCCTATCGCACTCAAGTCCGGCGGCCTCGAGTAACAGGCAGACGACAAATGATCTTGCTTGCATGGACAGCAGACCGCATGGGTGTACTCATGCCGAAGCACCATGATCTCGACATCCTTGGACGCCCGACCACGCCCAAGCAACATCAGCCAGCCAAACACTCGAATCAAGGTCAGGTACAGCAGACGAACCGACACAGGCCGCGATCTTGCCCGCGAGCGGCCTGAAGGCCAAAACCACAGATCAGGCACTACCCGATGAGATATGAAGCGGCACACCCTCAGGAACCAGAAGCACCTTCTCCAGGCGCTGCGTGAATTCGAGACGTTCTATAACGAACATCGGCCACATCGGGCGCTCCAGCAGGCAGCTCCGCTCCGAGCACTTCCTGATCCAAGCACAGACGCTGCCCCGGTCACGCCGCTCGACATTCGCCGACGCGACCGACTGGGCGGTGTCCTCAGGGAGTACCACCATGCGGCTTGACCTGGCCGGATGAATAATCGGCACCCGCAACCGCCGTCCGGTCTAGCGGATCGCTCAGCCTCTGCGCCACGATCGTCCTTCAGAACGTGCGCCTTTTTGGGATCATCGGCACCGACAGGCGAAGATCTACGACGCGAAAGAGGTGCCATGCCCGACCCCCTGCACGACGGCGATCCGACCCTCATCGGCTCCTACCGGCTGCACGCGAGGCTCGGCGGGGGAGGAATGGGGCAGGTGTTCCTGGGCCGTTCCC